>NZ_JACJQW010000012.1:0-178851 GCF_014696905.1 Nostoc sp. FACHB-190
CCATCTGCCAAACTCGTATCCTAATTCTTCTGGTTCTTTATCTATAGTTTCTAGTAATATTTCTATATACTTATCTGTGGCTTTTTTATGGTTTCCCTTCATCCTTTCATCTTTTAGGCTTTCTAGATTCTCGCTCATCTCCATGTACACACCAATATGATACTTTATTTAAAGAACAACCCAAAAATTCTGCTATGTTAGCTTGTGTTTTTCCGTCATTAAGCAACAAGAGAATTAGTATTCTTTCTCTTATTTCTCCATTTTCTTCCAGTTTTAAGGCTTTTTGTAGTTTCTCTATTTGCTGAGAAGTTAAATGATTTTTTGCTGGCATTATTCCTTTTTTTTACTTAATTCAGCTTTCTATTATACACAATTTAAATGCTTAACAGCTTATAGCCTTTCCTAGTACAACGCGGCGGAAATAAACAGACTATATAGAATTGCTAAAAGGCTTGTGATATCACTATTCTTTCTTTTTCCTTTTGCCCTTCGGGTCGCCATTTGCTTTATGCCGGGAAACCCGTCCACCGCAATGGCTCACTTTTTACTTTTGCCTTGTTGTACTAGTCTGCTGAGATACAAATTTATCTGCGTCCATCTGCGTTTACTAAGTTTTATATTTCACCGTGGGAAGATGACGACCAACATAGCCAATAATGACTCTTCCTGGTTCTTTTGGAAAGAAGTGAATTCGCCAGTTACAAAACCTTAATTTAATATGCTTCTCAAATAAACGCTTTTCACCATCGGGGCAAAGAAACATTCTTTCATTTTTATATTGATTAAGAGTTGCTTCACTTTCTCCCGACTCTTCAAGAGCATAACCTTTAACATTGAATGAGCCAGTTTTCCAGTTTTCTGTACATTGTTGGAGTTCATACAAGATTTTAAAGACAGGCTGAAGTTCTAACTGTCTAGTACGAATATTTTTTAGCTGCCTACCAACAACTTCACAAAATTCTAAGTTTGGAAATAACTCTTCTTTTCTTTTCCAGATATCTTCACCATCGGCGACTTGTTGACAGATGCGCTCTTGAATATCCTGAATCCAATTATAGTGTTCCTGTACGTGACTAGTACAACTAGCGTGTAAAACATTGTCGTTATTAGTAACTAATTGCTCTTCTTCATTTATCTTTGTTACCTGAATCTCCAAATTACTCGCTTTCCAATGTAATTCTGACTGCAAACTTATTGCTAGAGAATTTGAAACGTAAGCGTAACAGATTCCAATTGTTTGCTGTCCTTTATACATCACCTCAATTTCTGGATCGGCAATATCTGGTAAAGGAGGATCATTTCTATTTTGTAAACTTCTAATCAATCTTCGAGCTTCTATATCTACATCTGGATCATTACGCCATTGAGCGATTAGATAATCTTGTGCAAGTTGTAAATCATTAAAATTGCTTTGTGTACGGAGTTTCTTTTTAATTCCACTTGGCGGTTTGATAGCAATTATTGTATTTATGAAATCAGACATTAACTGTCTGGCTGTATTAATATCAATAGAAGGAGTAAGTAAACAGAGTTCATTAAAAACGATTTCTATCTCCATATTCTACTCTTCCACTGGCTCTAATAAGACTTCCAAACTCTTATCCCATTCATCAAAGAAACCATCTGGCCATTTGTCTATTCTTCCACTTCGGTTAATGTGTGGTGATATTACTTCTGTAAAGAACTTACCGTGTTGTTCCTGCCGTTGAAAATAGTTTAATTGCACATCTTCTGGTTTAAGCTTGCCATCATGAACAGCAAGACGAATTCCGTTTAAAACATGGTCACTGTGAGTTTCTATCACTACTTGAACACCACAACTAGCTGCAAGTGCTAACAATTCACCCATTTTAGCTTGCCCTCTGGGATGAAGATGAGCCTCCGGGTTTTCAACTAGAATAAGTGTATCAGGCTCTGATGCTAGTACTGCTACAATGATTGGCAAAATATAAGAAATACCAAAACCAACATTAGTCGCACGGTGAGGTTTACTTAGTCCGTAGGAGTACTGAACACTTACCAAGTCCATATCTTGATTAGATTTTATTTCCAGTCGCGTTCCTGGGCTGACTTCTCCCATCCATGCTTCTACTTGATTTTTCAGACTTAAGGAGATAGCGTTGGGATGACTAAGTTTGGAATTGGGAATATTTTTGTCTCTATAAACAGAGAGAAAATAGACAGTATATTGTCCTTGAGTTCCCAGTTGTTGATGCTGCCTTACTTGGAAATCAGAGATATCAGAGTATGTTCTAGGGCCGATACGTTCTGCTTGCAAGTAATGAAACTTATCACTGAAAAGACTCGATTTATATATATCAGGGGATGTTGCTGGTGACGCAAGGCCGAGAACATCTGCTTCTTGGTTATAGTCAAAAAGCCATGTGCCTTTTGCTCCATTTCTCCAAAATACTTCAAAACCAATTGAGTCTTCTTTTGCTGCCTCAAACAAAGCATCTTTAGCTGTACCTATGCAAACTAAATCACCATTTAGAGCTAACCCAATATTAGGTAATAAATCTTGCTGATAAGATTGACGGAGCAGCAAAAGCGACTGAATAACAGAAGATTTGCCAGTACTGTTAAGTCCAGAAAGCAAAGTTAGGTTTTTTAACTTAATTGACTGTTGCTCAAAAGGTTTGAAATTTAGCAGTTGCAATAAACCAATCATAATAGTGCATCTCTAACAATTTTTTCGATTGTCTGAAATCTATAATTAACTTTATCAGCAGCTTGGGATATTGACTTTACAAATTCCTCATCTTGTTCGATATATTTGATGAACTCATTGATAACTTTATCTTTTCGTTGTTTTAGTAATTCAGCTTCTTGCTTATTTAATTTACTAAAAGTAACAGACCAAACCTCAAACAAGGCTTTATTAATAGGTTGCATTTTCTGATTATCATTAAAAATTTTCCTAAAAGAATATTTATCAAACACAGAATAAGCTGTCATAATAGCAAATTTAAATTTGTCTTCTATTTCATAAAGTTTATCCTGAGTCATTTTGTTAATTCTTATCATAGCCTCATTTAGAAAATAGTCTCTACCATGTTTAGTTAGATAAGTTTCATAAGGCATTAAATAAAAAGCTATAAAACCTAAGACAAATTCATGATCATCCATACGTTTTTGTCGAGCTTTTGTGATGTTAGTAACTGTTTTAAATTCTTCAGATTTAGCAAGTTTATCTAAGAATTCTGTTGCTTGTCCTGGATTCAACGCATGACGTAGTTCTTGAGGTGAAAGAGGAACTCCTAGTGTGTTTATTCGCCTAAAAATATTATATGTAAAATCAGGTGGTGTTCCTTTATCAATTAGATAAACTGTAATGTATGTTTCTTCTATACGACGCTGATAATTACGAGGTAATTCATCATATTTTTTACCCTTAAGATGTGTAAGAAATTCTAAATTTTGTAGCGTCAGTGTTTTATCTATAGCAAATTTTTTAAGCGTACTTAATCTTTGTTTTCCATCTATGATTAACCATTTATTATCATTTGTAGCATCCATATAAAATGCTGGAAGCGGTATACGAATCAGAATAGATTCAATAAGCCTACTTTCGGCAGTAGGAGTCCAAATATCATCTTGACGCTGAAACTTAGGTGATAAATCAATTTCATTAAATTTAATTCTTTTCAACACTAAGTCAATAGTCAATGGTCTAGTATCAACACGAATAAGATTAGGATCGAAGGGTTCATAGATTAAATCTTCTTCTAGTAGTTCAATTTCATCCTGTTCTACTTCATGGTCTTCGTATAGAGAGTTGAAATTGATGTTATTTTGATTCGACATAATACTTATTCCTTATTGTTTCACTTTTATCTAATCCTTGGAGATGCTACCTCATGATAAAATAGTATTATACTTAGATGACTTTTCTTGATCGTACTCTCTTTTGACGTTGGCGTTTGGAATAAATCTAAACTAATCTTAATATCCAAGCTTAGTCAATAAGAAAGCAGCTGGTTAATCCCAACTGCTGGAAAAAAATCCGACACCTGACTTAGACTACTTCGCTACAACCAAATTAACTGGTGCAATTCCCGCCAAATCCAAAATCTTGGGAATCAAATCTTCCCGCTTTACTGCCATCATGTGGACACCATGACATAATTGCTTTGCTATTAGAACCTGTTCGGCAGCAATTTTGACACCTTCTTCTAGGGGGTCTTTGGCTTTGGCTAATCTATCAATAATATGTTCAGGTATATTTACACCCGGAACGCACCTATTAATAAATTGAGCATTTTTCGCCGATTTCAACAGAAAAATTCCTGCCAAAATAGGTTTGTTATGCACAGACGCTATCTTATCCATGAACTTTTCTAGTCTTTCAAAATCAGTGATTAATTGACTTTGAAAAAACTGCGCTCCGGCTGAAATTTTACGTTCAAAGCGACTTTGCAAACCAGACCAACTTGCACACTGCGGGTCTACGGCTGCACCGACAAATAAATCTGTCGCGCCATCAGTCAAGGGTTTATCGTTGCAATCAACACCTTGATTCATTTTTTGAATTAATTGCAGTAGTCGCACTGACTCTAAATCAAAGACACCCTTTGCATCAGGATGATCACCTGCTTTTACCGGGTCGCCTGTTAAAGCTAAGATATTCCGAATACCTAAAGCATGAGCGCCCATCAAGTCGGCTTGTAAGGCGATACGGTTGCGATCGCGGCAAGCCATCTGACAAATTGGTTCAATGCCGTTTTGTAGTAAAATCGCTGAAGCTACTAATGACGACATTCGCAACACAGCGCGGCTACCATCAGTAATATTGACAGCATGAACTCTCCCCTTAAGAGTCGCCGCCATTTCAATTGTATGAGTAGGATTTCCTCCTTTTGGGGGTGCTACCTCGGCGGTAACTAAAAATTCCCCTGCTTGCGCGGCTTTACGGAAATAATTTAAAGCAGCACAGCTATGGTTATCTTCCATAACGTTATTCTTTATGTTCTTTTTAAGCGTATAACAAATTACACCTTAAAGAACAAGGGGCAGAATCGGGAAGTGGGGAAGAAAAACAATGATCATTCTTCCCCAGCACTTGCTAGTTAGGAAGTACGTAAGTATAAACTTAAGTACAAGCTTCCCTATAAGCCATGATGAACTACACAGGCATAGAGTAGCCTAACGCTGCTTTCACATCTGCTAAAGTTTGATTAGCGATCGCTTGTGCTTTTTCCCGTCCATCACGCAACACAGACTCCAAATAACCCTTGTCATCCATAATTTGCTGATATTTTTCTTGGATGGGGTGTAAGGCATTAATTGTTGTTTCTGTCAATAGTGGCTTGAATTGTCCCCAACCCATATCTTGGCATTCTGCTGCTACTGCTTCTTTGGTCTTGCCAGACAGCAACATATACAAAGTTAATAAGTTATTACACTCCGGCCGTTCTGGAACATCAAAAGTTAAACCCCGGACAGGATCAGTTTTGCACCGTTTGATTTTATTCGCAATCTGGTCTGGTGGATCTAACAGATTAATCCGGCTCAACTCTGACGGATCAGACTTGGACATTTTGCGTGTCCCATCGGTCAAGCTCATCACCCTTGCGCCATCTTTCCGAATCAAAGGATCTGGTAACTTCAAAACTGGTTGATCCTTGGCAAATTGATGATTTAATCGATTGACAATATCCCTTGTCAGTTCTATGTGTTGTTTTTGGTCTTCACCCACCGGCACTTTATCCGCTTGATAAAGCAAAATATCAGCCGCCATCAGCACTGGGTAGATTAACAAACCTGTACTAACGTTTTCACCTTGTTTAACAGCCTTTTCCTTAAACTGAATCATGTCTTGTAGCCAGTTTAGGGGAGTGATGCAGTTAAGCAGCCAAGCAAGTTCACTGTGTGCAGAAACATGGGACTGGACAAAGATACTGGAGTGGTTTAAATCAATCCCACAGGCCAGGTAAAGTGCGGCGATGGTGTAAGTATCTGCCGCCAAAGACGCTGGATTATGCGGTACAGTAATCGCGTGTAAATCCACTACACAAAAGAAATTTTCATACTGGTCTTGGATTTCTACCCAGTTGCGAATCGCGCCTAAGTAGTTACCTAAGTGCAGATTACCAGTTGGTTGAACTCCTGACAGCACACGCTGCTTACCCATAGATTCACTCTAGTTCTTGCTAAATGTTCATGCACGTATCCATCCTTATGATGCCGTGTCACACGGCATTATAGACTTTTTATGCGTCAAAGATGGCAAGGTGGCAATTTCTCTCCAAAAAAAGTAGGGTGTATTACGGCCAGGACTTACGCGCAAAGATTATCTGTAGAGATTGGGTGAAAGGCTGAAAGGGTTTGGGGTGTAAGGATTTTGAATCAGTATACCCCTGAACCCCTATACCCTCGCCAAAACCCTTGATTTTTCGTTTTTATGCGTAAGTCCTAGATTTAAAGTATGAGAATTAGCCGTAACGCACCAAGATATATGGTGAGTTATCAGTAATCCTTAATTTTTAATTAAGTAAAAACTTCAAATTCAGATCAATATTTCAGAAAGAACACAAGGCTGTAACCCTCTTTAATTCTGCTTTAGCTCAACAAGAAATATTTACAATCCCCTGCTTTTTAACTTTACAGACAGTAGGTAATACTTAAATAGTGCTAGACCACTTTCAGTATTTTGATATGCGACAATTATTTCAGTATCTACGTACCTGGGTTATCGTCTGCCTGCTGTGTTTGGTCTTAGGCTGGACACTACCTGCACAAGCAGCTACCGACATTGACTCTAAACTCGAAAAGCAAGTTTTAGAAATTATCCGTAACAATCCACAATTCGTTCTTAACTCTCTGCAAGAGTATCAACTGGCTAAACAAGAAAAATTACAGAAAGTCCAACAAGCTTTTTTAGATGATTTAAAATCTAACCCAGCAAATATCATTGGCGAATCACCAACCACTGGTGCGGCTAAGTCCAAAACAGTGCTAGTTGAGTTTTCTGATTTTCAATGTCCCTACTGTGCGGAAGTACATAAAACTCTGAAATCAGTAGTAGACAAGCATAAAGACGAGTTGACATTGGTTTACAAGAATTTTCCTCTAACTGGAGTCCACCCAGAAGCATTCCCCGCAGCGCAAGCGGCTTGGGCTGCTAAACAACAAGGTAAGTTCTGGGAATACCATGATGCTTTGTTTGAAAATCAAAAGCAACTAGGTGAAACCTTATACGTTGATATTGCTAAAAAACTAAACCTCAATTTGGTGAAGTTTGAGAGCGATCGCAAGTTGGCAAAAACAGCCATTGACAAAGACCTCAAACAAGCGAATGATTTAGGTATCTCTGGTACACCATTCCTAGTTATCAACACTGATAAATACACTGGTGCAGTCCAAGCAGCCGACATTGAAGCGAGATTGGGTAGTGCGAGTTAAATAGACGGAATTTACACACAAAGATTGTAAACACTGGGTGTAAGGGTGTAGGGGTATATGTATCCAAAACCCTTACACCCTTAATTTTTTGTATCAAAGAACCACAAAGGACAAGTAGGACACGAAGTTATAGCAATCCTATCTCTCTCTTATCTACCTTATCTAACTTATCTCCCTTGTCTACCTTGTCTACCTTGTCTACCTTGTCTACCTTGTCTCCCTACACTTGAAGACTTCTTCATTAATCTTCCAATGATTGGGCTTGTACTTCTACCGCAGTCACATCAATTGTGCCTTCTGGTGCAAAGCGTTGGAAGTGACCTTTCTGGACTGATAGCTGTTCGCCACAGTTAGGACATTGTAATTGGCTATTGTTCAAACCAGTGAATTCGTAGGCGCAGACAGGACACTTGTCAGTCACTAAGTTGCGTTGTAGCCACCAGCGAAACCCAACGAAAGCCACTACAGGCGCTAGTGACAGCAGTGCAAACAGGATAAATAAAGATTTTACTAACCAACCCAGTCCCAATGAACCTAGCAACCAGATAACTGCTAAGAAAGTGAGCAAAGGGCGGAGATTTAGCATATTCAATTGTGAATTGTTAAAGCTCATTTTTTAATTACAGTCTTGCTCTCTTTCTAGGATAGCGAGTTTAGAGATTGTCAAGGGTCATTTGTTATTGGTCATTGGTTAAGATGTTTTTACTAACGCTGCAAGCTGCTGTTTAAAGGCTACTGTCCCGAAATGGGCGATCGCTTGTTCGCGCAACCATTTGCCATCACAGCGTTGATCATTCTTTTGTAAAATTTCAATACAAGCGGCGGCGACAGCATCAGCATTACGGTGTGGGACTCGCCAGCCTAGTTTCCCATCTTGTAAAGGATCAGCCGAACCATCTGCATCGCCGGATAACACTGGGATACCACAAGCCATTGCTTCTAGATAAACAATACCAAAACCTTCTTGAGAAGGCATGATATAAGCATCTGCTAGGCGATAATGAGCGATTAAATCTTCTGTAGGGACAAAACCAGCAAACACAACGCGATCGCTTACTCCCAAATCTTTGGCTAACTGGGCTAATCGCGGTTGATCATCACCACGCCCAATCACCAAATATTTCACTTCTGGGAAAGCCTGGGCGATTTGAGGTAAAGCCCGAATTGTGACATCTACGCCTTTGTAAATATCACCCGACCACAGGCGTGCTACTGTCATCAAGACTTTAGCATCTGTTAAACCATACTTCTCGACTAATTCTGGTAGTTTTTCCCCTGGGGTAAATTTATCACCATCAATTGCACAAGGCAGCATTTTCACTTTGTCGGGGTTAATTCTATTCGCCGCACAAGCGCGATCGCGGCTGTAACGGCTGATTGTCCAAATTTCACTGGCTGCGGCGAGTGCGCGGCGTTCTAGAGTATTTAAGGGTTCCCAGACTTCTTTTCCGTAGGTGAGGACTGTGTAGGGAATACCTAACGGCTGACAAAGAGTTTGAATTAAGACGGCAAGTTTAATATGACCACAAAATACACGTTCTGGACGTTTTTGTAAAAGAAACTTTAATAAAGCGCCAGCCATCGCCATTCTGCCAATTTGCGGCGACTTATTTTTAAAATAATGGAATTTTACACTCTCAGACACAAAAGGATTAACACAGTCTGGACTATCTCGCAGGACGAAAACATCTGTCTTGTAACCTGCATTCAACTCTGTATAAGCCTGAAAGATATCTTTGACATAAGACTGAATCCCCCCTTCACAACCAAAAACTTCGATAAAAACGAAAGATTGGTGCGGAGTTGGGTGAACTTTGTTAATACCTTGTAGTTTTCTTTGGGTTAAATCAGTCAGCATTTAAGTTTTTATTAATACAAGTTCTACTTTAGTGCAGCTTGAATTATTTCTATACTGCTGCCAAATTTTACCAAAAATGTCACTAAAATCGTATGCTGACTTTACCAGACTGAGTGTATTTTTTATACACTGATTTTTTGTATTTACCCTTAAATCACCTGATTTTTCACCATTGGAATTTATTGGTGACTGTACTCGATAATTAACAGACAATTTCGCTCATCCGTGCTACGTTCATAAACCACCCGATCCGTCAAACGCCTCAACAAAAACCAGCCATAACCTCCTTCCTGGGGATTACCAGGTTCCGGCTCGGCGATTTCATCTGGATTAAAAGGCTGGCCATGATCCCAAATTCTAATCTCCATTCGGTCAACCCATAGACTCACTTCAATATCTATGGTTGTTTCCGGTGGTAAAGTCTCATGAGCATGGCGAACTGCATTGGTAAAGCCCTCTGCTAAAGCTAAATTCAGACAATAGAGTTGGTGTTCTGTCCAACCACGTTGACATAAATATTTGAGACAAAACTGCTCAAACCATTGTTGAACCTTATTTAAGAGCGGAAGTTCGCTCCTGACAGTCAGATGGTCGCGCTCCACCATTCTCAGCATTGACCTTGACTTGAGTATTCAATAAAAATGTTTTGACTGGTTGACTTGGGGAGATTTTTAATTTTGGTATAGCTTGTGATGTTATGGGACAAAGTTAAATGTCCTAAAATCTGCTTTGCTATATACCCAAAAAATCTCAGGTACTGCCTAGTACAGTTGGAGTAAATAAACAGACCATAATAAATTGCTAAAAAGCTTGTGGTATCAATATTCTTCCTTTTGCCTTTTTGTACTAAATTACTAAAATTGACGCTTGTTAGTTGTTTCACTAGCATATTTTAGAGGGTATGAGTGGTTTTAGCCACCACCCACACCCTTTTACATGCTAATCAAACTTACACAAGCGTCAAAGCAATTTTCGGTAACTAATCTAATTTAGAAAAGTCCCAAGGTCAAGGATTTGTCTAAAGGTAAAGCTGCGCCAATACCCAACCACAAAGTTACCAAAGTGCCAAACAGAAATACTGTAGTTGCAACTGGGCGACGGAAGGGGTTTTGGAACTTATTGACACTCTCAATAAAGGGAATCAGAATTAGTCCCAGGGGTACGGAAGCCATTGCGAGAACTCCCAACAATTTGTTAGGAAGCGATCGCAAAATTTGGAATACAGGGTACAAGTACCACTCTGGTAGAATTTCCAGTGGTGTAGCGAAAGGATCTGCTGGTTCACCTGTCATTGCTGGATCTAGTACAGCTAGAGCCACAATACAAGCGAAAGATCCCATAATTACAACTGGGAATATATAAAGTAGGTCATTGGGCCAAGCGGGTTCACCATAATAGTTGTGACCCATTCCCTTAGCCAGCTTGGCTCTTAAGATAGGATCGCTCAGATCGGGTTTTTTCTGTGTTGCCATTTTTAAATGCGTTCTCCTGCTGAATTTCAGTTAAAGCATTGATGTTAGCCATTTGCTTTGAGGCTACCCCAGTCTTGTCAGACGGGGGAATAGCCATTATTTCTTAGTCAAACTGTCTGTGATTTTTTACTGATGTGCCATATCTAATTGTTCATCAGTTTAAAACAAACAAATTTGTCTGGAAATAGCTAATGCCTGTTCACATTTTGGCTGAACCAACAATGAAATTACAAAGGCCCGGAAATGCCTTGTTTGCGAATCATCAAGAAGTGGAACAGCATGAAGACTGCAATTAGCCAAGGTAGAACAAAGGTGTGGGCGCTGTAGTAACGAGTTAATGTTCCTTGACCAACACTAGAACCACCGCGCAACAAATCAGAAATCAATGTCCCAACAACAGGAATCGCTTCTGGTACACCACTCACGATTTTCACAGCCCAGTATCCTACCTGATCCCAAGGCAGAGAGTAGCCGGTTACTCCAAAGGAAACGGTGATCACAGCCATGATGACACCACTTACCCAGGTCAATTCGCGGGGCTTTTTAAAACCACCAGTCAAGTAAACCCGGAAAACGTGCAGAATCATCATTAACACCATCATGCTGGCAGACCAACGGTGGATGGAGCGAATCAGCCAACCGAAGTTTACTTCGTTCATGATGTACTGTACAGAAGCATAAGCTTCTGTAACTGTTGGTCTGTAGTAGAACGTCATTGCGAATCCAGTAGCAAACTGGATGAGAAAACAGACTAGAGTAATTCCACCCAGACAGTAAAAGATGTTGACGTGGGGAGGGACGTACTTGCTTGTTACGTCTTCAGCAAGCGCCTGAATTTCCAAGCGTTCCTCAAACCAGTCGTAAACGTTGGCCATACAATCTCAAGTTCCTAAAAAATCGGTTGCGGTTGATAAATCTCCCAATTGGCAATTTTGGGATTTTCACAAAAAGGTTGTTTGTTTGGTTTTTTTGCTTTCAGAGTGATGAGCGTTTTCAGCAACTTAACACTCTGTAAATATGAAATATATGGCGTTCTCTTTGCAACCAAACACTTCAAATGCCAGTTCCAAAGAAGATTTTATCGTTTGTAGAGTGCCTTGTGTACTCATAGATTGCCTTAACAATTTGATGAGAGCAATGCACTACTTCTATAAAAAAAGTAACATAGTCGAGAGATAGATTTCATCAACAACGAGAGAACTGGGCAGTTCGATACAATTTGGGTTCAGGTGGAATTGAGAATGGGGTTCATGCAAAAGTACGTTTTTCGGGTGGTTTTGTCACTATTTTTGGGATTTTGTTTGGCGCTTGGCGGGTTTATCCCAACGGCCACAGCATTGACCAGTGAACAAAAGCTAGTTTCAGAAGTTTGGCGCATTGTCAATCGGACTTATTTAGACGACACATTTAATCATCAAAACTGGGCAAGTGTGAGACAAAAGGTGCTAGAGAAGCCTTTGACTAACAAAGAAGCTGCTTACACGTCCATTCAGTCCATGCTCAAGAGTCTAGATGATCCTTTTACCCGTTTTTTAGATCCAGAACAGTACCGTAGTTTGCAGGTCAATACTTCTGGAGAATTAACTGGAGTTGGGTTGCAAATCGCCCTCAATCCCCAAACAGGTCAATTAGAGGTGGTTTCGCCGATTGAAGGTTCACCAGCCGAGAAAGCCGGCATTAGACCGCGCGATCGCATTCTCAAAATTGAAGGATTTTCCACAGAGAATTTAACTTTGGATGAAGCAGCAGCCAGGATGCGCGGCCCCATTGGCAGTTTAGTAACGCTGTTAATTGAGCGTGATGGCGAAGTAGAGCGAGAAGTTAGTATAGTGCGCGATCGCATTGAACTTAACCCAGTTGTTGCCCAATTGCGTACTTCTTCTCAAGGCACATCCATTGGCTATCTTCGCCTGACTCAATTTAACGCCAACGCCTCTACAGAGTTGGCACACGCTATTAATAGTCTAGAGAAAAAAGGCGCTGATGCCTATATTTTAGATTTACGCAATAATCCAGGGGGGCTTTTACAGGCTGGCGTGGAAATTGCGCGGCTGTGGTTAGATTCTGGCACCATTGTCTACACGGTGAATCGTCAAGGTATTCAAGGCAGTTTTGAAGCTTTTGGTCCAGCACTCACAAAAGACCCCTTAGTAATTCTGGTCAATCAAGGAACTGCTAGTGCTAGTGAAATTCTCGCTGGCGCATTGCAAGATAATGGCCGCGCCCAATTAGTAGGCGAAACTACATTTGGTAAAGGCTTAATTCAATCTTTATTTGAACTGTCAGATGGTTCTGGTTTAGCAGTCACAATTGCTAAATATGAAACGCCCCAACATCGAGATATTAATAAACTCGGAATTAAGCCAGATAAAATAGTTACCCAACAACCTATTACCCGCGATCAACTCGCCACAGAAGCAGATTCCCAATATCAAGCCGCCGTCGAAATATTGGCACAGAATCCTTTAGTTGTGGGGAGTCGGGAGTAGGGGAAGAATGTAGGTTTTTTACAATCTGCCTGGAAATGGGAGAAGGGAGACAAGGGAGACAAGGTAGATAAGAGAGAAAAAGTTAACATGAAAGTCTTGACTCAGCCTTTGATCAAAAACTTTCCCCTTCCTACTCCCCACTCCCTACTCCCTATTCCCTCTATAAAATCAGTTGTACCTGCAACAAATCGGAGAAATCCAAGGCAGCTAAACGCTGATATGCTTGGTCTATCACACGCTTACCTCTCAGAAAACCTGTATTCGCACCAGGACAAAGATACTCAAGGGTGTCTGGGGTAAAGCGTTCTAGTAAAGATTGAACATTTTTAATTTGTCTAGGCCAGTGAAAGGTTTTAGCGGTACGTAATGGTACTGGTTCACCCTGTTGATTGGGTAATAAATGCCGACCAGAAAATAAAACGCCGCCGAATTTGCTGTCATAAAGACAAGCGGAACCAGGAGAATGCCCTGGTGTCCAAATAATTTGGGTTGTGGAAGTAAGAATAATTTCTTGGGTAAAGGTCGTAACGGTTAAATTAGGTAATAAATAGGCTTCTTGTTCTTGAATGATCACCTCACAACCCAAAGCTTGCTGGAGTTCTGGGGTTTTGCCAATGGCACCACGGTGGGTAATCACTAACCAGCGTACACCCCCATGCGATCGCAAAAAATCCAGATTTATTTGTTCTAACGCTGGGCAATCGATGAGGATATTCCCTTCATTTCTTACAATGAAATAGGAGGTTCCTCCCAATGTGTCCCGATTTGGCACAAAAGCAAAAATGCTGTCAAGTACAGGCCGTGGTGCTTTAGCATGATGACCGGGCGGTTGAGGTAAGGAACCCATGAGAAAAACTATACAAAAATGAGGAGTGCTACAAATTTAATCACAGAGTTGAACTACTGATCTAATTTTCGGCTTGAGATTGTCAAACCGTTGTTTTATTAGCTTTTGTGCAGTTCATCTGTGGTCATGATGGAACAAATTGGTACTAAAAAATTCTGCCTTAATAGTTAACTATTGTTAAAAATTGGGGTTTGAGATTCTGCTTTGTGGTGCTGACACTACTGGTGGGATATTTTTCCAAATTATTAAAGAAAACATGAATTTTTGGTTTCTCCTCCTCCTAGGACTAGCTACTTATTTGATGGTGCAACGCAGTGCGCTTGGCATTACACGTACGCCTGTTTGGTTGTTATGGCTAGTTTTAATGACACCAGCATTACTATTGACTGGATGGACAGCCAGATATGGCATTAAACAACCTCCGCCACCATCACTGATTATCGGTTCTTCTATTGTTTGTCTCTTGTTATACTGGCTGTTATTTCAACGGGGGCGAACAGCGTCAACAGATAAGCAAACTGAACCTCAAACTCCCAAACCAGAATCGGTTATCCATCCTACCGCAGAACCAGTACCAGTGCGTCCCATTGAACCTACCGAAGAAAGCCAGCTACGAAATTGTTTTCCTTGGTCTGTATACTATATTCAAAATCTTGAGTATCGACCCCAAGCAATTATCTGTCGCGGACAGTTACGAACTACACCGCAGCAAGCTTACCAGCGAATTAAAGCCAACGTCGAATCACAATTTGGCGATCGCTTTTTGCTCATATTTCAAGAAGGCATAAATGGTAAGCCATTTTTTGTCTTAGTGCCTAACTCACAAGCCGCTTCAGCAGTTAATCAAAACAAAACCGAAAAATTAACCAGACCAGGATTAGCTCTTTTACTATTAATTACAACTCTTTTCACGACCACCTTTGTGGGAGCTAGAATTTCTGGGGTTGAACTCACAACATTACAATCTAATCCCCAAATTTTGTTAGAAGGATTGCCATATTCCTTGGGATTAATCACAATTTTAGGCACTCACGAACTGGGTCATTACTTAACAGCTAAATTCTACAAAATTCGCTCCACTCTGCCATATTTTATCCCCATGCCTTTCTTTTTAGGGACTTTCGGTGCGTTCATTCAAATGCGTAGTCCAATTCCTAACCGGAAAGCTTTATTTGATATCAGCATTGCCGGGCCAATTGCCGGATTTATCGCCACATTACCGATTTTAATCTGGGGTTTAGCTCATTCTGAAATCGTCCCAATGAATGACAAAATGGGTATTCTCAATCCTGATGCCTTGAATCCGAAATATTCTATTTTATTAGCTTTGCTTTCTAAGGTAGCTTTAGGCAGTCAACTCACAGCTAAATCTGCTATTGATTTACATCCTTTAGCTGTAGCTGGTTTTTTAGGATTAATTGTCACAGCCTTAAATTTAATGCCCGTCGGACAACTCGATGGCGGACACATTGTTCATGCAATGTTTGGACAACGCACCGCTATGATGATTGGTCAAATAGCGCGGTTGTTACTGCTATTACTGTCTTTGGTACAGTCAGAATTTTTTGTTTGGGCAATAATTTTATTATTTATGCCGCTAGTTGATGAACCAGCATTAAATGATGTTAGCGAATTGGATAATGGACGCGATATTTTGGGATTAATGGCGATGGCTTTATTAATTATCATTATTTTGCCACTACCACAGGCGATCGCTAACTTACTCCAAATTTAAACATCCTTCCAAACGATACCTACTGACTAAATTGATAGTAGCCCACCCTGCTAGGAGCGATCGCTAATTAATAAATTCGGCGATGCCGTACTCTCACCGCTAAGGCCTTCTACAAGATTAGCGATCGCACTAATAGACATCATCATGATCACCCACATTTAGTAGGAGAATTGCGTCTTCTTTGCCTTCTTCTTGGTTAGCCACAAATTCAAAAAGAATGCGATAGCTGTAGTCAATGGAGCAAGCCCAAATTCCAGCAAACTCGCCTGAAAGCTTATGAGTTTTCAACGTAGGATGGAAAGGATCTGTGGCAAGTTGTTATAGAGTTTCTTCAATCAAGGTGCGTAATTGAGGATTTTGACGTACCATACGCTTAAAAGCACGTAGAGATTTTGGACTCCAAGCGATTTCTCTCAAGCATCCAACTCCGCTAAAAAGTCTTTCACAGAACCGTATTTAATTCCGCCTTCTGCAACCTCTTGGCGAATTTCTTGGACTTCTTCCAAAAGCTGCTGGCGTTGTTTTCTATGCAAGCGTTTTGCTAAAATTTCTAGTAATGATTGCTGTTCTTCTAGCGATAAGGATTCTGCAACATCGATCGCATTTTGCAGTCGAGAAGTTTTGGAGATATCTGTCATTGTTGACTCAAATTAGGTTATTCAGGCTAATTTAATCATAGTTGCTTCTGCCTGCGATCGCTCACAACTATCCCCAGCTATGAGCGATGTCTGAAGACAAGCCACTCCGTGTCTACGCACTTGTAATTTTTACTGGCTGTCCTATGGCTTTATTGTCCACGTCCTGGTTTGTAATCTGTGAGAATCTGGAATGTTGGCACGGGCAACTGTGAAGAGATTATCCAATGCACAAATAACGGAATGTCGGTGCATTGGCATCCAGTCAAGGACTTGGTAGCGATCGAAAAGTAAAAATTATGGCTTAAAAATTCGGTTTTCATCAAAAATATGACATTCATAGAGATTCCAGTCAGAAAAAGAGAGACGTGCAACATCGCACGTCTCTACTTTTTTAGGAAGCTGAATTACTAACTTCTGCTGCTTTTGTCGCAGCTGAAGCACCACCCATCCGAATTTCTGAAGTAAAGGAAGCCATACTAAAGCCACCAAAGCGTTTGAGAATACTAACGCGCATTCTTAAATTGGGACTGGCAAACCACAGACGTTCTTCCGACCACATAGTTTCGTATTCTGTGGTTAAAGTTAATGCGTCATCACTACCCATTTTGTAACGACCGGCGACAGGCGCTTTTTCGGCATAACCCATTTCGCGCAGTAATCTACCTTCATTGGGATTATCAGCATCGGGGACAGTAACTAGCACCGTTGAACCTGTGTGTTTTTCTTCATCCCATTCCATAGTGCCGTTCCAGGTGACTCTTGCACCACAGGTAGCTTCACTGGGGTTCACTTCGTACTGTTGACACAGTTTGATCACTTCGGGATGATCTGCTGCCAACATCTCAATTACAATATCGGATTTACCATCTTCAGACTGTTTAAATGCTAAGTGATGGCTAGTGCGGTGTGAAAACCATTTACCAGCACTTAATTCAAAAAACTCTTCAATATTCATGAATTAAATTACCCTGCATCGAAATACTAAAAGTCCCTCTTATTATTAAAAGGTAGCAGGAGAAGGAAATTTTATGTTTGCTTGCCTTTTTCTTCAATTCGCTTGAGGCCGATTCTTGCTGCTTCGGCAACGTTAGGATGACTATCTTTCTCTAAATATTTTAAAGCGGAGATACTCTTGGGAGTTGGCAGATTCCCCAAAGCTTCTGCCAGTCTTTGTCTAACGAACCAATCATCTGACTGAGCAAATTTGAGAATACTATCAACTGCTTCTAAGTCGCCAATTTCACCGAGTGCAGAAATCGCTGCTTCTTTTAAAACCGCTTCATTACTATCCAAAGCCTGCAAGAGAATTTGACGGGCGCGTGGATCTTTCAGATTGCCTAAAGCGACAGCTGCACTAAAGCGGACTAGCCAATCAGTATCTTCATAAAATGCCCTAGCTAATGCTTCAAATGCTCTGGTATCACCTAAATAGCCCAATGCACCAGCAGCATCGGCACGAATGCCATAATCAGGGTCAGTTTGCAAAATTCTGACCAAAATAGCGTAGCATTCGTCAGTTTGCTTGACTCCCAAGGCAAAGATAGCCATAGAACGCAGTTGCAGAGAATCGTCATCTAAGACTTTTTTAATTAAAGGGACTGCATCTTCAGCAGGGACATCGCGCAGACTGGCAAGTGCAACCATGCGATCGCGTAAGTTTGAACTTTCTAACTGAGCAGAAATTTCCTGTAAGGGTAGAGCGGCCATTTATGATTCAAGCACTTTCTTTACTTATCTTTACTTTAACTGATTTGCCCAGTAGACTGCTGTTATTAATTTTTTTGTTCTGGTATCAGTCCTCGACTAGCTACTTCTAGTCCCGAATTTCTTACGTATGGGTAGAGAGTGTGGGGAGTGTGGGGGGAAAGATTTCTTCACTATTCTCCCACCCCTCCCACACTTCCCACTCCCCTGGATTTCTCTCTTGTGAGAAATCCAGGTAGTTTGGCTTGACGACGAGTATCTCCGTAAGGTAAATGATTTATTATACTTAATTCATTACATATCTTCGAGGGTGACAGGTAATAAAAATTACTTTATATATAGAACTTATGTAGCCATGATCAAACACATGAAGTTACCATCCTTAATCATCAGCATTTTAATTACTGTTTGTTACACTCAAATTTTTAAACATAGTATATCTTTAGCAAAATCAGATTTAATTTTAGATGAAGCAGCCAGTTTAAATTTATATTTAGTAGCTAAGTCAGATGATCTTTCACTTGTAGAACAACAAGTAATTAGTGAGACAAATAAAGTTAGACAAAATCCTAAATCATATATCCCAATTTTGGAAAGCTATCGCCAGAGGTTTCAAGGTAAACGTGTGAGATTATCATCCAATTCTTACTTAATTACCCAAGAAGGAAATAAAGCTGTGGATGAAGCGATCGCCTTTCTTAAATCAGCACGCCCTGTCGGAGCATTAAGTATATCTAAAGGAATGTCTTTAGCTGCAAAAGCTCATGTTAAAGACCAAGGTAATAAAGGGACTACAGGTCATTATGGTGGTGATGGGAGTAGTCCTTTTGATCGCCTAAATCGCTATGGTAAATGGCAGAAGACTGCGGCAGAAAATATCAGCTATGGCCCGAATACAGCCCAAGATATTGTTATGCAATTAATTATCGATGATGGAGTTCCATCACGCGGTCATCGTACTAATATCTTTAACCCTGCATTTAAAGTTAGTGGTGTCGCTTATGGAACTCATAAAAAATATCAAACTATCTGTGTAATTAACTACGCTGGAGATTATCAAGAGAAAGAAAATTAGACTGGCAAATCTCTGTTAACTATGTCAAGATGAATCAATGCGTTGTGGCGAGGAGAACAATGGTTTAATCAAAAAATCCCTGAAATTTAAGTGATTTTACTAGGTATATTACTGCTATAAATTAAATTTAAATATCTGACTACTAAAACCTTGAAGCAAGGTAGATTTGCCTGACTCCATAAAATAAGTATTTTTGCTATGTAAAATAGTATACGTTTGTTTTATCCTAGATACTGGAGCAAGTATTCAACAAAAAGCAAGTGACTGAAACAAGTAGGATTTTTCAACATTCAATCCAGGATACGAGATTTTGAGGAAGAGCAATGCCAGGAAATGAGTGGGAAAAAATACGTCACCTTTTGGTTGTCCAAGACTTACAAGGACAAAGAACCATCCCACTACAAGAAACTACTTATTCCATTGGTCGAGATTCCAGAAATGCGATTGTGTTGCGATCTCGTTCCGTATCTAGACAACATGCCATTTTACTGCGTGTGACTCTTCCCGAAACTGACCAATATGGGTTTCGGATTATTGATGGCAACTTTAAAGGTAAGTCTAGTACTAACGGGTTATACGTCAATGGAATGAAATGCGTTTCCCATAATCTTCAGCATGGTGATGTGATTGCGTTTGGGAATAATCAAGTCCAAGCTAAATACTATGCAGTTTCGCATATTTCGGAAAAAGCTTTTTCCGAAAGTGTTGATATTGAAAACATCTCAGATTTTCTCTTAGAGCAGGCTCATGCGGCCAATCCTTTTCCCACCTTAGCGGTTGACCCTAATTTTGAAGCGGCCAGTGAAACTGCCCTAGCACGCCTAGCATCGTTCCCAGAACTCATTCCTAACCCAATTATTGAGATGGATTTGGGGGGAACAATTACCTATCTCAATCCAGCTGCATCGGCAAAATTTCCCAAGATTCGAGAAATTGGTAACAAGCATCCTGTACTGACAGGTTTACTCCATGCCTTGGAAGATCACCAGATCAATTCCTTTTCCCGTGAGATCACGGTTGATCAGGAAGTGTTTGAACAAGTTATTCACTACTTACCAGAAAGTGACTTAATTAGAACTTTTATAGTTAGGGATATTACAGAGCAGAAGCAAGCAGAAGCAGAATTGCGGCAACGCGATCGCCTATTGCAAGCAGTAGCCGAAGCTGCTAACTATTTGCTAGTGGAAATGAATTACGAAACTGGCATAGACAAAGCTTTGGCTGTACTAGGAGAAGCAGCTAAGGCTGATCGCGCTTATTTATTTAAAAACCATCGCCATTCAGATACAGGCGAAATGGCCCTGAGCTTGCAATTTTTCTGGACAAGAACAAATTTAACCGCATCTCGTTTTCACTGGCAAAATCAACTTTATCAATCTTCAGAATTAGCGCGTTGGTATGGCACACTCTCGTGCGGAAAATCGATTAGTGGCAATATCAGGGAATTTCCGGTAGCAGAACAAAAGCTATTAGCAAAAGATGGAATTCAATCTTTGCTTTTAGTTCCCTTAAGGCTAGAAGATGAGTTTTGGGGTTGTATTGGTTTAGCCGACTGTACTTCTGAGCGTACTTGGTCAAGGCATGAAGAATCAACACTATTGACAATGGCGGCTAGTATTAGCGGTGCTTGGCAGCGTCAAAAAGTAGAAGAAAAAATCCGCTACCAAGCACTGCACGATATGCTGACGGGCTTACCCAATCGGTTCTTGTTTAATGAAATCTTGGCTAAAGCTATACCCAACGCCACACGCAACCGTGAAAGTTTAGCTGTGATGTTTCTGGATTTAGATCGCTTCAAAGTGATTAATGATACGTTAGGGCATACCATTGGTGACAGACTACTACAAATGGTGGCACAAAGGCTCAAAGAATCTCTCAGAGAAGGAGATACTGTTGCTCGTTGGGGAGGAGACGAATTTACAATTTTGTTGCCCCATATTAAATATCTTGATGAAGTAGCTCAAGTAGCCCAAAGAATCCTGCAATCCTTAGAAAAGATTTTCTGTCTTGATGGCCATGAACTGTACATCAGTGCGAGTATTGGTATTTCTGTTTTTGATGACCACAGTCATGATGTTGAAACCTTAATTCAACATGCAGATACGGCGCTGTATTATGCCAAAGATGAAGGCAGAAATAATTATCAGTTTTATACCACTACCCTCAGTGGCAAAACTCCAGAACTGCTTAACTTAGAAAAAAGCTTGCGCTATGCCGTAGAAAGAAACGAATTGACGGTGTATTATCAGCCCCGTGTTAATATTGTGACTGGCAAAATTACTGGGATGGAAGCTTTGGTGCGCTGGCAAAACCCAGATATGGGACTAGTAGCGCCGAATATATTTATTCCGTTAGCTGAGGAAAGTGGATTAATTATTCCGATTGGTGCATGGGTATTACGCACAGCTTGTATCCAAAATAAAGCTTGGCAAGCAGCAGGATTGCCGCCTTTAACAGTGGCTGTCAATCTATCACCTAAACAGTTTCGCCAAGCTACCCTAGTAGAGGATGTAGCGAACATTCTAGCGGAGACAGGATTAGAGCCACATTTTCTAGAGTTGGAAATTACCGAATCAACAGCGATCGCTGATTTAGAATTTACCAGAAATGTTTTACAAAAGTTAGAACAAATGGGGGTTCACCTTTCCATTGATGACTTTGGTACCGGACACTCTTCGCTTTCACGGCTACAACTTCTACCACTACACAACCTGAAAATTGATCGCTCCTTTATTCAAGAGTTAACCACAGATGTGCGAGTAGCTCATATTGTGAAAGCAATTGTCACTTTAGGACGTAATTTAGGTTTAAGACTCACGGCTGAAGGTGTAGAAAAGCAAGAAGAACTAGATTTCTTAAAATCTATTAATTGTGAGGATGTCCAAGGTTATTTTTTCTATAAACCAATGCCATCAGAAAAAGCAACAGAAGTTCTGCAAAACAGACATTTTTCTGAACTAGAGGAGAAAAATGGCACAGGGTATAAGCACGTAAAATCTGAGGTTGAGAGAATGGTGTAGGCTTGGAAAAGCCTGAAAATTCCACCCTGACACCTGGACTCAACAATCATCTTTGTACATCAGTCCTGATAAATTAAGCATAAACCCTGAGATGATTTTGGCCAGAATCGCTATCTAGTGGGTAAATTGGGTATATATCCAGAAAATTTTTCTGTTTCAACCTAACCCACATATCGGAATGAGAGAACATTATCGAGATTTCTTAATTCGTAACTGGGAAAAGGGCGATCGCTCCAGGGCGGCCGCAGTCATCAGTTATGTATTATCAGAATACGGGTTGGGTTGGGAACCCAACGGTGCTGACCAAGATGTATTACAAGTTGAGGAATATTACTTAGCTACTGGCGGTGAGTTTTGGGTAGTGGAACACCAAAGCCAAATAGTCGGTACTGGGGCATATTACCCCATAAATCGCGGGGAAAAAGCTGTGGAAATTCGCAAAATGTATCTTTTACCAAGTGTCCGGGGTATTGGCTTGGGGAAATATTTGTTACAACAACTAGAAGCAGCGATCGCTAATCGTGGTTTCCAGCAAATTTGGATTGAAACAGCCAGCATATTAGTAGAAGCCGTGAAGTTATACGAAAGTAATGGTTATCAACCAGCGACGGGTGTGGAAACTGCACGATGCGATCGCGTGTATGTGAAATATCTAGACTAATTTCTATGCCCAGTTGGCAGAATCATTTCCAAGGTTTCCTGAACCTGTTTTTACAGTCCCATTGTCCTTTGTGTCAGCGAAGTACATCGGAGACTTTGTGTCTATACTGTGCCAGACAATTACACAACTGCGGTCAAAAACATCCTAGTGCATCATGGCAAGGTGAAATACCGATATTTGGGTGGGGTGTGTATGGTGGTAGCCTCAAAAGAGCGATCGCCGTGATGAAATATGAAAACCAACCGAATATTGCCCGTATCTTGGGTACATACTTGGGTGAAGCATGGTTATTAAACTCTCCTCAGCCTCATACCCAACCAGTAGTTGTACCCATACCGATGCACCCAGACAAGCAAAAGCAACGTGGTTATAATCAAGCTGCCTTAATTGCCGAAAGCTTCTGTCAGACAACTAAGTTAAAATTAAATCTAAATGTTTTAGAAAGGGTGCGAGAAACTCAAGCGCAGTTTGGTTTATCAGCTTCTGAACGGGAAAAAAACTTAGCTGAAGCTTTTGCTGTCGGTAAAGAATTTCGCCGTCAATGCCCCAGTATGCCAGTATTGTTAATCGATGACATTTACACTACTGGTGCAACCACCAAATCTGCCGTACAAACACTTCGCCAGTCGGGAATTACAGTGTTGGGGTTAGCCGCAGTTGCGATCGCCATCAAAGACCAACATAACTAATTCCTCTGCGAGTCATATCTGACAAATCTATAATTAAGCGAATACCTTGTGTATGGCAACACAGCCTGAAATTATGAGTAAAGCTTTTGCAGCAGGTTTCAAAAGATTCATCACTGTTCCTACTATTTTTCTGACAATTAGTATCAGTACAACAGCAGCATTCGCCCAAAGCAAGTTGTACAGTCCAATTCCGTTAACTAATTTGACAGAACTTTCCGATACACTCTCGGAAAAAGATATACCCACAGGACAGGGTGGGTTTGCCCGTGACTATACAGTTAAATTGAATAAAGGTGATAACCTGGCAGTTGATTTATCTTCCGAAAACTTTGACTGCATTATTACGCTGTTAGCCCCAGATGGTTCAACGGTGGCAGAAAATGATGACGGCCCCGATGGTACAAGTAACTCCCTATTATTTACCCGCATCAACGAAACAGGAATATATATTATCCGCGTTCGGTCTTTTGGGGAAACTGGAGTGGGTAACTTTAAACTGAAGGTGACAAAACTGCAACCGATTAAGTAAATTGCTGAGTGCGTTGCTTTGGTTCCCAAAGTTGTAGCAACTGGCGTTGCTGAGTTGAAAGTGCTGAGTAGTTATCCCGCTTTTGTTACCTTGAGCAGAGAATCATCTGAAACTCTTAGTTTTACGTTTATTCTCAACAAGGGTATTTAAATGATAAAGTGGGCTGGCGATCGCTCTGTGCCAGTTGCGTAAGTCCTGGATAAGTTATTGTGTTTTCTAGGAATTTAGATGTGTTGTAGCTTAATTATTTTGCCTGAATCAGATTATGCCAATGCCTGTTAACCTCATACTGGAAGTTCACAGGTTAAAAATTTATGTATATGGCATCGTCTGAAAATCAAGCTCTACCTAAACAAGACATTAAGTTACTAGTTTTAGATATCGATGGTACGATCGCTGGCAAATCTAATTCTTTAAGCAAACCAGTCAAGCAAGCGATCTCAGCAGCCCAAGCCAAAGGCATTCATGTTGCAATTGCTACTGGAAGAATGTATCGTTCTGCGTTACGCTTTCATCAAGAAATTCGCTCTAACTTGCCATTAGCGGCTTATCAGGGAGCCTGGATTCAAGACCCAACTAACCAAAAAATCCACTATCACTTACCTGTAGCCAGAGAAATTGCATACCAACTACTAGACTATTTTGAAGAACCCCAGTGGCGATCGCTTCTCTCTATTCACTTTTACATTAATGATCAACTGTATGTCCGGGAGTTAACTAGAGAAACTAAAATTTACGCACAACGTTCAGGAATTACCCCCATTGCTGTAGGTGATTTACGCAACATTTTAATTGAATATGAACCGACAAAAATTTTAGCTTTGTGTGATGACACAGAAGCAATTAGCCAATTATTAGGGAATTTGCGTCGCCAATATACGCCCGCAGAACTTTATCTCACAACTTCTGTTGCTACTTTTTTTGAAGCCACAAATCCTGCTGTTAATAAAGGTGCGGCTGTACGTTATTTCGCTGAAGAACTTCTCGGTTTAGAAAGGAATAACGTGATGGCTATTGGTGATAACTTTAATGATGTAGAAATGTTGGAATACGCTGGTATTGGTGTAGCGATGGGTGATGCACCCACAGAAGTACAAGCGATTGCTCAATGGATAGCCCCCAGTGTCGAAAAAGATGGAGTTGCGATCGCTATCCAAAAATTTTTACTTTCTTAAAACAAACTGTTTAAACTTTTTTACATTATGAAATCAGAAAGAGCGCCGACGACTGGCCGTGTTTCGTCTCGGCGCTCTTGCTGGTTCGCTCCTCACACAACTGCAAGTATAGTCGAACTACTTTTATGAGTCAATAGCTATGATAAAAACCGTTATATTTTCCTCAGAAACAATACTGATGTTCATAACTCCCACACAGCAGAAACTCCTAGTTTTTCTACTAGTAAATATCTCAGCAAATGTTGGGTCACTATAACCAAACCCAAGCGAGATTGAGCCAATTCTGGTGAATTAATTTTTACATCGCCCCAAATGCGACACTGACACCAAAATTTTTCCCAAGCCTGGCTCAACTTCCAAGCGGTTTTTTGCCAATGAATTGCATCACCAATCTCAGAACATACCAATTCGTCCACCACCTCCACTAACTGAGCCAGTAAATCCCTCTCTGTGGAGTGATGCAGCCAAAGTAGGTTGTCATGATTCAACCAAGGTATTGGTTGTTGAGATACTGGTTGCCACAATGTTGTACTTGTATCTGGTAGAGGTTCCCGCAGTTTAATTAATTTCTCACGATGACCCAGCAAGATTAATGAGCAACATCTTGCATAAGCGTGTTGAATTGCAAATATATGGGACGGGTTATAATTGTTAAATTTGGGAGTTGTGTTTTCTGTTCCCATCTTTCCGAGTTGTTCTCTACACCCCATAACCCAGTTTTGTAGCCAACTTGCCAAATATGTTGGTTTCAATTCAAAATAAATCCAACCAGGTGGAACAATTGTAACCATAAAAACGTCGCCACTGGTCGCCAATAATCTAGGGACAAGAGTATTAGCTATCTCCATAGCAGTGCAATTATGAGATTTTGCTAACTGCTGTGCCACTCCTGAGATATACAAGATTTTTTTATTATCTCTATCTTTGTATAGATGATTTTTTTTAAATTCCTTAATTTGTATTTTTTCAGTCTTAGTAAAATCACTGAGTGTTTCCTGTGACAAACTATTTAATAACTGCTTAATTGATAGCTGATTGCTTGTTATTAACCAATAATCCACTTAATCTGATAAGAACAGCTTTTGATTATTTCCCCAACAGTGGGTTGTCATCTTCCTTGAGATATAAGTTTTATCTATATAAAGAAAAATGAGAAGACCATAAAATTTAATAAATATTCTATGAATAGTAAGTAAACTTTACTACCATCATTGTACAGTAAGAAGTATAACAAAAGAGTAGGCGCTAAATTGCTCTCTACTCTTTGGATGGCTGGCGCTGTTAGGCGTTAAGCCTACCCGTCAACACAAAGACACTCCTTGCACCTTGTTTTATGACGTCTTTGTCTTCAGCCGAACGCTCTTTGTTACCTATGCAATCTCCATCCTCCTTTTCTGAGGCATCACGCCCCTTTTTGACTTGGCAACGTATTCTTGATTGGGCTCAAGAACACTATCGTTGCCGCACCTTTAGCAAAGATGAGCGCATTCCAGCTAGACCTGGTTTGCTGTATTTGGTGCAAAGAGGTGCGATCCGTATGGTAGGTACCG
This sequence comes from Nostoc sp. FACHB-190, assembly GCF_014696905.1. Taxonomy (NCBI): domain Bacteria; kingdom Bacillati; phylum Cyanobacteriota; class Cyanophyceae; order Nostocales; family Nostocaceae; genus Nostoc; species Nostoc sp. FACHB-190. The sequence continues at coordinate 26,847 of NZ_JACJQW010000012.1, forward strand.
CTCAAGTGAGTGCTACTGCCAGTCAGTTAACATCTCGACGCATTAACAGAACTCCAGAAGAAGCTTTCTTGGGTTTTGTGGGAGCAGGACAACCATTTGAAATTGTGGCTCAGTCACCATTCACCCTCCAAGCATACGCCCATGTTGACCAAACTGCGGTGCTGTGGATGTACTGGCATGATTTAGACAACTGGCCTCACTTCCGGCGCGAGGTTATGGATGCCTTTAGGTATCAGCATCAGCGTAAATTGCTGTGGTTGAGTGCCTTGGGTCAACGGCGCACAATTGACCGCCTCTTAGGATTCCTCACATTGTTAATTGAGGAATATGGCGAACCCGCAATGAGCGAAACTGATCCCGATGTGATTCGTGGCTATTGTTTGCCTTTTCCCCTTACTCATGCCCAAATTGGTAGCGCGATCGGCTCTACTCGTGTAACTGTGACCCGCTTAATGGGCAAATTGCGTCAAAGAGGTTTAATCCTCACTCAAGGAGATAATCTCATTTGCTTGCCAGCAGAGTCGATTAATAGAGCAAGCTAAGACGCTATCCAAGTTCCTGTAACGGCATCTATCAGAACTTGATCCCGATCTGTCATCAGTAAGTTGGCGCAGCAACACCTCCTTACTTTTGTGTTTAACCAATCTGTTTGACCACCACAAACAGATTGTGCGTAATCGGGTATTTTCTGGATAAAACAGCCTGTGTGTGAATGTACAAGATATTCACTAGGGAAAAATCATAGTTCTTGGTAGAGAACTAAATTTTCGGATTTTGTTTGCCTGCTAACAACAGGAACTAGGTTGAATAATCAAGATAATGCTTGTTTAAGGCAAAAGTGTAGTAGATTCCAGTCATAAAGATCAGCCAAATTTCAATCAAGTTTGGGTGGTCTGAAAACAACTCAAAATTAGAGTCGAAAGTATTGATTACCCAAGACTTTTTCAGTGCCATTGTCTGTCTTGTTGTTATCAGTGGTGCAGTGAAAATACGGTTAATTAATTCAAAGAATTGGAGCCTAACCCTAGGCTCCAATTGTCATTTTTGCCTGTAGGGTGAAAGGGTATGGGGGTGTATCTATTCACAACCTCTACACCCCATACCCTCACACCCCTTTACCCAATCTCCACAAACAATCTTTGTGCGTAAGCCCTATCAGTCTTGATTAGCGCAGTCTGACAAACCCAGCTTTCGCAATTAATTCTTGACCTTGATCTGTCAGCAATAAGTTAGCGTAAGCTTCACCTGCTTGCTGATCTGCTTGTCCATTTTGTTTGACGATGACAAATAAACGTCGGGTGATGGGATAATCACCAGTTTGAAATGCTTCAGTATTCAGTTGATTACGCTGTTTTGGACATTTGTCTAGGGGGATATAAGGTTTTGTGTAAGGTTCAATAAATTTGTTTGGCTGTTTACCTAGGGGTAAGGCTTTGACGCTGCATTGTCCGACTACCTCTGGTGCGGAAGCATAGTAAATTGTACCAGGATTTTTGGCTACTTCTTTTAAGGCGTTAGTCGTAGTGTCGATAAATTGGACGTTGCTACCAAATTTTTCGCCACTTAGGACGTTTTCTTCAAAAAACTCAATGGTGCCACTATCTTCTGGACGGCGAGAATATGGTGTTATGGGTAATTTTGGCCCGCCTAACTGTTCCCAATTATTAACTTTACCCGTGTAGATATCTTTTAGCTGGGTGAGGGTTAAGCCAGGAAGATTGAGAGTTGGGTGAACTGCGATCGCAATTCCATCAATTGCTACAGGTATTTCTTTGAGTGCAAACCCTAATTTTTTTGCTTGTTCATTTTCTTCTGGCTTCACAGCGCGAGAAGATTGAGCAAATGCTAACTGATTACCCAGCAGCATCTTAATTCCCGTCCCAGAACCGGGTGCAGCTTCTATCGGCTCGGTGTAACGTAGTTGAAATTTGGGCCAGACAATGGCCACGGCTGAATCTACCTGCTGGCGGATCGGAGCCCAAGTAGTGCTACCCCCATAACTAAATAACCCCGTCGGGACATCCGGTATTTGCGAGAAGGTATCTGTACTTGGTGTTTCTACCCTTGTTCTTGTGAGATAACTGCCTTTGATGCCATAGCTGTGAGAAAACCACCACAACAAACCACCTACTAGCCCCAAGGTGATTGCTAGTGTTAGAACCAAAACTTTAGTCTCGTTAGTTCTATGTTGTTGTGTCATAGTTGGTGGTGTAGTTTTCTTACCCTGAAAGTAATTTCTCATTTTATGGGTAACGCTAGGTTAAAGTTTGATTAAACTCTAATTTCCTAGTTGCCATTTTATTGGTACGAAATATGCTACACAGTAAGGAGATGAGATTCCTGAAATTACTGGCAGTACAGTAAACATAGACTTTTACTGTATTTTATTTAAAACATAATAGACAATAATTTATATATAAGTTGAAATAGTGTGGTTACGGCAATAGCTATTAAACTGCCGGCAATTCCTAATATTACTATTTGTTGAATATCCATTCCTGCTTGCAAGGCAGGAACAAAAAGAACGATCGCAAAAGATATTACTGCCACAATTAATAAATTTGTGGTTTTAATCCAGCGTCGAGTTTGAGCAAAAATCATCCCACTCAAAATCACGATGGCAATAGTGAAAGCGATCATGGGTGATATCAGACTAGAGAGAGCGATCGCTATTAATGCACCTTCAAAACCACTCACAGCAGCCCCTGATAATAACTCTGTGGTCGAAAAAGTTGCAGGTGGCTGTATAAGGGGCGGTTGAGTTGGTGTATTTGTGAGTGTAGTTGGGGGGATGAACTGCGGAAACAGTTCTTTGAGTACTTCCTCGGCGGATTGAAAACGTTGACTGACAGCAGGCAACAGCATTTTATCTAAAACATTGGCTAGTCGGGGGTCAATATCCACATGCGATCGCCAAGTCCACTGGTTAATTAGTGGGTCGAATAACTGGGTGGTTGGTTGACTGGTGAGTAAAGTCACAGCAGTTACCGCTAAGGCATATAAATCTGTACAGGGAAATACTTGATTTCCTGTCATTTGTTCTGGGGGGGCAAATCCGGCGGAATAAATTCCTGTAGATGAGGCGACTGTCCCTGATGCCACATTTGTCACTTGCTTGACTGCGCCAAAATCTAACAGAAATAATTTCCCATCTTGGCGGCGCATAATATTCGATGGCTTGATATCTCGATGAATAATATTTTTATCATGGACAAACTTGAGGATTTTGAGAATTTCCTGCAACATATATAAAATTTCTGCTTCCGAAAATTTCCCCTTTTGGGTTAATTCTTCCTCAAGATTCAGACCATCAATATATTCTTGGACTAAGTAAAAAAACTGTTCTTCGTGATTGGGTTGAGTAAAACTAGGAACAGTAATTTGGAAAAAAGCGTAGAGTTCTGGAATTTGTTCGTGTTCTCGGCCAATTTCGGCTAAGACATCTGCTTCTCTTTCAAACAATTGTTGAGCGATTCGCAGTTGATTAGCACTAACATTTTCCGCAGGCTGGAACTGTTTGACTACACAGGCGCGAATTCCTGGAATGCGGCGATCGCGGGCGAGAAAGGCAGAGGCAAATCCTCCCCGACCCAGTAATTTGGTAGACATATATCTCCCATCAAGGATGAGTGGCATACCACAGGTAGCGCAATATTTTTGCTGCGCTGTTTTGAGGGTTGACACATCATCTAGGTCGGCAAAATAATTTTTTGGGCGGGGGCAGCGTGGACGAGTGCAGTAAGCTTCCATGTTAGTTTTTAGTCAATAGTCCACAGTGAATAGTCAATAGCCTGTAGCCCTTAACTAATGACTATTGACTATTGACAAGTATCAGCCCTCGTCAGAGGAACTGGGTGTTGCTACATCAAATGTATTTGCTACTAGCTTTTTTTGTGACAATTTTATCAGGTCTTGGTTCCATCCTGGAGTTGCAAACTGGGGTAATATTTCCTGGCTGAATGCTTCTGCGGCTTTGGATCTATACCGGTTGGGATTAAAAATCAGCCAGAGTGTGCGTTTAACAATCACGCCTTCGATGGGTGAGCAGTGCAGTACACCCATTTGTAACTCTTTGGCAATGGCGGATGTCGAGACGAAAGCCGCCCCCAATCCTGACTGTACGGCATTTTTGATGGCTTCGATGGAATTGAGTTCCATTTCGATTTTGAAACGTCTGGTATCAATTTCGCAGCGTGCTAGTACTTGATCGATGACTTTGCGAATAGTGGATTGAGAATCTAAAGCGATGAATTGTAATTTATATAAGTCGTCTTTTTGAATGGTTTCAAGTTTAGCAAAGGGATGAAACACTGGCAAAATCAGGGCTAACTCATCTTCAGCGTAAGGAATAATTTCCAAAGATTCGGCTAATTCACCAGGAATTTCCCCACCGATAATGGCTAAATCAACTTGGCCGTTGGCGACACTCCAAGCAGTGCGGCGAGTTGAGTGGACGTGCAGTTGCACTGCCACATCGGCATATTTTTGGCGAAACATGCCAATCATCCGGGGTAATAAATAAGTCCCGGTGGTTTGAGATGCACCGACAATTAAAGTCCCACCTTGGAGATTTTGTAGATCCTCAATGGCGCGACAGGTTTCTTGGCACAGACTGAGGATTTTTTCGCCGTAACTTAACAATAGATGTCCAGCTTCGGTTAATTGGGCGCGACGGCCGCCACGGTCAAATAAAGGGACATCTAGTTGCCGTTCCAGGTTCTGCACTTGCAAACTCACGGCAGGTTGGGAGACATACAAGCTATCAGCAGCACGCTTGAAGCTCCCTTCTTGTGCGATCGCTTTCAGGATACGTAACTGATCTAAAGTGAAAGGAAGGTCAGACATAAGGTTCAACCCACAAACTTTGAAAGGAGCAGAGTTGGCAATACATCGGATTTGATCACCAAAAAGTAAAAAATGATTTATTCCATCTTCAAATCGGAAGACTTGACTCGAAAAAAACAGTGCTACTGCATCTTCGCGCAAGTCCCCTGTTGAATACTTTGTGTTATTGGTTGTACTGTATTAACTTTTGTTTAAATAACTTCACCCATGTCTACGATGCCTAATCCTTTGTTTACTCCCAGTCATTTTGTCATGTTGGGGTTACAATTTGCTTTTGCGATCGCCCACAGTGGCGGGGCTGCTCTACGTCCATTGGCTGAGAAGCACATAGGAGCAAGGCTTTATCGCATTTTGTTTGCATTAGTTAGTTTACCGTTGGCTGTCATCTTAATTACTTACTTTTTTAACCATCGTTATGACGGCTGGCAACTCTGGCAGGTACAAGGAGTCCCAGGAATACAAGCTGTAGTTTGGGTGTTGTCAGCAATTTCGTTTTTATTTTTGTATCCTGCCACCTTCAATCTACTAGAAATTGCTGCTATTCAAAAGCCCCAAGTTCATTTGTATGAAACTGGGATTATCCGTATTACCCGTCATCCCCAGATGGTAGGACAAGTTATTTGGTGTTTCGCCCATACGCTGTGGTTAGGGACAAGCTTTACTTTAGTCACATCTTTGGGATTAGTCTTACATCACCTATTTGGAGTTTGGCATGGCGATCGCCGCTTATCCCAACGCTACGGCGAAGCTTTTGAACTTGTCAAACAAAGAACTTCCATCATCCCTTTCCAAGCTATTCTTGATGGTCGTCAGTCTCTGAAATGGCCAGAATTTATCCGCCCTGCTTATTTAGGAGTAGCAATTTTTGTTGGTCTACTGTGGTGGTTACATCCACTGTTGATCGTAGCAACTAGTAAAATAGAATGGTGATTTTTACTGATCCCAGCTATCAACAAAAAATCTGCGTAAATGCCAATTTCAGCTTATCAATTGCTGCCAAATCAATGTAGGATCAAATCAAATAGTTGTCAGTGGGGGGAAGCTTAACCAGTTTGATCTTCATATAGTGGTAAGTCGCTGGTCATAAGTCTTAGTTGAGATTTTCATGGCACAGTCTTCTCAACACCCTCGATGAAAGCGGCAATCAGGAGTTAAAAAAATCTAAAGGCCACCGTGAAAGTCGTGCTGGCTTTTTTATCAGAGTTAAAATCAAAGCGGCAGTAATTTTTTAATCATCTTAAATCCTGAATGCTAACTCATAGATAGGTGCTGACTAAGTTGCCAATTCTTCCTGCTGATAGCTAGTTTGATATTAAAACCCTATAATTTTCGAGGCATCATGGTGTTGTCGGTTAGTGAGCGGACATTTACTCAAGAAGTTTTAGAATCTCCAGTACCTGTTTTAGTGAATTTTGAAGCACCTTGGTGCGGCCTATGCCGTATCATCCACCCTTTGTTATTACAATTTAAATCTCAATGCGGGGAGCAAATTAAATTGGTGGGAGTGAATGCAGATGAAAACTTCAAACTATCCAATACTTATCGTCTCAAGTCACTACCTACTTTACTTTTAGTAGAAAACGGCATTATCCGACATCGCCTAGAAGGTTTTCGTGGCAGAGACGATTTACGTCTGGCTCTAGAAGAAATCAAGCTCACTTACACCAACTGTTCTAAAACATACAACCACTCCCAAACAGCCGATTTAGAATGTCGGACTGCATAATATAGCGTGATTTGTCAATGGTCAATAGTTGATGATCATTAGTGAAAGATGCTATTGACTTCAGCCAAATCTAAAACCATGCTTAATTACCCCGCCCAATTACCTTTGGGTGGGGTATTTTATCATCAGGGGTGTGTGTCACAATTATTAACAGTTCCGACCAGGACAGTTGCCTGCGGAAGACAGCCGCCGCAAAACTGTCCTAAGCTAGTCAAGAATTCTCAAATTATGCGTCAGTGATGGAAGCAATCTATGAATATGCCTGGCTGATTCCGGTGTTCCCTCTTTTAGGGGCGATGCTGGTCGGTTTGGGATTAATTTCGATCAATCAGGTGACGAACCGCCTGCGGCAACTCAACGCTGCGTTGATTATCTCCTTGATGGGAGCAGCGATGGGCTTGTCGTTTGCCTTGCTGTGGAGTCAAATTCAAGGACACCCGACTTATCTGCGGACTTTGGAATGGGCAGCAGCAGGGAATTTTCACCTGAGCATGGGCTATACAATTGACCACCTGACAGCCCTTATGCTGGTAATTGTGACAACCGTAGCCTTTTTAGTCATGGTCTATACCGATGGCTATATGGCACATGATCCAGGATATGTAAGGTTTTACGCTTATCTGAGCTTATTTGGCTCCTCAATGTTGGGTCTGGTGGTCAGTCCCAACTTAGTGCAAATTTATATCTTCTGGGAACTGGTAGGGATGTGTTCCTACTTGCTGGTCGGCTTTTGGTACGATCGCAAGTCAGCCGCCGATGCCTGTCAAAAAGCATTTGTCACCAACCGCGTTGGTGACTTTGGCTTATTATTGGGGATTTTAGGCCTGTTTTGGGCAACCGGTAGCTTTGATTTTCATATCATGGGCGATCGCCTCGCCCAACTGGTGCAATCAGGAACAATCAGCAATTTCCTCGCCATACTGTTTGCGATTTTGGTTTTCCTCGGCCCTGTTGCTAAATCAGCCCAGTTCCCCCTCCATGTCTGGCTACCAGATGCGATGGAAGGCCCGACACCAATTTCCGCCTTAATCCACGCCGCCACAATGGTGGCAGCAGGTGTATTTCTCGTAGCCCGGATGTACCCTGTGTTTGAGCATGTCCCCGCCGCGATGAACGTAATTGCCTTTACTGGGGCATTTACAGCATTTTTAGGGGCGACAATTGCGATTACGCAAAACGACATCAAAAAAGGCTTGGCCTACTCCACCATTTCCCAATTAGGTTACATGGTGATGGCAATGGGCGTAGGTGCTTACAGTGCTGGCTTATTCCACCTGATGACTCACGCTTACTTCAAGGCGATGCTGTTCTTGGGTTCCGGTTCTGTGATTCATGGGATGGAAGGAGTCGTTGGCCATGACCCTGCTTTAGCCCAAGATATGCGACTGATGGGCAAACTGCGGAAATATATGCCCATCACAGCTATTACCTTTTTGATTGGCTGCTTGGCAATTTCCGGGATGCCTCCGTTTGCAGGTTTTTGGTCAAAAGATGAAATTCTCGGTAAGGCTTTTGCTGCTAATCCATTTTTGTGGATCATTGGCTGGCTAACGGCGGGAATCACTGCTTTTTATATGTTCAGAATGTATTTCATGACATTTGAAGGCAAATTCCGGGGTACTGACGAGAAAATCAAAGCCAAACTTAAGAAAGCATCAACCATCATTCTGGAATTAGAAGCTGAAGAACCAGCCCCGAATTTTGGCCCTGGGGCGATGAAACATGGTGAACTAGCCGCAACAGGAGACCATCATGGTTCTCATGGTCATCACAGCGATTCTCCCCATGAATCACCGTGGACAATGACCTTGCCATTATTAGTGTTGGCTGTACCTTCAATTTTGATTGGTTTGGTAGGAACTCCCTTTGCTAATTATTTCGAGGAATTTATTTACTCACCTAACGAAACTCTCGCTGAAGTTTTAGAAAAAGCCGCCGAATTTGAGCCGACGGAATTTTATATTATGGCGGGGGCTTCTGTGGGAATTTCCTTGATTGGGATTACCTTGGCTTCCTTGATGTACTTGCAACGGAAAATTGACCCTGCTGCGATCGCAGCAAAAATCAAACCTTTGTACGAGCTATCCCTCAACAAGTGGTACTTTGATGACATTTACCATCGTGTCTTTGTCCTCGGCTTGCGTCGCCTAGCTAGACAAGTCATGGAAGTTGACTTCCGCGTTGTTGATGGTGCTGTTAACCTCACAGGCTTTTTCACCCTAGTCAGTGGCGAAGGGCTGAAATATTTAGAAAATGGTCGCGTTCAATTCTATGCCTTGATTGTGTTTGGCGCAGTTTTGGGCTTGGTGATCGTTTTTGGGATTACCTGATTTTTTAGGGGTGGGCGACTGTCCGCCCTTAATTTTTTTTATTATTGAGAGTCTGAATTTAGGCTCTTTTTTTAGTCAAGAATTACGCACAGGTCAAGAGCTTGTAAATCTTGCTCTAAGTCAGCTAAGGTGTAGGCTTGGTAAGCTTCATAGGCTTTAAGAAAAGCATCGGCAGCTAGTCGAGAAGAAAGATTTAACAGACGTTGAACTTGAGCAGTAGAAATTTGCCGATGGCGATAAGCTTCCACTACCAGCGATTCTAAGGCGCGGCGAGAAAGTTGGTCAGGGGTATTAGCGAGTTGATGGGCAATGTCATCGGGTATTTCAATGGTAATTTGCATTTGTACTATCCTTTGATGGATGTATGATCCTTCTTTTTAAGAATAACTGAGCAGCATCAGAGATTTTGAGCAATGCTCCGGTTAGACTAGGCGATCGCAGGCAAAATCCAATTTCGAGAGATGATATTTTTCTTACACAGCGATGGTATATCTTTTTATTTGGCAGTCTCTGAGCCAAGTGGTATGTGTATGTATCCCAAACCTTTACACCCAAACCCATAAACCCAATTTTCATAGAAAATTTTTGTGTGTAAATCCTAATAATCAACACTTAGATATTGACAGCAAAGCCAAAATAACAGGTAAAGTTTACAGGTTGATAGCTGGATTTTTGAATGATATTTTAGCGAAGCTTACGGCGGGCTACGTCTACGCACTCAATCAAAGAAGATTAATTAAAGTCTGAAACAACGTATTTACGTTAATACACAAGATACTCGCTTTGTACAGTATGCAATTCCGAATAATATGCTTTTTTATTAAAAATATCTTAAATTTTTGATGTATTTTCCCGACATGGCTTTAGTATGCGTGGGGTAATCTTACTGTCATAGAGAGTATAAAAAATGAAACTCTTTACATCTCTGAAAAATCTTGTTGCTTACTCACTGGTATTGCTAGTTACAGTTTGTGGTTTGTTGTTAACACCACCTAACGCTCTGGCGGTTTCTGTAGACTTTGGAGCTACACAGTATCTTGCCTTTGATGCTGGTACACAAACTCAAGATGTTGATGCTGCGATCGCATCTTACAGAAGCTTAAAGGGCAAAGTTTCCAAAAATGAAACCCTGACAACAGATGAAGTCAAAGGCGCTTTAGGGGTTATTAACGCAAAAATTAATGCCGCAGTACAAGAAAAGAAAGATGTTTTAGCAGCTGATCCAAGTGCATCAACTGAAAGTTTTGATTCATCAATTGCCTCTTACAGAAGCTTGAAGGGCAAAGTTTCCAAAAATGAAACCCTGACAATTGATGAAACCAAAGATGTATTAAAAGCTATTAATTCCAAAATTAATGCTCTAGTGCAAGAAAAGAAAGCTTAGTCAACAACTAAATAATTGATTGGTGCATAAATGCCCATCTATTTTTAGTCTATCGGGTGAGTTAGGATAGTCAAAATTTGCTTAACTCAATATCCACAATACCTGCTTTTAACTCACCTGATATGATACTTGTAGTGTAATGCTATAAAATGTATTAATGAGAGTTAGCCTGTGCAAGCAGGCTTTGTTTGTATAGTCCCAGACTTCCTGCTTGGTATCAATCAACAGTCTTCGCCACACAAGTAAATTACCCAGACTGATTTGGGCAATATTAATACTAAGAACATCGCAATTTACTTGTTTTCCCTCTTTTAACTGGGCTGGAGATTAATCACTATGTTGCTTGAATCTAAGTATCAAGAGCTACCAACTTGTTGTCAGCAGCGAGATCATCTCATAACAGATTTAGAGAATACACAAAAATCACTTCAAGATACTCAGCAGAAATTATTTGCGTTGGTTGAGTATCATCCGTTAGGAATTATTCAATGGAATATAGATTTTGAGGTTTTAGACTGGAATCCGGCGGCTGAACGTATCTTTGGTTACAGTCAACCAGAGGTACTCAACCTTCATATTGGGGAAATTCTCTTACCTAGTATTCCTAGAGAAGATGTCAATCAGTTAATGACTGCATTACTCAAACAACATGGAGGAAATTACTGCACCAAGGAGAATTTCACGAAAGATGGCAAAATGATTACTTGCGAGTGGCATCACACTCCTGTAGTTGATTGTCAAGGAAATGTGACTGGTGTTTTGTCTATCGTTGAAGATATTACAAGTCATAAAAATACTTATGTTACTGCCCACCAACAAGCAGAAATCACTCTCAAAAAATCCCTGAAAGAATTAGCAGATATCAAATTCGCTTTAGACCAATCATCGATTATTGCCGTAACTAACAATAAAGGGATGATTGAATATGTGAATGATAATTTTTGTCAAATCTCTCAATATCAACCAGCAGAACTAATCGGCAAAACCCATAGAATTATCAATTCTGGCTATCACTCCCAAGAGTTCTTTCAAGAGATGTGGTTAACTATTAGCCAGGGAAGGGTATGGAAAGGAGAAGTTAAAAATTTGGCAAAGGATGGCACATATTATTGGGTAGATACAACAATTGTACCTGTTTTAGATGAGCAAGGTAAACCCCAGCAATATGTAGCTATTCGTAATGATATTACTGCGCGTAAACAAACAGAAATCACGCTCAAAAAATCGCTCAAAGAAGTAGCAGATATCAAATTTGCTTTAGATCAATCATCAATTGTTGCGGTAACTAACAATAAAGGGATGATTGAATATGTGAATGATAAGTTTTGTCAAATTTCCCAATATCAACCAGCAGAACTAATTGGGAAAACCCATAGAATTATCAATTCTGGCTATCATTCCCAAGAGTTTTTTCAAGAGATGTGGTTCACTATTAGCCAGGGGAAAGTCTGGAAAGGCGAAGTGAAAAATTTAGCTAAGGATGGCACTTATTATTGGGTAGATACGACAATTGTGCCTTTGTTAGATGAGCAAGGCAAACCCCAACAATATGTAGCCATTCGTAATGATATTACTGCGCGTAAACAAGCAGAAGCAGAACTCAGTCAAAAAGCCAAGGAATTAGAACAAGCTTTAGAGGAATTACAACATACACAATTGCAACTGATTCAAACGGAAAAAATGTCTTCTTTGGGACAACTAGTTGCGGGGGTTGCTCATGAAATCAATAACCCAGTGAGTTTTATTTTTGGCAATCTCAAACATGCCTATCAATATACTCAAAATTTGCTCAACATCCTGAAACTTTACCAGTCTCATTATCCAGAACCAGACTTAGAAATTCAAGAAGAAGCTGAAAATTGTGATTTGGAATTTTTAGTCGAGGATTTGCCAAAACTTTATTCTTCAATGACAGTTGGAGCAAATCGCATCAGCGAGATTGTCGCTTCTCTCCGCAGCTTTTCTCGTCTGGATGAATCTGATTTAAAAGCTGCTGATATACATCAGGGTCTGGATAGTACTTTAATGATTTTAGAGCATCGTCTGGCATCTAAAACAGATAGACCCAAGATTTTAGTCATTAAGGAATATGGTAATTTACCTTTAGTTGAATGTTATGCTGGGCAACTCAACCAAGTATTTATGAATATTTTGCTGAATGCGATTGATGCGTTAGAAGAAAATGTCCAGCAGCTAACACCAACTATTTACATTCGTACAGCTATGCCAAATTCCACACAAGTCAAAATCAGCATCATTGATAATGGTGTGGGGATGTCAGATGAAGTCAGACAAAAAATATTTGACCCATTTTTTACAAGTAAACCTATAGGTAAAGGAACAGGGATGGGTTTGTCTATTAGTTACCAAATTATTTCTAACAGACATCAAGGGTCTTTAGAATGTATTTCCTCTCCGGGAAAGGGTGCTGAATTTATCATGACAATTCCCGTTCACTTAAGGGCAGACAGTTGATTTGAACAACAATCTTAATTACGAATTGTGAATTACGAATTACGAATTTTTATAAAAGGGTGCGATCGCAGTCCTAAAATTTTAGATAAACTGCTGGCTGAAAGCGGGTATTCTCACCGATACTGAGTCACCGCTAAAGTTAAAAAATACTACCACAACCACAAATGGGGATTGTCCACTTAATTAAATCAACCTAACAAGGAATGCCAAATCCCCAAAAAGCTGCTACTTAATAGCTAGGGCTTCCTTGATAAACATGATTTTGATTGTAGACAAATTGTGATGAATACAGCTAATTTCCCGTGGCTGACGACAATTATCCTCTTGCCGATTGCGGCATCACTCTTGATTCCGATTATCCCGGATAAAGATGGTAAAACAGTGCGTTGGTATTCCCTGATTGTCGGGCTGATAGACTTCGCGCTGATTGTCTACGCCTTTTATACCGGGTACGACTTCTCCAACCCAGATTTGCAGCTGTCTGAAAGTTATGCCTGGGTACCACAGCTAGATTTGAAGTGGTCAGTAGGGGCAGATGGCTTATCCATGCCCCTAATTATTTTGACTGGATTCATTACTACCCTGGCGATATTAGCAGCTTGGCCTGTCACCCTCAAACCCAGGCTATTTTACTTTTTAATCCTGGCGATGTATGGCGGACAAATTGCCGTCTTCGCTGTGCAGGATATGTTGCTGTTTTTCTTGGTGTGGGAACTGGAATTGATTCCGGTTTACCTGCTACTGGCAATTTGGGGTGGTAAAAAGCGGCAATACGCAGCGACCAAGTTTATTTTGTACACAGCTGGCGGTTCGCTGTTTATTTTGGTCGGCGCGTTGACGATGGCCTTTTATGGCGATACAGTCACCTTTGATATGCACTCCCTCGGCCTCAAAGATTACGCCCTCAATTTTGAGTTGTTACTCTATGCTGGCTTTTTGATTGCCTACGCCGTCAAATTACCCATCATTCCCCTGCATACCTGGCTACCCGATGCCCACGGTGAAGCAACAGCACCCGTACACATGTTACTGGCTGGTATTCTCTTGAAAATGGGCGGTTACGCCTTGATTCGGATGAATGCCCAAATGCTGCCTGATGCCCATGCGTATTTTGCCCCAGTTCTCGTCATTTTAGGGGTAGTTAACATTATCTACGCCGCCCTGACATCCTTTGCCCAGCGAAACCTCAAGCGCAAAATTGCCTACTCCTCAATTTCCCACATGGGCTTTGTGACTATCGGTATCGCCTCCTTCACCGATTTGGGCTTGAGTGGCGCAGTATTACAAATGGTGTCGCATGGCTTAATTGGGGCAAGTTTGTTCTTCTTGGTTGGTGCAACCTACGATCGCACACACACCCTAATGCTGGATGAAATGGGCGGTGTTGGTAAGCGGATGCAGAAAATTTTTGCTATGTTCACTACCTGTTCAATGGCTTCTTTAGCATTGCCAGGAATGAGCGGTTTCGTAGCAGAATTAATGATATTTGTGGGCTTTGCCACTAGCGATGCTTATAGCTCTACCTTCAAAGTTATCGTAGTCTTTTTGATGGCAGTGGGTGTAATTTTAACCCCAATTTATTTGCTATCAATGTTGCGGGAAATTTTCTACGGCAAAGAAAACGAAGAATTGGTTTCGCACCAGAAACTTATCGATGCCGAACCCCGCGAAGTCTTTATCATTGCTTGTTTGCTAGTACCAATTATTGGTATCGGGTTCTATCCTAAATTGCTGACTCAAATTTACGACGCTACAACCGTACAATTGACAGCAAGATTGCGCGATTCTGTACCAACTTTGGCACAGGAAAAAGAAGAAGCACCAAAGCTTTCATTGAATGCGCCAACAATTGGTAATTAGTCAGCAATTGATAAATACAATTATTTTTTCAGGCGGGTTTGATACTCGCCTTTTTTATATAGCAGTCCTATTTGAGAAATGAACAAGAGATATCAGATACCAAACTCTATAAACTTGTTAACGAACCACAGAGGAACAGAGAACGTAGAGAGGAGAGAGAAATGCTTTATAGGGCTGCTATAGTAATCCGGTTTGATTTCTGAATTTATTTGTGTAGGTAGGGAATAGGGAATGGGGAGTCGGGAGTAGGAAAGAAGCCTGATCTGAGTGTACTGATTTTTTTCCCAAATCAAATATGAGTCCTATATACAACTAAAGTAATAATTTAGATATGAAAACTTTGCGATATCTACATATATCAAAATTCCATTATTTTCTAAAATCTTTCTAGAAATCGCATCTACTCAGACCACTCATGTTAAACTACAACCCGTTACACTGTTTACCATCTTCCGAAGAGCTACCAGACTCAGAGGATACACCTGTGGATAATGAACTACAAGATTTAATTCCCAGCTTGCTAAAATCGACACTCGCCTTTGTGTGGTCTGAGCGTTGGGATTGGTTTTTTGGCTTAAAGATGGGAATTTATTACGACCCAAAAAAAGCTGCGATCGCGCCTGATGCGTTTCTCAGTGTGGGGGTTAAACGCTTTATTGATGGTGACTTACGCCTGAGTTATGTAATGTGGGAAGAAAAACAACCACCAGTTTTAGCACTAGAGGTCGTTTCTCAGATTAGTCATGGTGAATACAGTACCAGAAAAGAATTTTACGCTAAAGAATTGGGTGTTTTATACTACGTTATCTACAAACCTCTGCGAAAGAAAAAGCCCCCTCTGGAAGTTTATCAATTACAGGACGGGGAGTATTTCTTAATACCAGGAAACCCGGTTTGGCTACCAGAAATTGGTTTAGGAATTGGTCTAGAACGGGGAATATATCAAGGTCTTGCACGAGAATGGTTGTATTGGTATAACGAGGAAGGACAAAAGATACTCACCCCCGAAGAACGCATTTACGAAATCGAAGCACAATTAAATTTTGAGCGTCAGCTACGTATCCAAACAGAACAAAAAATGCAATTGCTGGCTGAACAATTAAGAGCTTTAGGTGTAGAACCTGAAAGTTTAGCCTGAAGACTATTATTACAGAACTTTTGAAATTAAGTAATGAGTAGTAAGTAGTGAGTAATAAGTCAATTTCTGACTCATTATTCATTACTTTTTTCAATCAGTTGCTGTACCTCGTAAAAATCGAAGCCACATGAAGGAAAGGACAGGATTGAGTAACATGACTTGTGATATGTAGGAATCATATTTGATTTCTGAAAAAAATCAGTACACCCAGATCAGCCGTCTTTCCTACTCTCTACTCCTCATTCCCTACTCCCTGCTTACACAACTAGATTCAGGAATCAAACCGTATTCCTATAGCAGTCCTAAATCATTCGTAAACTCAAAGATCCCCGACTTCTTCAAGAAGTCGGGGATCTGAGCCTCTCGATTTTTACACATCAAATAGGATTGCTATATTTGGATCTGTTTTTGGTGCAAGGTTGTTAATCAACCAACTAACTAGGGAATTATAAAACTAATTGCTTGTTGACAATTTAGTTGCATAAATATTCTCCTAGAATATGGACATTAAATTAGGGTTCGGCTCTATCCCAAAACCTCAGTATGTATTTGTGAGTAAAGAAAGTGATCATTGTTGGTATATGCTTTCTGATGATGGTAAACAAATACCCATTTATGACAGAGCGTTAACAGGGGTGATTACGGAAATAGAAGTTAACAAAATAGTAGAAACTTCTCAGGGAAAAAGTGAAAAAACAGATTTACATATTTTGGCAGATAAGCCTTATATTATTCGCTCAGGAAGTGAGTCTTATTTCTCCAAGGGTTTACTGCTCTCACTTGAGGCCTTAAGCTATGAACAATTGCTTCAGCCACTAACAATTGCGGTGAGTCCAGGGGAAAAAGCCATAGTATTTTGTACAATTTATCATCCAGTGACTTATCGCTCTGTAGGCGTAAGTTGGGATGGACATAAGGAAATAGACTGGCAAGTTTTAGGAAAACAAGTAAGTCTGAAAATTAACGGTACAAAAACTGTAACTTCAGACACAAGAGAAATACTGAATAATGAAGTTACAGCAGAAATTCGTGCTGATTTTATTGCTAAAACCGACGCATATTTATCACAGTTAAATTGGACTCCCCAGCAAGGGAGAGAGTATTTACAGCAAAAATATGGCAAGAAATCACGCTACCATCTCTCGGAGACAGAACTTGTAGATTTTGTGGACTACCTCAAGTTACAACTGGCTCTGAGCTATTAAAGTATTGAATATATTGAAAGTGCGATCGCCTAATTTACCGAATTTTATCACCTGGTGGAGGGCGATCGCTCTTTTATAATCTCTGAATACGGGAGACAAGGGAGACAGAGTAGACAAGGTAGACAAAATCTCGAAAATGCTAACTCTGCTAAATCTTGTTATAACAGTTTTACTGTTTGGTACTCACAACCGCAAACAGCCAGAATAAAATACTGTAGCCATCAGTTATCAAGCCGGTCAAGTTTGTATGCACTCGGAATTGCCAATTATTACTAGCGATCGCTTATTATTACGCATTGCCATCAAAGAAGATATTCCCCAAATCCTAAAATATTTTTTAGACAACAAATCTTATCTAACTCCTTTTTATCCTAAATGGGGGGATGGTTTTTTTACAGAAGAGTATTGGCAATATCAACTAGAAAATACATTTTTAGAATTTATTCATGACCAATCTTTAAAATTATTTATCTTTCCTCGCAAAAATCCTAAAATTATTATTGGTACAATTAATTTTAATAATTTTATTCGGGGAGCCGCCCATTTTTGTTATGTAGGTTATAGCCTAGCCGAACATCAGCAAGGTAAAGGCTACATGACAGAAGGATTAAAAGCCGCAATTCAATATGTATTTGATGATTTAAATTTTCATCGCATTATGGCAAATTATATGCCACATAACCAACGTAGCGGCAATGTCCTCAAACGTTTAGGCTTTGTGGTTGAAGGATATGCCAGAGACTATTTATTAATTAACGGCAAGTGGCAAGACCATATTCTGACCAGTCTCACTAATCCTCATTGGCAACCAGAGAAATATTAAATTCTGATATAGCCTTTCCTAGTTTGCTGAGGTACAAATTTATCTGCGTCCATCTGCGGTTAATTATTTTTGCTTGTACTTCACTAGAATAAGAAACGCTATAAATTAATCTTCTTGAGGCAAATTCTCATCTACAGAAGTAGGGGGATTTTCCTCATACAACTCATCATGATTATTAGGAGGGTTACAAACTATCACCACCTCTGTTTCTTTAGAGTGGTGAGTTCCCCATTGGTCTAATACATCTTTGATTAAAACTTCTTGTACCCAAATTTTAGCAACAACTGTTAAAGGCAAAGCTAAAAATAAGCCTAAAAAGCCGAAGAATGTCACAAAAAATAGTTGAGAAATTAAAGTCACGGCGGGTAACAATGAAACTTGTTGTGCCATGACATAAGGTGTAATAAAATTACTTTCAGTTTGTTGAATAAAAAAGTAGAGAATCAAAACAGCAACAGATTTCCAAGGAGCATCTAATAAAGCGATCGCCATTGCGGGGACTAAACTCAGTGTCGGGCCAAGATTGGGTATTAAATTTAAAAATCCTGCCAACACAGCTAAAGCCAAGGCTGCTTTCACACCCAAAACTGATAAGCCAACCACACTCATCAAACCGACGACACCCATCGCAATCAGCGCACCTGTCACCCATCCTTGCAGTGAAAGTTCGCATTTATCTAAAATGCCATCTACCCGGCGGCGATAAAAGGAAGGAAATACACGAATAAAAACTCGGCGGTAAGCTAAAGGATCAGCTAACAGCATTCCTGTCCACACTAGCACCAACAAAACTTTCAGAACAACTTCTAAAGAACTGGAGACAAAGGCAAAGGAACTCCCCAAAACGCGATTAATAAAAGGCTGTGCTTGCTGAATTAAACTATTGAGATCGGGGATGTAGGGAACTAATTGGCTGGGAACCCTGGTTTTCATTTCATCCAGCCAACTATTAAAGCGTTCTATACCTTGGGGAACCCGGTAAGTTAACTCATGAAATTGTTGGGCAAAAGGTGGCACAATCAACAAGAAAAAACCCACCACCGCAGCAAAAAAGAGAGCCACTGAAATGATGACAGCAAAACCGCGCTTAATTCCTAAGTTTTGGAAACGTTTGGCTAACCGATTTAAAGTACTGGCTAACACTACGGCGGCAAACATCAGCAACAAAACTTCTTTGATTTGCCACAAAATGTATAAAGAAAGAATTATGGCGATTAAACCGATCCATTGACCAAGATTCACAGGTTAACTCCCGGCTGTTGGTGATGCAGTTAGGTTAGCTGATTTTAGCAATAACGCCTAGACGATTTAAGTTAAATTTGTTTTTGTTTGAAATCGCCAGAATAAAGCGATCGCTATAATTACAGTCGGTGACAACACTAAAATTAAGGCATTGGCAGTTGTCGCCGGAAGTGGCACACTTGGCAAAATGTACTTAATCGCCGCAGATAACAAAGCTGACAGTACAAGCAGTTTGGCAATAAAAATTAACTGGTTTGGCATAGCAGTACGGCAATTCACCTTTTTCTGTAGGGTATACCCGAATATAAGCTCAAAGGCAGACTCTCTACAATAAGTGTGAAGTAGGAAGTGTGAAGTATGAAATGAAGAAACTTGTAGAGTCAGGGTTTCAGGGATTGAGCAAGGGTGCTTGATTTCCGCCAAACTGTACTAGTATATTTTGCGCTGCACTCAGACTTTTAAGTTGAAAAGTCATTAGTCAACGCCAATGACAAATGACAAATTCAAATTAAGGATAAATCAAAATGCCTGTAGAAAAAAATAACCAAAATCCTATCAAACCGCCAAGAGTGAGGCAGTTTGGTGGTAGCTTACTAATACTACTGACTCTGTTATTACTGCTTAATTTTATTGTTCCTAGTTTCTTTGGGCCACGATTGCCACAAGTGCCTTATAGTGACTTTGTGGCACTAGTTCAGCAAGGTAAAGTAGACCGTGCTGTGGTAGGAGGCGATCGCATTGAATACACTATCAAAGGTCAGACTGCCGATGATAAAACTACTGAACAGGTATTTGCCACCACACCTGTAGCCTTAGATTTAGATTTACCGAAGATTCTGCGCGAGAATAAGGTTGAGTTTGCTGCACCACTCCCAGACCAAAATGCTTGGATTGGCACACTCTTAAGTTGGGTTGCACCACCATTAATATTCTTTGGGATTTGGGGCTTTTTAATTAATCGCCAAGGTGGTGGCCCGGCTGCACTCACTGTTGGTAAAAGCAAAGCCCGGATTTATTCTGAAGGTAGCACTGGGGTAAAATTCCCCGATGTGGCTGGGGTAGATGAAGCCAAAGTCGAACTTGAAGAAATTGTCGATTTTCTGAAGAATGCGACCAAATACACCAACTTAGGCGCGAAAATTCCTAAAGGTGTGTTATTAGTCGGGCCTCCAGGTACAGGTAAAACATTACTAGCAAAAGCGATCGCTGGGGAAGCGGGTGTTCCTTTCTTCAGCATCTCTGGTTCCGAATTTATCGAATTATTCGTTGGTGTCGGTGCGGCGCGGGTACGCGACTTGTTTGAACAAGCGAAAAAACAAGCACCTTGTATTGTCTTCATCGATGAATTAGACGCATTGGGTAAATCTCGCGGTGGTGCAGGTGGCTTTGTCGGCGGTAACGATGAACGGGAACAAACCCTCAACCAATTACTCACCGAAATGGATGGCTTTGATGCCAACACCGGGGTAATTATCATCGCTGCAACTAACCGTCCCGAAGTACTTGACCCAGCCTTACGCCGTCCTGGACGCTTTGACCGCCAAGTTGTGGTCGATCGCCCTGATAAAATTGGTCGAGAAGCAATTCTCAAGGTTCATGCACGTAACGTTAAATTGGCGGATGATGTTAACCTCGCCACCATCGCCATCAGAACTCCTGGTTTTGCTGGTGCAGACTTAGCCAACCTTGTTAACGAAGCCGCATTGTTAGCCGCAAGGCAAAATCGCCCAGCCGTAATTATGGCAGATTTCAACGAAGCGATCGAACGGGTAGTTGCAGGTTTAGAAAAACGCTCCCGTGTGCTGAACGAAACCGAGAAGAAGACCGTCGCTTATCACGAAGTTGGTCACGCCATCATCGGTGCGTTGATGCCTGGGGCGGGTAAAGTTGAGAAAATCTCCGTAGTTCCCCGTGGTGTGGGCGCGTTGGGTTATACCATCCAAATGCCTGAAGAAGACCGCTTCTTGATGATTGAAGATGAAATTCGCGGTCGCATTGCTACCTTACTGGGTGGACGTTCCGCCGAAGAAGTCGTGTTTGGCAAAGTTTCCACAGGCGCGAGTGACGATATTCAAAAAGCCACCGACTTAGCGGAACGTTACGTTACCTTATATGGAATGAGCGATAAACTTGGCCCTGTCGCCTTTGAGAAAACCCAACAGCAGTTTCTGGATGGTTACGGTAACGCCCGCCGTTCTATTAGTCCCCAAGTCGCCCAAGAAATCGACAACGAAGTTAAGCAGATAGTAGATAACGCTCATCATATTGCCTTGAGTATTTTGCAACAAAACCGCGACTTGTTAGAAGAAACCGCCCAAGAACTACTGCAAAGAGAAATTCTCGAAGGTACAGACTTGCGCGATCGCCTCAAACAAGCCAAAGCCCCCGAAGACCTGTCAGAATGGTTACGTTCAGGAAATGTCTCACCCGATAAACCATTGATGCAATCTGTGTTGAATTAAATAATTAAATCTGTGTGGTGCGTTGTCTTTTGCGACAACGCACCATATTTTTTTAGCTATTTTATCCATTGCAATACAACCCACAACTTTTCAACCCTACACCCTTAAACCCTTTCACCCATACACCCACTCCCCATATTTCTTAATCCCTCGAACTCACGTAATATTTAAGTTGTAGCTGACCATCTAGAGGTTTAACGTGGATACCATTGCTATACCTGCTCTCGATCGCCCAGTGGATGCCACGGTAGAAATTCCTGGTTCTAAAAGTATTACTAATCGGGCGTTACTTGTTGCTGCTTTGGCACAAGGCGACTCAATTTTAGAAAATGCCTTATTTAGTGAAGACAGTGAATATTTTGCCAAATGTGTCGAAAATTTGGGCATTCCCATCACCTTAAATCCTGATTTAGCACAGATGCAAGTGTCAGGCAAAGGAGGGGAAATTCCCGCAACCCAGGCGGATTTATTTGTCGGTTTAGCAGGTACAGCCGCACGATTTATCTCAGCTTTGGTGGTACTCGGTAAGGGGGAATATCGCTTAGATGGTGTACCGAGAATGCGGGAAAGGCCAATGGGCGATATGTTAACAGTCTTCCAAACAGGCGGAACCACTGTTAACTTTGAGGGTAATGCTGGCTATATGCCCTACACTATCTACAGTCAGCAATTTGCTGGTGGACATATTCGCATCAAAGCCAATCAAACTAGTCAACAACTTTCAGCCCTGTTAATGATTGCGCCTTATGCTCAACAAGACACAATTATTGAAGTGGAAGGCACACTAGTTTCTCAATCTTACGTGAAAATGACTTGTCGCCTCATGGCAGATTTTGGCGTAGGGGTGAATCAAGTTGGCGACAATCAATTTCATATCAAAGCGGGACAGCGTTACCAAGCGCGACATTACACCATAGAACCGGATGCTTCTAATGCGTCTTACTTTTTTGCTGCGGCTGCTGTGACTGGTGGACGGGTGCGAGTTAAGTATTTAACCAAGCAATCTTATCAAGGTGATATTCTGTGGCTGAATGTTCTCGAACAGATGGGTTGTCAAGTCCGTGAGGCTGATGACTATATCGAAGTTACCGGGCCAGAACAATTACAGGGTATCGATATTGACATGAATGATATATCTGACCTTGTACAAACATTAGGAGCGATCGCGCCTTTTGCCAACTCACCCGTTACCATCCGTAATGTCGAACATATCCGCTACAAAGAAACTGAACGTATCCGCGCTGTTGTTACTGAATTGCGTCGCTTGGGTGTGAAGGTTGAAGAATTCCCCGATGGCTTAAAAGTTGAACCCAGCCCCATTACACCAGCTGCTATTGAAACTTATCACGATCATCGTATGGCAATGGCATTTGCTGTCACAGGCTTAAAGGTTCCCGGAATTGTAATTCAAGATCCCGGTTGTACAGCCAAAACCTTCCCTGACTACTTCACCCGCTTCTTTAAAATGATTGAACAATAGCTGGCTAATATTCAGTTCCTACCTTAATCTTAACGATAAGTATTCACGCAATTTTATAGGAGTTGCATCATGTCTAACATTCGTGAAGAAATGCCAGTACTCGCCCGTCATGAAGGCAATTGGGTAGGAACTTATACACTAGTAGATACGGAAGGCAAAATTTTAGATAAACATGAATCTCATTTAAGCTGTCAATTTCCCGATGATAGTCCTTATTCTTACTACCAAATTAATCGCTATACTTGGGCTGACGGTAAACAAGAAGAACATAAATTTCCCGGAACCTATCGTGATAAGATTCTCTACTTTGATACAGAACGGATTGAAGGCAAATCCTGGGAAATAGACGATTCTACTTTAATTTTGTGGTTTTCTTATAAGACAGTTCCAGCCGCATATTTGTATGAAATGATTCAAATTAGCCCAGATAATAATCATCGCGCCCGCACATGGCATTGGTTTAAAAATCATCAAATTTATCAACGTACCCTTATTCAAGAACAAAGAGTTAGATAGTCATTTAAAAAGTCAAAAATAGTTTCTAGCTAAGAGGATGTTTTAAAAGTCCTATTGTTGGTAGTCAAACATTTTCGATCCCCCTAAATCCCCCTTAAAAAGGGGGACTTGAAGAAACTCTTAGCCCCCCTTAAAAAGGGGGGTTGGGGGGATCTGGAAGAGCCAATAAACACAACGAACAAATTTTAAAATAAACTCTAAGGTGCGTTAACGTAGTGTAACGAACTATTTTATGACATAATAGATAGTTCATTATATTTAAATCTATAACTTACGGATATGGCCAAAACTGACAAAATTAACTTTTCTACTCCTAGCGGTTTCCCAGAATTTTTACCTAGTGAAAAACGCTTGGAATTATATTTACTAGATACCATCCGTAGAGTGTATGAAAGCTATGGATTTACCCCCATAGAAACCCCAGCCGTTGAAAGGTTAGAAGTATTACAAGCTAAGGGTAATCAAGGCGACAATATTATTTATGGTATTGACCCAATTTTACCGCCTAATCGCCAAGCCGAAAGAGATAAAGCAGGCGAAACTGGTTCAGAAGCACGGGCTTTAAAATTTGACCAAACTGTTCCCTTAGCAGCCTATATTGCCCGTCACTTAAATGAATTAACTTTCCCATTTGCCCGTTATCAAATGGATGTAGTATTTCGGGGAGAACGCGCCAAAGATGGACGTTTCCGACAATTTCGTCAATGTGATATTGATGTAATTGCGCGGCGGGAACTCAGCTTATTATATGACGCGCAAATGCCTGCAATTATCACCGAAATATTTGAGGCAGTGAATATTGGTGACTTTTTAATTCGCATCAATAACCGCAAAATATTAACTGGCTTTTTCCAGTCATTAGGCATTGCCGAAACTCAAATTAAAACCTGTATTAGTATTATTGATAATCTAGAAAAAATTGGCGAAACGAAAGTCAAACAAGAATTAGAAAAAGAAGGTATATCAGCAGAAAATACACAGAAGATTATTGATTTTATCAAAATTGATGGCAATGTTGATGAAGTATTAGATAAGCTCAAACATTTATCACAAAACTTACCAACAGCCGAACAATTTAGTTTAGGCGTTACTGAATTAGAAACAGTAATTACAGGTGTGCGTAACTTGGGAGTTCCCGATAAACGTTTTTGTATTGATTTGTCTATTGCCCGTGGTTTAAATTACTATACAGGCACAGTCTACGAAACAACTCTCATCGGCCATGAAGCTTTAGGTAGTATTTGTTCTGGCGGCAGATATGAAGAATTAGTGGGGATGTTTATCGGCGAGAAAATGCCAGGAGTTGGTATTTCTATTGGCTTAACTCGCTTAATTAGCAGACTACTCAAAGCGGGTATTTTAAAGATTCTACCTGCAACACCAGCGCAAGTAGTAGTAGTAAATATGCAAGAAGATTTAATGCCGACTTATTTAAAAGTATCCCAACAGTTACGCCAAGCAGGCATTAATGTCATTACCAACTTTGAAAAACGCCCATTAGGTAAACAATTCCAAGCCGCAGATAAACAAGGAATTAGATTTTGTGTAATCATCGGTGCTGATGAAGCCGCCGCGCAAAAATCCTCACTCAAAGATTTGCAAACAGGCGAACAAATAGAAGTAGCATTAGCAGATTTAGCCCAAGAAGTTAAACGGCGATTAGAACTTTGATTCAACGTTAAATTAACCGTGCAATTAATCATTTTTATTGGTATACAGGCAAGCGGCAAATCAACCTTTTACAGTCAACGGTTTTCTGATACTCATATCAGAATCAACCTCGATATGCTCAAAACTAGACACCGAGAAAAGCGATTGATAGAAACTTGTCTGGAAGTTGGTCAATCATTTGTTGTAGATAATACAAATCCTACACCTGAAGAGCGAGAACGCTACATTTTGTTAGCCAAGAATCAAGGATTTCGGATTACTGGCTATTATTTTGAATCAAAAATTGCCGATTCAATTCAACGTAATCAAAATCGCAAACCTGAACAGCAGGTACCAGATAAAGGTATTAGAGGAACATACTCAAGGCTGATACTTCCCAAATATGAAGAAGGTTTTGACGAACTCTATTATGTTCGGTTAATACCAAAAGGAGAGTTTGCTGTACAGGAGTGGCTGAATGAAGTTTGAAGAATTAGACACAAGACTGAGAATTTTTGAAACAGCCCACGATTTATGCGTATTGCCAGGGCTATTTATGGTTGCTCGAATTGATGGACGTAACTTTACTCGCTTGACAAAGGAAACTCACAAATTTGAAGCTCCCTTTGATGCTCAATTTCGAGATTACATGGTATCTACAGTAGAACACCTAATGAATTGTGGATTCCGGATCATTTATGGCTATACGCAAAGTGACGAAATCTCACTTCTATTTCACCGAGATGAGGAAAGTTTTAGTCGCAAATTGCGGAAACTCAACTCTATTTTGGCAGGAGAGGCAAGTGCAAAGCTTTCACTTCTACTCAATAGCATTGCCGCTTTTGATTGTCGAGTGTCACAACTTCCTACCTTAAATCTAGTAGTCGATTACTTTCGCTGGCGGAATGAAGACGCTCATCGCAATGCCTTAAATGCTCACTGTTACTGGATGCTACGCAAAGCAGGTGAAAGTGCTGGAGCCGCTACAGAAAAGCTTGATAGGCTTTCAGTCAGTGATAAAAATGAATTACTTTACCAGCAAGCAAACATCAATTTTAATAACTTACCTAATTGGCAGAAACGAGGTATAGGACTATATTGGGAATCCTATCAAAAGGAAGCAACCAATCCCCAAACGGGAGAAAAAGTCTTGGCGATGAGAAGACGTATCAAAGTTGATATGGATTTGGCGATGAAAGATGATTACAGTAAATTTGTCCAGGATATTGTACTGCGGGAGCATCCTGATCTTGAATTTAGGAAGCTAGAGAATTAAATTGGCCTGTCTAGGCTAAAATAGTGCATTATACGGGAAAAATTAACCGCAGATGAACACGTATGAACGCGGATAAAATAGGTTTTTTAATGCAACATCTTAGTCTAATCACGCCACTATATATCTGTTCAAAAATCAAATATGAGTCATATATCTAGATTGCTGTATGTGGTGTCAGTAAAGGTTTTACATAGAAGTATTTACTTCTGGGCAGAGATCATAATTTCAACTGAATGATTAATCATAAATCTAATGGATAAAGAAGTATTAAAAGAAGCTCTGCAAATTGACTATCGATTACGCTCTACCTTTTTTTACAGAAAGTTATATGAATTGGGTTTTAATAGCTTCTTAACTGAAATTGACAAATTAATCGAACTGTCAGATAACTTTAATTGGGAATCTAGACACAACTGGGGAATTTCTGAAACTGCTTGGAATATTTTGGAACATAGTGGTATCCCTAAAATTTCTGTATTTGCTCACCCTAGAGTGCTTCAAGAACAACCAAAACTTTCTAGCTACTATCGAAGTGTTGCAGTTCTTCCACAGAAAGCTGCTAAAAAATTAGCTTTTTCCAGCATTGATTCTATCGAAGAAGGAAAGGGAAAGTTATCCCAAGATAAAGCATTAATCCTCTGCCAACTTTACAATTCGCATTCAAGCCTAATTATTGAAAGCACTAATGAATATAGTCAGACTGATATGCAGGCGTTAATGTATGCGTCTGCTGGCGCACAAATTAATGGTTCTTGGTTAAATAAAATTGGAGAAGAAGCAGAATTATTAACAAGACGAATTCTGATTCGCTCTCTACTGGAGGAAAATTATATTGTTGCTGCAATTCTCAAAGATGGTTCTTCGAGGTTAGATGCTGAATATTTAGAAGATTTAGTGGATAAAGTCGATTTACTTTCTGGCGTGCGTCTGAACAATCAAACTAGTATTCTGTTTTCTAGTGAACCTGACTTATCGCTATTAAATTCTGCTGGTGAAGCAGTTGCAGTTATTGAGGTAAAGGGTGGAAAAGATACAGCAGGTGCGTTAGAGAGATATGGTGCTGCTAAAAAGAGTTTTGAAGAAGCTAGAAGAATTAACTCTAATGTAGTTACAATACTTCTCGCAAGCTGTATAACTGATGAAGTTCATCGACGTTTACAAAATGATGAAGCTGTTAATCATGTTTATAATTTAACACAAATTGTTACTAGTGAAGAAACGAGATATCGTTTTGCTGCTAATGTACTTAAGTATATAGACATCAATATAGAAACTCATAATATTCAACAGAGCAATTCTGAACAAATTCAAAAAAAAAAGTAGAAAAATTGAGTCTTTCACTTGAGTTTGATTCTAACTTAAAAGTAATCAATTTTTCTCATGAACAGGTTTGTAATGATTCAGCTAGACTTGATTTAGAAGAACGATATTCTGAACTTCTAGAAGAAACTGATGAGTTTAATCGTCAGTTAGTAAGTTACCAGGGAAATAAAGGAGAAATTGCTCATGGGTGGATTCGATATAAGGAAGGATTTTCATTTAAATTAGTTGAAACTTTAATCAAACAATTTGGGATTAAACAGAAAGATACAATACTAGAACCTTTTTGTGGTTCTGGCACAACTTTACTGGTATGCAAAGCTTTAGGAATTAATGCTTTAGGTTTTGAAATACTTCCTGTATGCCATTTAATGTGGGAAGCTAAATCTTATCTTGAAGACTACGATATTGAAGAATTAACTCATCTATTTGAGAAATTGAGCAACACTATACCTACTAAAACAGAATTTGCTTTCCCTCATATCACTATTACTAGAGATGCGTTTTCTCAAGCAACAGAAAATGATTTAATGTTCTTCACTAATTGGATTAATACTCAAAAAGTATCAAAACAAACAAAAGTTTTATATCAACTGTTAATAACTAGCGTTTTAGAAGAAGTTAGTTACACAAGAAAGGATGGTCAATATTTAAGATGGGATTATCGCTCTCAGAAAGTTCAACAGAGAAATCAAGTAAGAATTGCTCAAGATAAAATACCTGTCAAGCAGTTTGATAAAGGAGCAATACCAACCGTTAAAGAAGCTTTACTGCGGATATTTAAAAAAGTAATTCTGGATATAAAATCACTAAAATACACTTTACCAAGTGACAGTTTTCAGAATGTGATAAATGGTAGTGTGCTTGAAAATTTGCCAAAGTATGAAAGTGAGCAATTCTCTGGTGTAATTACGTCACCACCCTATTGCAATAGATATGATTATACAAGAACTTATGCTTTGGAACTGGCATATTTAGGCACAGATGATTTGGATATTCGTAAACTCAGACAAAATCAGCTATGCTGTACTGTTGAAAATCGCTCTAAATTAGATAAACTTGAACAAATTTATCAAGATATAGGTAGAATAGATAACTTTAAAGCAATTTGCAAAATTATTACAGGTAATAGTGTTTTTCAAGAAGTCAATTCGGCTTTAAAAGTTAGACAGGAACGTGGAGAAATTAATAACCCCGGTATATTGTCTATGGTAGAAGGTTATTTTTATGAATTAACTTTTTTATTTGCTGAGATATTTAGAACTTGTAAAAAAGGTGCTTACGTTGCTTTTGTTAATGACAATGTACGCTATGGTGGAGAAATTATACCTGTTGATATGCTGTGTACTGAAATAGCTGAGGCTATTGGTTTTGTCCCAGAAAAAATATATGTTTTACCCCAACGGAAGGGCAATAGTAGTCAACAAATGAAGCGATTTGGTAAAGAATCACTGCGTAAAAGTATTACGATTTGGAGAAAGCCTGAGAAAATATAAAAAGACGGAACTGTATTAGATTAAAATTCTCGCAAGAGTCTACCACAGCCATAAACTTGATCGTGAATGTCATTTTGGCGTAGGGCGTACCACCAAGTAGCGGCGTTGACAGCAATTACTGGTTTAGCGATCGCTCGCTCCATTTCATCCGCCAATCGGAGCATACTTAAATTAGTCCCCATCTGTACAATTGCCTCTACATCATCACCATCAAGTTCCTGAAGATGTGTTCTTAAAGTATTTTCAGATACCTCTGCAATGGAAATTGCAGTAGGACAACGGAGACTTTTAAGGCGAACAACTTCTATACCAATGTCACTAAAAAAGCGGCGGATTCTTTCATCAGCTACAGCTTGGTAAGGGGTAATGACAGCGATTTTATTCACTTGAAAGGCTGTCAGTGCTGCCTGATATGCCGAAGCACAAGAAGCCACCTTTATCCCAGCATAATCTTCAACTCGCTTGATAAACTCGATGTTGCCTGTTTTACCTTCCCAAAAAGTTTCCGCACTCATCGCCATAATTAGGTAATCGACACCCGCAGTCATCACCCGATCAATTGCCGAAAACATTTCTTGGGCGATCGCCTCCAAAAGCTGTACCATCTTTTCATCACTACTCAAATCCTGGTTTCTCAGATAAATCCGTGATGTATGAGAAGTCACCCCAGGCACAGCCATTGTATGAAAATCAGGTTCGACAATCGTATTTGTACTAGGCGCAAGCACGCCAAATTTTTTTCGCCATCCTAACGCATCTGTCATTGTTCACTACTCAGTACATAAAAGATTGACTGTAGCTTATGGTAGTTTAAAGTTACGGCATATTATTGCAATATGTAAACTTTACTTCATGACTGGAGAGCAGAACCTTGGGTATAGAACTACGCAGTTTCGTATTTCTTGACAGCTTGCAGCCGCAACACGCAGCTTATATGGGAACAGTAGCTCAAGGTTTCTTACCCTTACCAGGAGACACATCATTGTGGATTGAAATTTCTCCTGGGATTGAAATCAATAAAATTACTGATGTCGCCTTAAAATCTGCCTCTGTTCGTCCCGGAGTCCAAGTAGTTGAGCGATTATACGGTTTATTAGAAGTTCATTCTGGTTCCCAAGGAGAAACACGCACCGCAGGTCAAGCCATTTTGGATTTGTTAGGAGTTAAGCGTGAAGAATGTCTCAAACCGCGTGTTGTGTCTAGTCAAATTATCCGTAATATTGACGCTTACCAAACACAACTAATCAATCGTACCCGTCGCGGACAATTGCTATTAGCGGGACAAACTTTATATGTCTTAGAAGTGGAACCTGCTGCTTATGCTGCATTAGCCGCCAACGAAGCCGAAAAAGCGGCGGCGATTAATATTTTAGAGGTACAAGCTGTAGGAAGTTTTGGCAGGTTGTATTTAGGTGGACAAGAACAAGATATTCTAGCAGGAGCGAGGGGAGCGTTAACCGCGATTGAAAGTGTAGCTGGTCGGACAAATCCCAATAGTGGCCGCCAGGAGTAAAGGAGAGAAAATGGCAAATCAAGAGCATCTGGTTTTACTGAGAGCCGGTGCAGTTACCTGGAGCGAATGGAGACAGAAAAATCCGCAAATTCAACCAGACCTCAGTGCTGCGAACTTACAAAAAGATAACCTCAGAGGCGCAAATCTTTCTCAAGTCAACTTGACCAAAGCAGATTTGAGTCAGGCTTTACTGGTACGTGCAAATCTGAACGGTGCAGATTTTAGTGGCGCAAATCTGGAACAAACCAAGCTCATTGAAGCCAACTTAAGTGGTGCTAACTTGAGTGTGGCTAACTTAAAGGGTGCAACGCTAACCCAGGCAAATTTGAGTCATGCCAACTTGATTGGTGCGGATTTAAGTGAAGCAAATTTGAAAGAAGCTGCGATCGCCCATGCTATCCTAATCGGCACAGACCTCAAAGATGCTAACCTCAAAAGTGCTGATTTGGGTGCAGCCAAACTCATCCGCGCTAACCTCGCCTACGCTAACTTGATTGAAGCCAACTTAATTGCAGCCGATCTCAGTAAAGCCAACCTCTACAAAGCAGATTTAATTGGGGCTTATCTGTACAAAACAGATTTACATAATGCGAATCTCAGTCATGCTTACTTAGTTAGTGCCTATATGTTGCAAGCTAACCTCAGTGAAGCTGATTTAACAGGTGCAAACTTAAGCTGGGCAAATCTGCAAGGCGCAAACTTGGCTGGTGCTAATTTAACTGGTGCTAATCTCATCGGTACTAAACTGCGCGGCGCAAATCTTATCGGCGCTAATCTTGAGGATGCAATTTTACCTGAAGTATGTCGTTAATCTTTTGATAGGGAGTAGGAAAGAAGCCTTGGGAATGATGCTAGAGAGACGAGGGAGACAAGGTAGACAAGGGAGATGAGGGAGACAAGGGGGAATTTCAAGGGTAGAGATGGGAGGATGGTGAAGAAATCTTTCCCCCCACACTTCCCACACTCCCCACACTTCCCACACTCCCCACACCCCCCACACTTCCCACACTTCCCACACTTCCCACACTCCCCACACTCCCCACACTCCCCACACTCCCCACACTCCCCACACTCCCCACACTCCCCACACTCCCCACACTCCCCACACTCCCCACACTTCCCACACCCCCCACACTTCCCACACTCCCCACACTCCCCACACTTCCCACACTCCCCACACCCATACGTGAGAGCTATAGTAACCAGAATTTACCGATGAGTTACTTTATCCTCACAACTTCCTCAAATTATCTTTCTATAAATAACAGTGTGAGAGCTAAGAGCCAATTATTGATCACGATTTTCGTCAGCAACACTGAGGGAAATAAAGCTCAAAATACCAGATTTTGAGTATTAATTGAATTTATCAGTTTTAAGATTGAATGTGTTGCGATGAAACTTGCTAATAAGCAGACAGTAAGAGGTTCTTAGATATCATTATCTGTTATGGAAACTCTATTATGCTAGACACATTGTTAGATTCAGCAACATCTCTCTCGGCAGATCAAGAACAAGCTTTAGTTTTACCTTTAAGAAATGTAGGAATTGCAGATATCCCGTTAGTTGGCGGTAAAAATGCTTCTTTAGGAGAAATGATTCAGCAATTGCGGCGTAAGGGAGTCAAAGTACCAACAGGCTTTGCGACAACTGCTTTTGCTTACCGTTACTTTATTTCTGCGGCTGGAATAGAAGCACAACTCAGAGAGATATTTGCCGATTTAAATGTGGAGGATGTACAGAATCTGCGGCAATGCGGTAAAAAAGCACGAATGTTGATGTTGCAAACTCCATTTCCAGCAGATTTACAGGATGCGATCGCTCAATTTTATCAAAATCTTTGCCAAGAATACGGTGCTGATACTGATGTTGCTGTGCGTTCTAGCGCCACCGCCGAAGATTTACCTGATGCTAGTTTTGCTGGTCAACAAGAAACTTATTTAAATGTCCACGGACTGCAAGCACTTCTAGAATCTTGCCATAAGTGTTTTGCCTCGATTTTTACTGACCGTGCGATTTCCTATCGCCAAATTAAAGGCTTTGATCACTTTAATATTGCCTTATCAGTGGGCGTACAAAAAATGGTGCGTTCTGATTTGGCGGTGTCTGGTGTAATGTTTTCCATTGATACCGAAACAGGTTTTAAAGATGCCGCTTTAATTACCGCCGCCTATGGTCTAGGCGAAAACGTTGTCCAAGGTGCAGTCAACCCCGATGAATATTTGGTATTTAAACCAACGCTCAAACAAGGTTATCAACCAATTATTCAAAAGCGTCTAGGTACGAAAGAAATCAAAATGGTCTATGACCTAGAAGGCTTGAAATTAACTAAAAATATTTCCGTCCCCAGCGCCGAAAGAAATCAATACGCCCTCAATGATCAAGAAATTCTCCAATTAGCAAACTGGGCTTGCGTTATTGAAGAACATTATTCCCAAGTGCGGGGAACTTACACGCCGATGGATATTGAATGGGCGAAAGATGGTTTGACCAATGAATTATTTATTGTGCAAGCCCGTCCAGAAACCGTCCAATCGCAAAAAACCAAAAATGTTCTCAAACAATATCAACTCAAAGAAAAGGGAGAGGTACTGCTAACAGGTCGCAGCGTTGGTGAAATGATTGGCCAAGGTAAAGCCAGAGTTATTTTAGATGTTCGCCAAATTAACCAATTTCAACCGGGAGAAGTACTAGTTACTAACCGCACTGACCCTGATTGGGAACCAATTATGAAACGGGCGAGTGCCATTGTTACTAATTCTGGCGGTAGGACTTGTCACGCAGCGATTATCGCCAGAGAAATGGGAATCCCGGCGCTTGTTGGTAGCGGAAATGCCACAACTGTTTTAAAAACTGGGCAAGAAATTACTGTCAGTTGTGCTGAAGGTGAAACGGGGAAAGTTTATCAAGGTTTATTACCTTACGAAGTCCAAGAATTACCTTTAGAAAACTTGCCCCGCACACGTACACAAATCATGATGAATTTGGCTAATCCTGAAGAAGCTTTGGGTTTAACTGCGATTCCGAATGATGGTGTAGGTTTAGCCAGGATGGAATTTATTATTAACAACCACATTAAAGCCCATCCAATGGCCTTGATTCACTTTGATCAGTTAGAAGATGAATTGGCAAGATACAAAATTACTGAGTTAACTGCCCAATACGAAGATAAAACTAAATTCTTTGTTGATAAACTAGCCCAAGGTATTGGCACGATCGCAGCTGCTTTTTATCCGAAACCTGTGATTGTGCGGCTATCCGATTTCAAGAGTAACGAATACGCCAATCTCTTGGGTGGTAAGCAATTTGAACCCAAAGAAGAAAACCCGATGATTGGTTGGCGTGGTGCTTCGCGTTATTACGATCCTCGTTACCGTGAAGGTTTCGCCCTAGAATGTCAAGCGATGAAGCGGGTAAGGGATGAAATGGGTTTGACTAACGTCATTCTGATGATTCCTTTCTGTCGGACTCCCCAAGAAGGTAAGCGTGTATTAGCAGAAATGGCACAACATGGTTTAGTGCGCGGGGAAAATGGACTGCAAGTTTATGTGATGTGTGAATTACCGAGTAACGTCCTATTAGCAGATAAATTTAGTGAAATCTTTGATGGCTTCTCCATTGGTTCCAACGATTTAACGCAATTGACCTTGGGACTTGATCGAGATTCGGAATTAGTCGCCCATTTATTTGATGAACGGGATGAAGCAGTGAAGAGAACTATTGTTAATGCGATCGCCACTGTTAAGCAATATGGTCGCAAAATTGGGATTTGTGGTCAAGCACCAAGCGACTATCCAGAATTTGCCCGCTTCTTAGTTGAACAGGGAATTGATTCTATCAGTCTCAACCCTGACTCGGTACTCAAGACATTGTTAGAAATTGCCAAGGCGGAAGAACAAGAATGAAGTCTGTAGCTGTCAGAATTTCATAATATTGTTCCTACTCTCCCCACTGCCTAATCTCACATGAAGTAGAGACTTTACATACAACGTCTCTACTTCTACAGTTCTGCCATTTTTATTTTTTTAAATCATCAGCATCAATCATATTTGATTTTTTCAACAACCTATACCTATACAATTTTTGCTTTTTTAACCTCATAACCCAATATGGTTCAGTTAAGAGAATAGTAGGTTGGGTGTAGCGATCGCGTAACCCAACAAAGTATGCGTGAATGTTGGGGTTACGTTCCTCCACTTAACCTACACCTATACTTTTTTAACTTAATAACCAAGAAATCAATGACAAACAATTTTAAATCTATGTTCAAGAAAATTTTAGTAGCTGTTCATAATACAGAAATTGGTCATCATGTTTTTGAACAAGCTTTATCATTAGCAAATTTAACTAATGCTGAGTTAATGATATTGCAAGTAATTTCTCCTTTAAATGATGAATTTCTCAATACTTCAACCACGGAAATACATAGTACTTATACATCATCCCAGAGGCAGAATATAGAATATTATTTAGGAGAATGGGAAAAATTAAAGCAACAAGGCATTGAGTTTTTAACATTACTAGCCAATCAAGCGATCGCTAAAGGGATAGCCGCAGAATTTACCCAAGAATTAGGTGATCCTGGTCGCATGATTTGTGAAGTGGCTAAAAATTGCCATATTGATGTCATAGTTATTGGTCGTTGTGCTAAAAGTGGACTTGCGGAATTATTTCTGGGTAGCGTGAGTAATTACGTCTTGCATCATGCACCCTGTTCAGTTTTGACAGTTCTCAATTATTCGTGAATTGATATGAGATTTTAGCAGAAACTTATTGTGGTTGATTAGCGTCGTGTAGGCAGAGCATTTTAACCAATATCAAAAGTTATGAACCGAAAGCAGATAATTTTGATTGCTTGTGCTGTGAGTTTATTATCTGTTGGTGCGATCGCTACAAGACAGATCGAATCAAAATCTACTGATGAAGTATTAGTAACAAACTTGACGCAGCAAATTGCTCAACTGGAAGTAAAACAAGCACTTTTAGCATCTATATATACACAAGATGCACCACAATTTACTCAAGTGATTGCAGAAAAAGCAAATTTAGCACAACGTCTTGAACAATTACAGTCGCAGAGTTATCAAACTCAAGTTGTGGTTGCTACGACCAATGCCCTAGAGTCAAAACTAGGAGAATTAGAAGTAGAATATGCCAAAGACCGTTCAAAACTCAGTGAACATCATCCTGTACAACAAACCCGCCAATCACAGATGAATAATATACGTCAGCGTCTGATAGCATTGCGTTAGTTTTGGCAATAGTGTAGCTGATTTGATGAATGCGATCGCTTCTGGGTTAAATAACGAGAAAACCGTCTCAGAAGGTACTCTTCCAATTGCCTAAAATTGATATCTTCCTGTTAACAGCGAAAGTGTTGTCAGGTAGATTAATGACAAGAATTAATGGATTTATTGGTCGCCGTAACTTTTTGAAATTTGCCGGGACAGGTAGTTTAGCGATCGCAGCGACAACTATTGGTGGTAGCTTAATAGGTAATATCCCAAAAACTGCGATCGCTGATGTTCATCCAGCTAATCCAAATCCAGTCAATCCTAGTCAGGCTCTCAAACTTTTGCTGGATGGGAATCAACGCTTTATCCAATACAAACGCCAATATCCCCATCAATCATTGGCACGTTTAAAATTAGTAGCCAAAGCACAGTACCCTTTTGCTGCTATTTTAGGTTGTGCTGACTCTAGAGTTCCCACAGAAATTATTTTCGACCAAGGACTAGGAGATTTATTTGTGGTGCGCGTTGCTGGTAACGTCGCTAGTGACATGACTATCGGTAGTTTGGAATATACTACAGCCGTCCTTGGTACACAATTGATTGTGGTTTTGGGTCATACAAAATGTGGTGCTGTCGCCGCAGCCATGAAAAACGACCCAATGCCCGGTATGATTAGCGACATAGCTGAAAGTATTAAACCAGCATTAACCAACTTGAATCCCACTAATGCGGTCATTGCCAATGTGCAGTATCAGTCAAAAAAAATACAACACAGTTCGCCAATATTAACTCAATTACTAAAAGCCAAAAAACTTCAAATAGTTGGTGCTTGCTACGATATCGATACTGGCAAGGTGAATTTAATTACTTAAATTATCAGGTAGATACAGCAATTCTATTTGATTTGTGGACATCCTACTGCTTCAGATCCCCGACTTTTTCCAGAAGTTGGGGATTTTGTCGTTCACCAATAATTCCAAGTGCGATCAATGCTGTTTATGTCTTACATACACTAATTTGTGACTTAAGTCTTGTGGACATAGAAAAATTAACCATAGATTAAATCCATACTTCACCATATTATTCTGCCATGAAAATTATGTTTAGTAAAAATACACCACTCTGATATATTGCAGTAAATGACAAACATTGAAAATTACTAAGTTCAAGTAACAAATCTATCTTTACCTAAAAGACAAAGTATGGTATACAGCATTGTATTTTAGGTAAAAGAATTTAATTTGATACTGTACACAGTAACTCAGGGAAAATTTACTGTTGGGAGTGAGGTAGACTAATGAGCAAGATTAATGGCTTTGTAGGGCGGCGAAATTTTTTGAAAATAGCTGGTGTAGGTAGTATTGGTGCGAGTGCTGCTGCTACTAGTCTTTTAAAAGGAGAACCAGCCGTTGCTCAACAAAAACCTGATACTGATGCAAAGCCGGAACCTGTAAATCCTGGCACAGCTTTGAAAAGAATTATTGAAGGTAATCAAAGATTTGTAGAAGGAAAGCGACTCAACCCCAATCAATCAAGATTGCGTTTACAAGAAACTGCTGTCGCCCAATATCCATTTGCTTCTATATTAGGTTGTGCTGATTCTAGAGTACCTGCGGAAATTGTTTTTGACCAAGGATTAGGAGATTTATTTGTTGTGCGAGTTGCTGGAAATGTCGCCAGCCAAACAGCTATCGGTAGTTTAGAATTTGCTACATCTGTATTAGGTTCACAGCTAATTGTAGTTGTTGGTCATGCAAAATGTGGTGCAGTATCAGCAGCAATTCAAGGCGCACCACTACCGGGAAGAATTGGAGTATTTGTAGAGGAAATCAAACCCGCAGTAGAATCGGTGAGGCACAAAACAGGCAGTTTAGATGAAAATTCGATTATTGCCAATGTGCAGTATCAAGTAGCAAGATTATCTGAAAGTTCGACAATTTTAAAAGGCTTAGTCAAAGAAGGTAAATTGAAGATAGTTGGCGGACGTTATGACCTGACAACAGGTAAATTTACACTGGTAGCGTGAGATGGCGAGTAACTTTGTCAATAAAAATTGCTAAGTTGCAAGAGAATCAGATTTTAATAAATTTACATAACTGATAGCTGCTAATCACAGAATAAAGAGTAGATATGATGAGGGTGAGGAAATCTCACCTTTTTTTTATACCAATTAACCAGAACTGACAATGACAGACTTTCGAGAAATTCCCGTATGGGAAAAAGCCCATGAACTCACAGTTGCTATTTATGAAATTACCAGAACCTTTCCCGAAGCGGAATTATTGGGTTTAACACAGCAAATTCGGTTAGCCTGTGCCGCAATTCCGATTAAAATAGCCCAAGGATGCGATCGCGATGATAAAACCGAACAAATCAACTTGCTGGTGTTGGCGAAGGATGCAGCGATTGAAGTGGAATATTATCTGCTGCTTTGTTATGAGTTAGATATGCTCACCCCATCTGATTACGATCGCCTGATTAGCAGTGTAGTGGAAGTCAAGCAACTTTTAATATCCTTTATTGACAAGCAGAGTCGGAACTTTTGAATATAGCAGTTATTAAACTTCTACCACAACACATCCAAATGATCCGCAGCCACGCCGAAAGTACCTACCCCAACGAATGCTGCGGAATTATCCTGGGCTATCTAGAAAATCAGATTAAAACTGTCGTCGAAATTATCCCCACAGAAAACGCCTGGAGTGCTGAGTCAGCGAACTTCGCCCCTAACACAGAACGCAGCGAAACCAGCAGATATGCGATCGCACCCCAAGATATGTTACAAATACAAAAATCAGCGCGGGATAAATCATTAAACATAATTGGCATTTATCACTCCCACCCTGATAACCCCGCAATTCCTTCCGAATGCGATCGCCTGTATGCTTGGCCTGCATACTCGTATATAATAGTTTCCGTTCAAAATAGCCAAGCTGGCGAACTCCTTAGTTGGAGTTTAGATGACCAGCATCAGTTTCAACGAGAGACAATCGATACCATAAATTCAGCTACTTAAGTTAAATAAACACATCATTTTTCGATAGGATTAATGATCCGTTCGTCCACAGCACAACTGCTATGTTAAATCCCAACCTGGATGAAATCCAGCTAACTAAAGACGACTACGAACGATACTCTCGCCACTTGATTTTGCCAGAAGTCGGTGTCGAAGGTCAAAAACGCTTAAAAGCCGCCAGTGTATTATGTATCGGTACAGGTGGTTTAGGTTCTCCACTGCTGCTATATTTAGCCGCAGCTGGTATCGGCCGCATTGGTATTGTGGATTTTGATGTTGTTGATACTTCTAACCTACAACGTCAAGTAATTCACGGTACTTCTTGGGTAGGTAAACCCAAAATTGAATCAGCTAAAAACCGCATTCACGAAATTAACCCTTATTGTCAGGTTGATTTATACGAAACTCGTCTGAGTTCCGAAAACGCCCTCGATATTGTTCGTCCTTACGATATCGTGGTGGATGGAACTGATAACTTCCCCACGAGATATCTAGTCAATGATGCTTGTGTATTGCTGAACAAGCCCAACGTTTACGGTTCGATTTTCCGGTTTGAAGGTCAAGCAACGGTATTTAACTACGAAGGTGGGCCGAACTACCGTGACTTGTATCCCGAACCACCACCACCAGGAATGGTTCCTTCCTGTGCAGAAGGCGGCGTTTTGGGCATTTTACCAGGAATGATTGGTGTGATTCAAGCCACGGAAACTGTCAAAATTATTCTCGGTAATAGTAATACTTTAAGCGGTAGATTATTGCTATACAACGCTCTGGATATGAAATTCCGGGAGTTGAAACTGCGTCCTAACCCCATCCGCCCAGTGATTGAAAAGCTGATAGACTACGAGCAGTTCTGCGGTATTACCCAAGCCAAGGCGGAAGAAGCCAAACAACAGCAAGAAATTGCCGAAATGACTGTGACAGAATTAAAAGCATTGCTAGATAGTGGTGCTAAAGATTTTGTCTTGTTGGATGTGCGTAACCCTCACGAATACGACATTGCGAAAATTCCTGGTTCGGTATTAGTACCACTACCAGATATTGAAAGCGGTCATGGTGTAGCTAAGGTAAAAGAAATCCTCAACGGACACCGCTTGATTGCTCATTGTAAGATGGGCGGTCGTTCTGCCAAAGCCCTCAGCATCCTCAAAGACGCGGGAATTGTTGGTACAAATGTCAAAGGCGGGATCAACGCATGGAGTCGAGAAGTTGATTCTTCGGTTCCTGAATATTAAGAATCATCTGTCAATTAAACAGAAAAAATCCGGGGGGAGGTAATATAAATTACTTCCCCTTTCTCTGTTATGAGTATTGTGCGATCGCCTGCCCAGGTTTTATGGTTGCAAGTATTAGCGTTAGCAGCCGTACAAGGGTCAATTAGCCTAGCTTGGTTAATTTACAATTCATATTTGCCCCAACTACTGACGCAGTTTGGTTTTTCTGCATCTTTGGCGGCTGGTTTGCTAGTTGTTGAAAATGCTTTGAGTGCAGTCTTAGAACCTGTGATGGGTGGACTTTCCGATAAATCTCAGCGTTGGGTAGGAAGTCGTTTTCCCTTCATCTCTGTGGGTGTGATTCTTTCATCAACCCTGTTCATTGCAATACCATGTATGGTAACTTTTGTCCAGCCAACGGCAATTATGCGATCGCTTTTACCGCTAACTCTGGTAGCCTGGGCGTTAGCTATGACTATATTTCGCAGTCCGGCTATGGCTTTATTGTGGAAATATGCCACACCGCCCCAGTTACCATCAGCCGTGAGCATTGTGACTGTGGTTGGGGGTACAATTGGGGCGTTTCGACCCATAGCAAGTCAATATATTCTGAGTTTTGGGGCAGTTTTCGCCTTTACAATTGCTTCTTTTGTGATGTTGGCAGTGGCTTGGCTATTACGTTGGTTGAACCCTCCCGACACACCAAATCTTCAGCAGGAAACCACAACTGTCAAATTACCTTATCTCACATTGAGTTTAATTTTTGCCACTGGTATTGGTGTCGCCTGGGGTACAAGGCTATTAATGAACACCTTAACGCAATTGCTCAAGTTACAATTTTCTGGGCAAAATATTGACATGCTACTAGTTTACATTGGGCTGGCGATCGCCATCTCTGCCCTACCAGCCGGAGTTTTTGCAGTCAAACTCGGTAATAGTCAGGCAATGCTAGTGGGTGTAGTTACCACAATTATTTCCATATTAGCGATCGCTTTTACAGGTGCTATCTTACCGCTAATTATTTTGTTAGTACCAAGTTTTAGTACCATTATCAATGGTGTAATTCCTTTAGCTTTGGAATTAATGCCTCCCAATTGGGGAGGTTTGGGTATAGGGACTTACTTTGGTGGGTTTGCTTTAGCCATGAGTTTATTTGGCTGGTTATTTCCCCACGCTGCAAAAATCACACCGATAAATAGCAGTTTGTTTTGTGCTTTGGCTTTCTTGTTAGTAGGTATTTGCGTCACAACTGCTAATCAATGGTTTAAGAAAGAAGTGTAGAAGTATAGGTATCTCAAAGCTCTTACACCCGTAAACCCTTGCACCCAGTCTCAACAGACGACCTTGGCGTTTAAATCCTGAGTCAAATCCCATAACTACGATGATATGGTTTCAGCAACGTCTTGGCTTGATAAACATAAACAACATTTACAACCTCTCCACCCCGACGCAATACTATTTGTTCAATTTCTTCCAAGCTGCGAAAATGATGGCGATAACTAGCCATTAAATCTTGTCTCAAATTAAACGGTGCAGTGGTAATATATAGCGCGTCTTTACCTACCCATTGTTCCGCCGTAGACCAAAAAGCAAAGCCACGGTTATCATTGCCAATATCAAAACAAGTAATCGGAATTTCTGCTAAAGGTTGCAACGCCATCGCAATCGGGCCTGCTACATAATAGCGATTAGTAAATATAAAACTAGAATTTTGCAGTGCATTTTTCAAAATTGTTGATTCACGAAATTTATCTCGGAGTTGTTGAACATCAATTAATTCTGTAGAAGGGTCATACTTAACAGGTAAAAATCCACCCAATAAAGCATACTGGCTAGGTTTTTGGAATATACCGATGGTTAATTGCAGTAATAAAATCAGCATAATACTAGCAATTATCATTCCTGAACCTAATAGCCAGCGTCGCACCCAGCGTGATGATTTCTGATCCCAAATTACAACTTGTTGTCCTAATAATAAAGTAATTCCCCAAAATCCCGGCATTGCCCAAGCGGGTAAAATTTGCCGATATCCTCCAATCAAAGTGAAGCCTAATATTAAAGGTAGAGATAGCCAGAAAATTAAGAGTTTAGCGGGATAAAAATCATCTTGATAAGTTAATGATTTTTGCGCCAAAATTTGCTGAATTTTTCTAATAATTGGCTGTAAACTAATATGCCATAAAGGGAAACCTATAGTGGGAAATAAATAAGCTACTTGAGCCAAAGCAACTAATAATACATTTAGTAAATTGTAGCCACTTTGAGGTACGGCTCTTGCTGATTGAAAACTAAAAGATACCCAATTATGCTGCATATTCCAGAACACAATCGGGGAGATGGTGATTATAAATAATCCTAAACTAAACCATGCCCAAGGCGATCGCACTACAACCCGATGCGGTGGACTAGTCGCACAAAAACCAACTAACCCTAGTCCTAAAATAAACCCATGATATTTACTATTACAAGCTAACCCGACCAAAATTCCCAAAATGGCTAAACGGTAACTGGGAACATACAAAGACCTGCGGAGAAACTCAGCCACCGCACAATATAAACTAGCCGACCAAAACAAGATTAAGGGACTGTCTGGTAAACTCAATACACCAAAACCAACTTGAAAAATGGGGCTGATGGTAGCAATGGCTAAAGTAAACACAGCCGCCTTGACAGAAAATATTCTTTGACTCGTTAAATATAAAAATATCAAACTACCTGTATAGCAAAGTATCGCGCCTAAACGAATGGTAAATTGTGAAACTTCTCCCGTTAACCAAGTTCCAAAACCAGTCGTGAGGGCGACTATCGCCGGATGATCAAAATAGCTCCAGTCGAGATGTAAACTGTAAATATAGTAGTACGCTTCATCAAAGGTAGGGTAAAGCCAAAAAGCAATTATGGCTCTAAATAATAATCCTCCGACCAATAAAAAAAGCACTGATTGATGAGCTTTTCTAGTCAAACATTTTTGAGATATTTGCATTTATTTATATTTTGTTTTTTCAAAAATTTGCACATCGTAAAGATATTTATAAGATTTTCCCTTTATACAATACAGCAAAAACAGAGTGTTGCCTGTGCCAAAATAAAATGTAAGTAAAATTACGGTCTTGACCAATGGCGTGGAATCCAGGGCAGCATTTATTTGGCGATCGCTACACAATCGAGAGACAATTAGGCGAAGGTGGGATTGGTCTGACTTACCTGGCTAAAAATCGGCGCGGTGAATTGCGCGTTATTAAAACTCTCAAACCACAAATCCTGAATCGTCCCGCGTGGAGAAGCCAGCAAGAAAAATTACGCCAAGACTTTCGGAATGAAGCTTTGCTACTGGCTTTGTGTCGCCATCCTCATATTGTGCAAGTAGAGAATGTCTTTGATGAGGATAACTTGCCATGTATGGCAATGGAGTATATCGCAGGTCAAGATTTAGCGGATAAAATTATCGAGAAAGGAGCATTATCAGAAGCCGAAGCACTGCTATACATTAGGCAAATTGGTGACG
The DNA here is from genome assembly GCF_014696905.1 of Nostoc sp. FACHB-190. Taxonomy (NCBI): domain Bacteria; kingdom Bacillati; phylum Cyanobacteriota; class Cyanophyceae; order Nostocales; family Nostocaceae; genus Nostoc; species Nostoc sp. FACHB-190. Next base: position 70,554 of record NZ_JACJQW010000012.1, read on the forward strand.
CATTGACTGTAGTTCACGAAAAGGGCTTGCTGCATCGAGATTTAAAGCCAAATAACATTATGCTCCGGGCGGGTAAACAAGAAGCGGTGTTAATTGACTTTGGTATTGCCAGACAATTTATTTCCGGTGAAGTCCAACAACACACACAACATCTTACCCCTGGTTTTGCGCCACCAGAACAGTATTTACCTAAAGCAGAACGGGGAGAATATATTGATGTTTACGCTTTATCAGCAACGCTTTATGCTTTGCTGACTGGACAAACGCCCATATCAGCATTTGAAAGACAGTGTAACTATAACCTGAAACAACCCCAATATTTAAATCCCAAAATTAGCGACAGGGTGAATGAGGCAATTATGAAGGGGATGGAGCTAAATTACAAGTTGCGTCCCCAGTCGGTGCAAGAGTGGTTGGATGTGTTGCTAGATACTGCACCATCAATACCAGAAAATTATGATGGAGAAATTATCATCTTCGGCCCAAGACCTTCTGGTAAGTCGACCTATGTGAAAACTTTAGCTTACTTACCAAATTTGCTAAAAACAGATATATTGCAGTCTATTGAACAGCACGATGGCCATAATTTAGTTGAGATGGCAGAGCATTTTCTAGCTAACGGGCAAAACTTGCCTCCAATGGACAGAAACTATAGTTATTCGCTATCAATCACCCTAAATTTTAACGTTAATTTAATCAGAAAACAACAAATTAAACTTGCTTTTAGTTGCGAACTATATCCCGGAGAACTGTTTAATGATGGACTTGTTTGGTTTCCATTGATCCGTGATGAGTTCCTAGATGATTGTTCAAAGACAAAATATCTAGCATTAATAATCAATGCTACATCAAAAGCAGATATACTCACTGCTCAAGCTTTGTCAACCTTGGAAGGCGAGTTAAATAGACGAGTTTCTGCAAGTGAGCAATCTAAATATCGGATAGCAGTGATGTTCTCCCATTTTGATCTACCTGAAGTATATCCTTACAGAAATAATCTCAACCAATTTATTACTCTGAAATTTCCTGAAACACAGATGATTTTACAAAGTTGGAGTCTTACTTGGCATTGCTCAGTTGCTTATTTTGCCTATTCTGCATTTGGTATGATGGAAAATTCGTATGAACCAAATTTTAAATATTCTTATGAAGATGATTATACAAAATATGGATATCTTAAAAATCCTGCAATTTGGAAACCTTTTGGTTTAGTTGCACCAATATACTGGTTATTAACTGGAAAGTATGATACAAGATTGACTGATATTTAGGCGTAGGTTAGGTTGAGGAACGTAGACGCAAAGCGGCTTCCCGCAGGTTAACCCAACATCCTCAAGACTTTGTTGGGTTTCGCGATCTTTTAATAGCGTTCGTTGCGTCGCCTTTACCCGGATTTCTCACAAGCAGTAAAAAATCAATTTACATGACCTGATATGAGACATTTTTTTGATACATCATCAATGAAAATTTAGGTGCGGAGATGAGTTAAGTATAAAACCGCAGTTATAAAGCTAAAATAATTACTATATTTTTACTGAGATTAAAATCAAAATACTCGGTTGATAAAATGCCCGCATTCTCAAAAAAGACTTGTATCAACCCAAGCCTAAAGTATCATTAATTAGAAATACGGAAAAGGCAATTTAACTTCAATTAAGCAGTATTAGGGAGCATTTTTAAACATCTATGAGCAGCAGCAAAGATATGTTTATACGGACAAGAGCTAGTCACTGCAATTAAAATGCGGCGTGCGCTTACAGTAATTAACGCTCCTAACTTTAATAATTTCGTCCGAATAGTTCCAACAGTGGCATTTTGTAATTCAGTTTTAGCTAAACATTTTTGACGCAACGCATTCATCAAAACGTAAGCAACAGAAGAAAACCACAGACGTAATTGATTTCCCGCAAATGTGTGGGTGCTTGTTCTATCACTAACAAGTTCTAATTCTAATTGTTGTTCTTTAAAGCGATTTTCCATCTCCCCTCTCTGACAATATTTTTGTTTATACAGTTGACTAGGAGGTACTTTATTAGTAGCTAAGGAAGTTACAACAAAACGAATTTTAGCGCCCTTCGTCCCATATTCAACCTTACAAACAACACGACGACTACGACTCCAAGATTCACGGGTTTGATAGTCTAAAGACTTGTACCAAATTGAGTTATCAATCAAATCAGACGCAAGAGAAGAAAGTTGTTCATCTGGCTTAAATACTGTTTCTAAAAATGAAACTACTGTTGATAGTTTTTGCTCAAACTCAAGCGAGGCTTTACTTTGAGTTGTCGTAGTCATCCCAATTAAACGACTATTTTGTGCCAATCCAAAAACATAATCTAAACCAGGCTGTGATTCACACCACGTCATGATTTCGTCCCTAGAATAGGCACTATCTCCACGTACTAAAATCTCAACATTCTTCCATTGTTGACGTATTTGTTTAATCACTCTCTGCAATTCTTCTAACGCCCCAAATGCTGGGTCTACATTAGAAGGGCGAAGTTTGGCTGCGAGTATTTGTTTCCCACAAAATATATAAAGTGGAGCATAGCAGTATCCCCCATAATAAGTATTGAAGAAAACTTGCTCCTGATTGCCGTGTACCAAGTCATCAGTTACATCTAAATCCAAAATAATTTGTCTTGGTTCTTTGGCGTAAGATTCTAGAAATATTTTGACAAATAAGCTTTCAATTTGCTCTGGAGAATGCCCGATTTTATGGTAACGGCTGTCTGCTCCTGGTTCCACATCTTCAGGACAATGTTCCAACCGATTTAATGTACTCTTTCCAGCTAAAATTGCCGACTGTTGTTCTACTCCTATTTTTTTCCCTAATGCTAAAGCAAACATCGGGTCATCACGTAATTCTTCGTGATCATTCAAGTCTTCATACCCCATGACCAGCCCGTATATTCGTTGTTTAATTAAACTCTCTATTGAATGGTCAATTCGATTTGGCTGACGGTAGTCTTGGAAACACTGTGCAAGCTGTGATGTGATTTGCAGTTTTCTATCTATTTCAGCAATTAAGCTCAATCCTGCATCTGATGTTACCGTCCCCCCCTGGAAATTAACTACGATGGGGCGCGACTTTTCAACTGAGAATTTGAACTGTTTTGGTGTACGATCTGTGAATACTGGGGTCATGCTCTATAGCTGCTGAAATGCTTATCCTATATACATTTTCGCAGTTTTTGACCCCTTTTTTTATTTCTTTGTGAGAAATCCGGGTTTTTACCCCCGATGGCAATGGGCTGGTTGCTGGAGACGATATCGGCAATATCAAAGTTTGGCGACGTAGCAAGTTATGCAATAACAGCGTCACAATAATATTAGAACTAGCACACAATAAAAACAATATGAAAGCATACGAATTCCCCGCGAATGTCACCACTGAAGGCAAAATAGAATTACCAGATGGAATTTTGCAACAGTTAGCCAATAACCAGCAAGTAAAAGTCATTATTCTCGTCAATGAACCCACAGAAGAAGAACAAGAACAAGCAGCTTGGCATCGTCTTGCAGCCGAGCAATTATTAAAAGGCTACAGCGAAGATGATGCTATCTATGACACAATTTAAGTAATGCAAAATTATCAATTTAGAAGCGATAATAGTAGACCATGAACACGCGATTGGTCGATTCATTAGTACAAATAATCGAATCTCTCACCCCAGAAGAACGCATTTTTTTGCAAGAACAACTAAGCAGCCAGCCAATTCAAGTGACAGTTGGTGTATGTGGAGGACAACCACGCATTCGCAATACACGCATCCCCGTATGGACATTGGTTACTTTTCGCCAACAAGGAGCAGATGAAGAAGAGTTGCTGCGAAACTACCCTAGCCTAACACTGGATGATTTAAAGGCCGCGTGGAATTATTATGAACAGCACCGCGAGCAATTAGACAGAGCAATCATCACATTCACAGAAGATGACGATGGTTAAGTTCTACTCTAATGAAAATTTTCCAATGGATATAGTGAGAGAACTGCGCCAGTTAGGCTATGATGTGCTGACTTCCTACGAAGCAGGACAAGCAAATCAAGGTATTCCCGATGATGAAGTTCTCGCATTTGCCACTCAAAGCAACCGAGTTGTCATCACTCTTAACCGCGACGACTTCATTGCATTACATCGTAGCGGCATTTCTCATAATGGCATCATCATCTGCAAAACTGATAGAGACTATGTAGGACAAACTCAAACTCTCCACGCCTACTTGCAAAATATCAAGTCACAAAGTCTTGCATGGGAAACATCACTGCACGATCGCCTTATTCGTGTCAAGAAGCAAAACCAGCCTCAATCCAGCAAACAAGTTTTTATCATTCAAGAATACCCAAGATGAGTACGACACAATTGTAAGTAATGCAAAATTATCAGTCTGGCTCAGACTTCATAACTTCAATGACCTTTCCCCGCACCCAAATACAATTCACCCACTTTCGGGTCTGTTAATAATTCTTGACCAGGGCCAGAAATCGCATCTCGTCCAGACTCCAGCACATAACCACGATGCGCCATTTCTAGGGCTTTACGCGCATTTTGTTCTACCAGTACGATCGCAGTACCACTTTGATTAATTTGTTTAATCTGCTCAAATACTTGGGTAACGAGAATTGGAGACAAAGCCGCCGAAGGTTCATCCAATAGTAATAAACTGGGTTCTAACATCAACGCTTTGCCCATTGCCAACATTTGCCGTTCTCCTCCAGAGAGTGTACCAGCTCGTTGCTTGCGGCGATCGCTCAATTTGGGAAACATCGCAAATATTTTATCTTTGACAGGCTTTAATGGTGCATTACTCACAAACGCCCCCATTTCTAAATTCTCTTCCACACTCAAAGAAGGAAAAACATTGGCAATTTGGGGTACATAGCACAAACCTTTTTTGACAATTTGATTTGACTTTAGTCCAGCAATATTCTCACCCTTAAAGGTAATTGTGCCTGTATGGGGTGTTAACAGCCCAAAAATAGTTTTTGCCAAGGTGGACTTTCCCGCACCGTTGGGGCCAATTACCGTCACCAATTCTCCAACTTCTACCCGAAAATTAACACCTTGCAAAATATCCACATCTTTGATGTAACCAGCATGGACATTTGTAACTTCGAGTATTGGGGCAGAGTGATCAACTGAACCTGACATACAATCCTTGATTTAATTTAATCTTATGATGCTACGCGATCGCATAAATTTTAACTTGAGTTCGTTGAATAACGTTTTGACCTCTACCCCAAATTCTCTCCTTGTCGGCTAAGGTGTAAACACAAGTCGAAAATTTTTATTTTCCAGCCATCCCCGCCTAGAACTAAAGTTCCAGGCTCATAGCCAAAGTCTACTGAAGTAGACTGAAATGAATTTCTATTTGAGTCCTCTTTAGAGAACTTGCACTATGAGACTCGGAATTTATTCCGAGTCTGAACCATAACCTCTCACCTATAACCTGTCACCTATAACCCAATACGGTTCAGTTAAGAAAATAAATTAACTGCTACACATAAAACAGAACTATTTTTTGGAGGGGGTTTGGGGGACGCAACCGTCTCCCAATCGGGGGTTTGGGGGAGAATCCCCCAAGTCTTGGTTCTTCTGAAATCGATAAGCTGACAACGTTAACTGAACCGTATTGACCTATAACCTATCCTCTATCCATTCTTGCGTCGGTAACGTACTGCCAAATATATCCCCGCCAATGATAGTACAGCTAGACTACTCGGTTCAGGAACGGGAGGTGCTGGTTGTGAGACAATGATTTCCCCAGTTGCTAACTCACCATTGTCGCCGACTTCGCCGAGGTAAATATATAGCGGACTATTTGTAGTAATCGGACTTTTGAGTTTAAATGCAACTTGGCCATTATTCCCTAAGCTGAAAAATCCAAAAATTTTTGTAGGGTCAGTAGTGGAGTTAGCATCAAAATTTCCCAGGGTAGCCACTGCATTATTGACATTACCACCTGTAGTCCCAAACAATGCTGATGATGCAGGCGGACGCTGGCTTCCGGGGGTGAGGACAGTTCCTGTCGGACTAAAATCAAACAAGTCTAATGCTGAGATGGTATTCACATCTGCTGCATTGTCAACAGCATTGTAGCTCAGTTTAATGGCATCTAAATCAAACCCAGTGACATTCCCAGGAGAACCAGCATTACTATCACTGATATCTTTAATTACGATAGAAGCAATCTTACCAAAGCTAATGGCCGGAATTTCCGCCCGTAGAACTGCGGTGTTTGCCGGAGAACCACCTGTAACCCCTGTTAGCTTCGTAAAGCCAAGCGCGATCGTTGCGGCTGTTGCACTTTGACTTGAAATCAAGCTAATAGCTAAGGTAGCTATACTAGACGTTAAAAACTTAACACTAGGAAGACTACTTAGTTGTTTCATGAATTTCAATATCTTTCTTTCAGATAAATACAAATATTTACTGATGTGTCAGATTTAGCTAATGATGCTAACTGAGGTAATCAACTAGATATTTTATCAGATGTGATGAAGAAGATATCAAAACTATATAAACTTTTTATACGTAAGATTAAAAATTAAAAGTCTGCTGAACAGTCTCGATGAAATTGATTTAGGGTGTGAGGGTGATGGAACTCTGATTAAATCGTGATTTTAAAGTCGCTACTCATCACTCTGTTAAAAACCTACACTTGTGAGCAGGGTGCAAGGGGGAGATTTTTTCCCTCTGCTCCCTGCCTGGTTTTATCAAGGTGTTTTCTGCAAATCAGGTCGTTCTTCTTGAACGATCGCACCTTTTACTGGGCAGACTTGGAAACATATTCCACAATCAATACAGGTAGAAAAATCAATCCAGTACCAACCGGTTCCTTTCACATTTTTGCCTGGCCCTTCATGGATGCAGGCTACAGGACAAGCTTCTACGCAGTCAGCAATACCTTCACAAACGTCAGTCACAATTGAATGTGGCATTTGATAGATTCCCTCTCTTTAGTGATCAAGTCAATGGTTATTGGTTATTGGTCATTGGTCATTGGTCATTGGCTATTTTTATTTACAAATGACAAAGGACAAATGACAAATGATTATTGACTAATACTTTCTATTGTGGGTGAGCCATCGGCTTTAATCCAAGCGATTTGAGCAATTTGGCGATCGCTGGCATACTGACGAATAGCTTGTGCATCTTTTCCCCCCAATTCCATTTCGACTATGACTAGGTGAGTAGAATCACGGAGTTTTTGAGCATAAGCAAAAGCCGCGGCTTCCGCACTTTCGGTTTCTGGTACTACTAACCAGTTACTAGCGGGGATATCTTGGGGTAATTGCTGGCTCGATAACAGAACTTGGTGTAAATCCTCAATATTGAGAACAAAACCAATTCCGGGGATGTTTTCGCCTTGGGGATGATACAGTCCTAAAAGTTGGTCATAGCGACCACCCCGCCCTAAAACTGTGGCTGGATAATCGCTGTTGTGGACAATTTCAAAGACAATACCTGTGTAATAGTCAATGGTTTGGATCAAACTCAGATCCAAGATGATGGGAAACTTTCTTTCTGATTCCAGTAACCCTACCAGCGATTTCAGATGATTGACAGCAGCTTGCTGTTCTGCATCCAAACCCAGGCTACTGACTTTTTGTAATACATCTTGACTTTTACCGCGCAGGTCGAGCATGATTCTGGCGCGATCGCGTAAATCCTCGCTCAAGGGCAAAGTATCAATAGTCACGCGGTCAAGGTGAGCGATCGCCTGACGTACTTTTGCTTGTACATTAGCCGGAAAAGCCTGTAAAAGCGAGCGAGTAATTCCCGCTTCGCCTAAAACTATTTGCCAATCTCGCAAACCAAGCGCGTCTAAACAATCACCTACTAATAGCAATACTTCAGCATTAGCTCGTAATCCACCAACGCCTAAAAGTTCCACACCAGCTTGATAAAACTCTTGCTGACGATTGTGGCGATTTTCCCAAATGCGCCGGAAGACATTGGCATGATAATAAAGTCGTTGCGGATAAGTGACACCTTCCATGCGCGACACTACAGCACGCGCAATCGAAGCTGTCAATTCTGGACGCAACCCTAGTTCTTCATCTTCAGAATTTTGCAGTTGAATCACCATCTGGCGTTGAATTGCTTCCCCCGCCATCAAAGTGTCCATCCGTTCCAGCGTTGAGGTAATAATCTTGTGATATCCCCAACGATGGAACACTTGTTGTAACCTATCTTCAATCCAGCGTTTTTGAGCTACATCTAAAGGTAATAAATCCCTTGCTCCCGCTGCTGGTTGATACACCATTATTTTTTATTCCCACCAAACAAACCGCCAAATAAACCTCCACCGCCTGATTTATCTGGTTGTGTCCCAGTTTTGGCAGATGGAGTCGCTTTAGAACCACCGGATTGTTGACTCAAAGCTTTATCTATTTTAGGTTTCCATGCGCTCGCTGTTTGGTCATTCGGGTCTAATTTTAAAGCATTGTCAAAATGAATCTTGGCCATTTTGAGTTGATTTTGCTTTAAATAGACCAAGCCAATCAAGCTATGACAACGGCTACTCTTGGGAGACAGTTTCAGCGCGTCTTGCAATTCGACCTTGGCTTGAGCAAATTGGTTTTTATCAATTAAAGTTTGCGCCCGCCGAATATATTGTTCTACGGCTGCGTCTTCTTTGGGTGGCGCTGGTGGTGGGGGTGCAGCAGCTGTATTTGGGGCTGTGTTAGCTGTTGGTGCGGGAGATTTTTGTGCAGACGCTTGGTTAGAGAAAGCTTTACCAGCACTCCGCATTAAATAAACCAAGTTCAACTCGCTAATTTGAGCAACAATAGGGATGACTTGCTGTAAGGAAGTAAATTGAGTTTCAGCAATTTTAGCGATCGCAGTTTTATAGGCATGATCAATATTGGGTGTAGCTGCCAATTGTCTGCCTAAATCAGTGGTAAGTTCTATCGAGCTTGACTCTTGCACCAAACGCTTACCCATTTGGGACAAAATTACCATATATTCTGTGCGGGTGCGATCGTTAGATAGTGCTTCATAAGCTGGGTTCACCAACTTAGATAATAATTCACTAGCCAACTTCTTTTCCCCAGGCGTAGCAGAAGCATTACTATCTGGATGCAACCGCCGCGCAATTTGCAAATAACGCTTCCGAATGTCTTTCACGTCCGCATCCACAGTAACGCATAAGACTGCGTGATGATCTATAAAGTCATATTTAAACAATCCACGATCTATTTTTAGCGACATAGGTTGGTTTTGTACCAAAGGACTCATAAGATTCCTTCTAGTTTACTTCGCTCACTCAGTGGATTGTCAGTAGCAATTTTTCATTTATTCCCTAGCCAAGAGTCAATATTTTCTATGATCCTCACACTGAGGCTAGAAAGGTCTTTTTAGAAACCCGCAATTCCATCTACGGACTACACCCAGAGCTTAAACACTAGTTATAGCAATATTTTTCTTCTAAAAAGCCAAAAACAGCCTGTTTTTCGGCTACACTGAACAATTTATCCTGGACAAATTGAGTATAATTTTACTGTGAAATTTTAGACATTCAATTTGAATATTTTTTTATCATTAGTCATTTGTGTTGAACAAGCGCAAATCACCCAGGATTAGCCTCAACTGCCTAAATATCGCAGCAAAATCGATTCAAGCTGCATAATCCGAATTGGCTTGACAAGATAGTCATACTTTTCTAGTGGTAGATTATTTAATTCTGGCCAATCATTTCCCTGAACACCCATAAATACCACAGCCATATTGAGCAGTTGAGATTTTTGCTTTAAAGCTGGCATTAATCTAAAACTATGATTTGCCAAAAATTGCGTATCTAGTAAAAGTAAACTTGGCTGAAAAATTTTGATAGTTGCTAAAATTTGCTCTTGATTATTGATCCATTCCACCTGATAGCCAATGATTTGTAGATAGTCTTGTAAAAATATCCCAATATTCTCTTCTGGTTCGGCAATTAAAATTCGTTTTTGACCTAATGGACTGGCTGACAAAGATAACTGATTACTATCTTCATCGCTCATATCTATCTCTGTGATTAAATCTGCTGGTTCTGGAATAAATAAAGTAAAGCGGCTACCTTCTCCTAATTTTGATTCGACGGTGACATCTCCCCCATGTAATCGCGCTAATTTACGTGTTAAAGCTAATCCTAGTCCTGTACCTTCATACTGACGATTTAGTTGACTATCTAGCTGTTTAAATGGTTCAAACAGCAAATGAAATTGACTATTATCTATACCAATACCAGTATCAGCAACAGTAAATGTAATACCTTCAGGAACTTTTTTGATTTCTAAACTTACCTGACCTGCTGGTGTAAATTTAATTGCATTGGTCATTAAGTTAATTAGCATTTGTTTGCAGCGCCGAATATCAACTCGACAAATTTCTGCTTCTGGGTCAATTTCGCTGATTAGTTTTAAACCTTTTTCTTGAGCTTGGTCACGTACTGTCGAAAGGGCATAATTACATAAATCTAAGACCGATACAGTTGATAAATGTAATTCTTCTTTGCCTGATTCTACTTTTGATAAATCCAGAATATCGTTGATGATTGCTAATAAATGTTCGCCGCTACTATAGATACAACTAACATATTCTTGTTGTTTCTCATTTAAAGAGCCAACCATATCTTGTTGTAATAACTGTGATAAGCCCATAATTGCATTTAAAGGAGTTCGCAATTCATGGCTCATTGTCGCTAAAAATTCGTTTTTGGCTCGATTACCTGCTTCAGCCGCCGCTTGAGACGCACGCAGTTTTAATTCTGTTTGTTTGCGTTCTGTAATGTCTTCAATAATTGCTAAAAAAAACTCTGGTGTTCCATTACTCCCAGGAATCATCGAAATCGAAAGTTTCGTCCACACTAACTGACCATTTTTGTGGCGGAAGTGTTTTTCGATTTCAATGCGATCGCACATTCCTGCTACGAGTTGCTTATATAGCTCTAAATCTCCTTTTTGGGGGGAAATATAATCAATAAAATACTTCCCGTAAAGTTCTTCCCGGCTATATCCCAGCATTTGAGATAGCGCCGGATTAATATCTACTATTTGGGCTTTGATATCTGCAATTCCAATCCCAATTGATGAACGCTCAAAAATAGCGCGAAATTGTGCTTCACTTTTGCCTAGAGCTTCTTGTACAATGTGGCGATCGCTGGCTTCTATTGCTAAAGCTACAAAATCGGCAATTGAACTAGCAAAATTTTCTTCTTCAACAGTCCATTGGCGCATTTCACCACAGTGTTCATGACAAACTACTCCCACTACACGTCCTCCTAACCAAATAGGCGCATCCAAGAATGATGTAATGCCAAGTATTTTTAAATAAGATGCAGCTAATTCTTGGGTTCTCTTATCGTTAATCGCATCATTTACAGCCAGACTACGTTCCATTTCCAAACTTTGAAAATAATTAGGATAACTAGCTTTTAATAAAGTCTGACCTGATATATGTATGTTTTTCCGCACATCATACAAATTACTACACTCTATAGCAGTGTTGTCCGCAGTGTATAACCATACACCCACTCGCTCAACCAACAGTGTTTTTGCTGCTACCTCTGTAATTTCTTGGAGTGTTGCCTGGAGATTGCCTGTTTGGAATGTCTTACTCCTGGCTAACTGCACTAAGGATTGAATTTGCTTACGCTGTTCGTTGTCTCTAATCGGCACAATCTCTGCTTGACCATCATTAACCACTGCTAACTGCATCTAACTACACCTGTTAAGTAATTACCATGTCTGAGGGAGTTATCACAAAAACAAAACTATCTTTTATAACTACAAATACTCCAGAGGATTTTTCAGAACAGGATAGTATATTTTTTTTCATCAATCTCTTTAGGTACAGTGCAATACTTATTACTAAAATTACATTATTATTAGTTATGCAACTTTGGCAATCCTCCGGTATATAACTACGTACGGAATGACTGTTTGTTAAAAATTTTATGATTTGCAGAGATCATTTCCATATAGCTACTATGCTATTAACCAGCTCATACAGTTACAACATGCTTGTTATCAGCAAATTTATGATTGATGTCTCATACCTAATACCATAGAAGGCAAGAGAATAGCATCACTCCTGAAGACGATATCTCCTAAAATGAAAGATAATTAGGTATAAGAATATTTTGATTTATGGCACTTTAACTTTATCAAATAGTCAATTTGCCCAGTTAATTATGAGGCTCATAACTTGCGGCATTCTCCTACAGAAAGATACTTAATTATTTGAAGTTTGTAAAAATTTAACTGGTAGCAGATATTCGGGAAATAAAACAATGACTAATAGCAATCTCAGAATTGTCTCTTTAATACCAAGTGCAACAGAGATTTTAGCCACACTGGGGTTAACTGATGCAATTGTAGGGCGATCGCATGAATGTGATTATCCGCCACATATTCAAAATGTTCCTGTATGCACAGAAGCACGCTTTAATATTGATGTTCCTAGCAGCGATATTCACACTAAAGTCAATGATTTATTGCAATCAGCATTGAGTATTTATCACATCAAAACCGATGTTTTAGAACAGTTACAACCGACTCACATTCTCACCCAAGACCAATGTGATGTTTGTGCCGTCAGCTTACCAGAAGTGGAAAAAGCTGTTAGTAATTTCATCTCAACTTCGCCAAAAATTATTTCTTTACAACCTAATCTTCTGGAAGATGTTTGGACTGATATTGAACAAGTTGCTCATATCTTTGATGTGGACTCAGTAAAATTACTGGAAAACCTAGAAGCTAGAGTTAAAATCGTACAACAAAAAATCCAAGGGTTAGCACTCAACGAACTGCCCAAAGTTGCTTGTATCGAGTGGACAGATCCTTTGATGACAGGAGCTAATTGGATTCCAGAATTAGTCAACTTTGCAGGCGGACAATCGCTGTTTAGCCATCCCGGTAAACCTTCTGGAACTTTGGAATGGCAAACATTCATCGCCAGTAATCCCGATGTGATTGTATTTATGCCTTGTGGCTTTGATTTAATTCGCACTCGCCAAGAAGCTGAGTTACTAATTCAACGTTCAGAATGGCAAAAACTCCATGCCAGCCAAACAAGTAGAGTTTATATTACTGATGGTAATTCTTACTTTAACCGTCCCGGCCCCAGATTAGTTGATTCTTTGGAAATTTTGGCAGAAATTTTGCATCCAGAAATTTTTGACTATGGTTATCAAGGTACTGCTTGGGAAGTTTTGTAAAAGTGCTGAGTGCTAAGTGCTGAGTAATGATTTTTTAGTTAGTACAAAAAACAAATTTGCTAGTTTGATTAACTCAAAAACCTCTATCTCCCTTGTCCCCCTTGTCTCCCTTGTCCCCCTAATCCTACCCCCTCTGAATAGCCAAATGATTGAGCCATTCAATTAAAGGTCTTAAAGTTCCGGGTAAGGCTGCTTCACTAACAATGACTGTGTGCTGTTTATCGTTATCTTCTACAGTTAACCTATACTGAAAGCGATCGCTCTGGGGATTTGGCGAGGGAATTTGTGCAGGTAAGCGAAATAAATCCGCCGCTTGGACTAATAATGGTAGTTCTTTAGCTTCCTTTGGTGGAAGATTGTTGGTGTCTAGGGTTGTTTTCTTTGTTATTCCAGCAAAGCCACCTGTGCGTTCAAATGTGATCCGCATTGTTTTGCTCTCCGTTGTATATAAAAGCTGGGAGAAAAAACTATCTTCCCCCAGTTTAGCAACAATGAAAAGAAGTCAGAACAGGAGTGACGCAAGAAGATTGTCTGTTGAGACTGGGTGTGAGGGTGAATGGGTATAGGGTGTAAGTGTTCAAAACCCTTACACCCTATACTCTTACACCCTATCGAGAAACCTTAATTTTTCGTCTTACTATCTGCACAGTCCGTTCTGTATTCTGGCTTCTGACTCCTGAATTCTGCTTAAATTACTCCTACTTTTTGCCAAGCATTCTGTACAGCTTTTTGTTCTAGACTATCTGTACCGTAGAGTTCTCCCGCTACTTGGATGGTGACATTAGCGGCGGTTTTAAATTGTGCTTGGTTACGCAAGCGATCGCGTAAAGCAATGTACCAGATTTTCCCAGCTTTTTCCCAAGCATAACCGCCAATTTCCACGGCGGCTAAATAAAAGGCATAGTTGGGAATACCAGAATTGATATGCACACCCGCGTTATCTTCCCAACCAGTGTATTTATCGCGCATGTGGGCTGGTTGCGGATCTTTGCCCAACACAGGATCATCATAGGCGGTTCCTGGGGCTTTCATCGAGCGAATACCAATACCTTTCACACCGGGCGCTAAAAGACCTTCACCAATAATCCAGTCTGCTTGGTCGGCTGTTTGATTTTTTAATCTTTGTTTGACCAAGGAACCAAAAACATCTGAAAAGGATTCGTTCAAAGCCCCTGGTTCACCATAATATTGCAAACCAGCTTCGTATTGAGTTACTCCATGTGTTAACTCATGCCCAATAATATCAATACATTTTGTGAAGCGTTGGAACAGTTCGCCATCGCCATCACCATAGACCATTTGATCCCCGTTCCAAAAAGCGTTGTCATATTTGACACCATAATGTACAGTAGAGTCTAAACGCAAACCCTTATCATCAATCGAGTTGCGTTCAAATACTTCATAATACAAGTCATAAGTAGCACCAGCAGCATCATAAGCTTCATTCACTGCTTCATCAGTGCTTGGCGGATCACCTTCACTACGTACTAAAGTACCGGGAAGTTGCTGTCCATTTTTCGCGTCGTAGATAGTGCGTCGCTTCTCACCCGGAGAAGGAGAGAAGAAAATATTCCCGACAACATTCCGTCGCCCACGGAACTGCGCGGAAACGTTTAACGTATGAAACGCCCAAGAACGTTGCTGCGGATTACCATTCACAGCCACATGCTCTAGCATGTGAGGTGGCAAAATACAACAAATAGGACATCTTGTGTAAATTGAATGTTGAAATTGAAAACCTGATGATTTTTTCTTACGCGCCATATAAGATATTCTCCTTCAAAAAAACTACGCGATCGCTATGCTAATTCATGCAATCAACATATCCTCTAGAAATAATTTTTAT
Organism: Nostoc sp. FACHB-190; assembly: GCF_014696905.1. NCBI lineage: Bacteria > Bacillati > Cyanobacteriota > Cyanophyceae > Nostocales > Nostocaceae > Nostoc > Nostoc sp. FACHB-190. Next base: position 85,608 of record NZ_JACJQW010000012.1, read on the forward strand.
TGACTTTTCTACTAGTTTTTGGATATGTTCGTCCAGCATCTATAATAGTGAGTCACAAAACTTAAAACCTGTAATTTTAGCCTTAGTGGTTATACAAATCAATCACAACTATCCACAGAACTAGCAGGGCTAAATGATACTTCCTTTTAATAACGATTATGCTATTTCTTCAAGCTCTTTTACAGGATATTTCCTAAATACTTTATTAAGCTTTGTTGCATATATAGATGTTTTTACAACTGGGTATTAAGTAATGAGTAATAAGTAGTTAGTAATAAGTAAATTTTTGACTCATTACTCATTATTCATTACTCATTAATTTTTTCAATCAGTTGCTGTAAATCATAAACGGCGAATCTGCTATTTATCCGCCAAATCAATGACTTACATTCAGCAGTTACCAATTATTAAGACTAAATTTCGGAAAAGTTTATATTAATTTACCTTATAAAAATTCAGTCCTACCTTAGTTCATTCTTGGCTGATTGACAACCTAGTTAATCTAGCTACGTATTAGCTAACGAAAATGATAATCAGTATATTTTTCATATCATGTTTAACTAGTACAGGTCGGCATAAATAAACAGACCACACTTCGACTTCTCCTGACGGAGAAGCTGCGCGAACGCTCAAGGCAAGTCACTTAGTACAAGTACGCTCAGTGACCTTCTTTCTTTTTCCTTTTGACTTTTGCCTTTTACCTTGTTTGTACTAGCCATTTTTCTAGGTGACATTCTCCCCATTTTTCCGATGCTATTTCTGAATAGAAAGCGACAAGATAGAAGCATCACAAAATATTGGCGAATAATTTTATGTCTTCATTGCAAGATTTTTCCAACAGTTTAGCGGACATTGTAGAACAGGCTGGAAATGCTGTAGTTGCTGTCAATGCTGGTAAACGTCTTTCCTCCAGTGGTATTCACTGGCGTAATAATATTATTGTGACTTCAGATGAATCTCTGGGGCGTTATGACGAAATCACTGCGACTATTGCAGATGGAAACACTGTACCATTGTCATTTCTCGGTCATGACCCTAGTACTGATATAGCTGTTTTTCAACTACAAAATCCAGCAATTCCAGTTGCACAAATTGGTGATATCACAAAACTCAAAGTTGGTCATTTAGTTTTGGGATTAGCCAGAAGTAGCGAAGGTGATATACGGGCGGCGATGGGGGCGGTGAGTGTAGTTAGTGGGGCTTGGCGGAGTATGAGTGGTGGCAATATTGACCAATTTATTCGCCCAGATATCACGCTTTACCCTGGTTTTGCTGGCGGGGCGCTAGTTGATGCGGCTGGTTACGTGGTGGGAATGAATACATCTGGAAGGCGTGGTACAGCTTTGACAATTCCGGCTAGTACAATTGAGCGTGTAGTCAATCAATTACTTACTAAAGGACACATTTCTCGCGGTTATTTGGGTGTAGGTATGCAGCCTGTACGCTTACCGCATAACTTGAAAAATCTTCTGAATTTACCAACGACAACGGGGGTAATTGTTGTCAATGTGGAATCATCTAGTCCGGCTGACAATGCAGGTGTATTGCTGGGGGATGTGTTGGTAAGGTTGGATAATGTCGCCGTAAGTGATACAGGCGATGTCTTGGCACTCCTAAATAATAGCGATCGCATTGGTAAACTCATTAAAGTGCAGCTTGTCCGGGGTGGGACATTAGTTGAGTTAGATATTGTGGTTGGCGAACGTACCGTTGAGTAAGTAATTTCTCATAATTCCAAGCAAATATGATGACACAATTCAATGATGAACTGTCCGTAGTTGCCGCTAAACTGCGTCAAAGCACAGTCAAAGTTAAAAGCGGTGGGTTGGGAGTTGGTTCTGGGGTGATTTGGCAAGCAGACGGGTTGATTATTACGAATGCTCATGTAGCGACCAGTCAGCAGCCAACTGTAGAATTATCTGATGGTCGGGTATTTGCGGCTGTGCGATCGCACTTTGACCCCCAGCAAGATTTAGCCGCACTCAAAATTTCTGCAACTAACTTACATCCTGCCACCATTGCTAATTCTGATACATTGCGAGTTGGTGAATTAGTTCTGGCTGTGGGTAATCCTTTAGGTGATGATGGTGCATTCACAATGGGGATGGTTCACAGCAATCATCAATCAGCCGTCATCGCAGATTTACAGCTTTATCCTGGTAATTCTGGTGGATGTTTAGCTGATTGTCTGGGGCGAGTTGTGGGGATTAATACAATGATTGTCAACGGTTTGGCGGTGGCAATTCCCAGCAACACTGTTAACCGCTTTCTGAGTGGTAGTCATCGTTGGCAACTTGGAGTCACCTTGCAACCTGTGGTTTTAGACAGGCGCAGTCTCGGTTTATTAGTATTATCTATAGTTCCTGATAGTGTGGCAGAAACTGTTGGTTTGCAAATTGGCGATGTGTTAATTGGGGTTGCAGGACGGTTATTTACTCGACCTAATGACTTGGCTAAATATCTGCATCACAACCAAGAGTCTATACCATTACAAGTGCGACGGGGGAGAAAGCAATTTATTGTTGACATTGCCCAGAAAACCTCTGTGGAGGCGACATGATCCGAGTGGTGGTCATTGCTGCTTCTGTGGTGGTGCAGGTGGGTTTGTCATCACTGATCAATCAACATCCCCAACTAACTGTAGTGGGAACAACATCAGATTTAGAGACATTCACCAAGGAATTTGAACAACTCCAACCAGATGTATTGCTGTTAGATTTCAGCAGTAATCTTTCATCAACTTGGACAAAATTGCAACTGATATCAGAACAACAAATTCTACTGATTACAGAAGATATCGAGAGTCTTGACCTAGAAAATAGCTTACGTTCTGGTGTGCGGGGAATATTACCCAGTACTAGCACAGAAGCGGAAATTACTGCGGCTATTGAGGCGATCGCATCGGGTTTGATAGTACTGCACCCAGATTATTTAGAATTACTCCCCATCCGCGAAAAAGTTGTGGCTAACCCCGTGCAAACTTTGACACCCAGAGAAATCGAAGTTTTGGGAATGTTAGGTTCTGGGTTGGGTAACAAAGCGATCGCAAAACGTCTACAAATTTCCGAACATACAGTGAAATTTCATGTTTCATCCATCTTTCAAAAGCTGGCTGTTTCTTCCCGTACCGAAGCGGTGACGGCTGGTGTCAGGCTTGGTTTAATTATGCTGTAGTAGAAGGCAATCCGGCAAAGCTGGAGAAGTCAAAAGTAAAAAACCAAAAGTCAAAAGTATTCTTGATTTTTGCCTTTTTACTTTTGCCTTTTGACTTACCGCTACGCGGTTGAGGCAGGAGGTAAAATTGTTACTATGCTTGGTGCGATATAGCCTTTCTTAGTCTACTGAGGTACAAATTTATCCGCGTCCATCTGTGTCCATCTGCGGTTAATTATTCTTGCTTGTACTTCACTAGAATCAGAAACGCCATAAATCAAGATTTTACTTGATGATGTTGAATTTGAGATTCGAGAATTGCCCCATAAAGTGGACTAGTTTGCATCAATTCTTCATGGGTTCCTTGGGCTACCAATTGACCTTGATCGATTAATAAAATGCGATCGGCATTTTTGACTGTACTAATGCGTTGGGCTACCACAAAGGTGACACAAGCTTTTTGCTGCATTAAATTATCTAGTTCGGCTTGAATTTGGGTGGCTGTTTTAGCATCCACCGCAGAGGTACTATCATCCAAAATCAGAATACTGTAATCGGTGAGTAAGGTACGGGCGATCGCAATCCGTTGTTTTTGTCCACCAGATAAACCCACACCCCGTTCGCCGACAATTGTGTTGTAGCCATCGGGCAAGCTGATAATAAAATCATGAATCTGGGCAGTTTTCGCCACTTCTATTACCTGTTCTAAACTGCTATTTGGTTTAGCGTAGGTAATATTATCGTGGATGGTTCCAGAAAATAAGGTGCTTTCTTGAAAAACTATGCCAATATGCGATCGCAAACTTTGGAGTGTAAAATCTCGCACATCCCGCCCATCAATGCGTATCGCTCCCCCAGTCACATCATAAAAGCGGGGAATCAAGTTCATAATTGTGCTTTTGCCAGAACCTGTCATTCCTAGAACCGCGATCAGTTCTTTGGGCTTAGTTTCAAAAGATACATTTTTTAGAGCTTCGGTGGTGGCTCCCGGATAGCGAAAGGAAACGTTTTCAAAGGTAATGCGACCACCGCAAGTATCAAATAACATCGCATTCGGGCGATCGCGGATTTCCACAGCCGCATCAACTATTTCAAACACTCGTGTAGCCGAGGCTGCGGCTTGGGCGATCGCTGGGGCAGCAAACCCAATTAATAATATGGGTTGAAAAATTAACACTAAGTATGAGTTAAATGCTACTAATTCCCCAATCGAAAAGCTATCACCAATTACCAGCATACCTCCATAGCCAAAGACTGCCAGTGTCACCAAATTACTCAGTAAAAAGATAAACGGGAATGTATTACGAATAGCCATAATCGTCTGCATATTTGCGCTGACGAGGGCATCATTTAAGGTTGTGTAACGCGACTTTTCCGCCGACTCACGCACAAAGGCTTTCACTACCCGTATCCCTAACAAATTCTCTTGCAAAACCGCATTCAAATTACCCAATTGCTGTTGGATTTGCCCAAACAGTCGGTTATTCCGATTCACAAACCTTGCCATTAACCATGCAGATATCGGCACTACCGACAAGGTAATTAAAGCCAGTTGCCAATTCATCACTAGCAAAATCATGGCAATACTTACCAATGTCACTAATCCCCCAATCACTTGAATCAAGCTAGTCCCCACAAAAGTGCGGATTTGCTCAATGTCATTGGTGACACGGGTTAATAATTGAGAAGTCTGCGACTGGTCATGATAGCTAAAACTTAAATTTTGAATTTTGCTGAAAATCTTGTTGCGTAAATCATAAGCCACACCTTGAGATGCAGCTTCAGCTAAATAGCTTTGACCAAAGTTAAACAAACCCCGTGCGATCGCAGCTACTACCATCCAAGCTGCACTATAAAGTACTATTTGTAAGTTACGCGGTGCAATACCTTGATCAATTCCCCAACGAAATAATTGCGGTGTCACAGCATTGGCAACTGTTAATAGTAAGACACTAATCAAAGCTCCCACAGAAATCCAACGGTAATTGCCTAAACTCTTCAACACGCGCCCAATTGATCGCATCGGCGAATTTTGCCGCAGTTCTGGTTGTTGCACCAATTGTCCTCACCTCAAACTAGATACTTAAAAATAAGACTTACGTAAGATTTTCAGGTGTAGGGGTTATTGACTTCCCCACCCTTGCGTAATCATAAACCACATCACCAAAGTATGAAATGACTCTGAGGACTGACACAAATTGAGTTGTTGAGATGGGGTATCAGAATTTTGAACACCTACACCCCTACGAGGAAGTCAAAAATCAGAGAATTTTTGACTTTTAACTTTTAACTTTTGACTTAATTTCCACCCGTTTTCCGTACCGTTGCTACAGGTAATTGCACTGTAACAGTAGTACCAGATACCGCATCAGAATGAATAGATAATTCTCCACCATGAGCATGAACAATGCGTTTAGAAATGGCTAATCCCAAACCAGTTCCGTTAGATTTAGTAGAAAAGAACGGCTGCGTTAGTTGTGCAAGAATTTCGGCTGGTATTGGCTCGCCACCATTACAAACATTAATGCTAACTTGATCTAAAGATGAATTTTTGACTTCCCAAATAATCACATCTCCAGGAGACACTGCCTCACAAGCATTACGCACAATATTAATAAATACTTGTTTGAGCTTGTCTTGATCCCCTAAAACTTTGATTGGGTTTGGGCTAGGGATAAATTTGATTTCCCGTTCTAAGGCTTCTGGCATTTCCCAAATTAATTTCAGCAACTCTCGAATCAAGTCATTTATCTCTAACTCATCCAGTTGCAACACTTGAGGTTTCGCATAAAGCAAAATTTCACTCAATAGATTTTCTAAGCGAGAAGCTTCACCTAATGCTAACGATAATCGCTCTTGTGCGGCTGGGTTTAAATTAGTCTTTTGGAAATACTTTAATCCCATGAGCATTGTTGTCAAAGGATTGCGAATTTCATGGACAATCATGGCAGCAAATTCACCAATTGCTGCGAGGCGTTCTTGTTCTACGAGTTTGGCTTGGGCGGTTCGCAGTTCAATAGTACGTTTTTCTACTTCTGATTCTAAAATTTGATTAAATTCACACTGTTGTTGATAGAGATAATAATTATCTATGGCTGTAGCTGCACGTTCGGCAAATACTTCGGCTACTTGAATTTCTTCTGGTGTAAATTCTCTGTGCTGGCGGTGAAAAGAGCAGATTGTACCAATGACTTTTCCTTCTGCTGTTTTTAAAGGTATGCCTAAATAAGCACAGTAACCTTCGGGAATCTGCCCATACTCTGGATTTTTGACTGCATCTTCTACCGCCAAAGGGCGACCAATTTCGATGACTGTGCCGGTGAGTAAACCATGTAGTGAATAGACATGCTCACCCTCGCCCATATCCATACTACTGGCTAGTACTTTCTCAAATCCTTTTTGGCAAACAGTCACGACTGACCAATCAATTTCTAATAACTCGCTGACTCCACAGGCAATGCTTTGTAGGTAGCTAGATAATTCTCCAGAGCGATAGTTCAAACAAGATAAAAATGCGATCGCTCGTCTTTCGCGCTGCCATAATTGTTTTTGCAACAAACTTGTTTTACCATTGGCTTTGCTCATATATGCCTGTTGCAGAAGTTAATATTTTTTTATAATCATTAATCCTAAGTTCAAAACTTTTTCCAGCAATAATTCTGGTTTTTTATATTAATTTAATAACTTTGGATTTTGATTTTATCAATATAAACATTACTATAATTAAACTCTTAAACACTAGATGTTTATATTTTTTTTACTATTTTAATAAATTTTAGTATTATTTCTAATTTAGAGATTAACCCGGTAAGTAAGATAGTTTACCCTTCATTGAAGAGTAACTATTTTTTATCAGCAGTCTAGAAGTTAATTTTAGGTTAATCTCTGTTAAAAAATAGCTAATCAATAACAATGTTTTTTGAATGACTGGCTAAGAATTCGATAAATTGTATTGATATCTTTAATAGTTTGATGGTTAAACGTTAATTTTAGCCAAAATAACCATAACCAATTTTTACAGCAAATAACCTCATTCTAAATGTACCATACTCCCAGGATAAAACTCAAGTCAGTCTGTGACATGGCAGATTAAAAGGGGTTGTTCGGGATCACAAAAGTTATGCTGGAATACCGCGATAAGAGTTCTTCTGATGATTATCTGTAATCATGCGGAATCAAATTTCTTCATCAAGAAAAAACAGTATTTACACTGGGTACATTTGTAAAAAATAAAGCGTAATCTTATATATATATGATACTCCTTACATCACTGAAGCAAGGCAACTTTGATCAGTTGAAATATAAAAGTAACTTTGATAATTGCCGAGAAAAATGACTCAATATTTATGCGTGGGTATTTAGTGTGAAGACAAAATTTATAATTAGCCATACACACAAGCATCAAATGATTTGTAAGCCGCGCATAACAATACTAAAACCTTTGACATTCGGGTTTGTTATTGCCGCAGTATTGTGTAATTATCATCAGGTATACGCCCAAACAACCAACCAGCAAGGTTTACCACCAGGAAGGATAGAAGAAATTCCGGTTACGCCCTTACCATCAGATGCGCTACCACAGCCATCAGAAAAAGAGCCATTACTTCCGCCTGTGGAATTACCTGATCAGCCAACGACAGGAGAGGATGATCCTAATGTTAAATTCCGGGTGGAACGCATTGAAGTTATTGGTAGCACAGTATTTACACCAAAAGATTTTGCGCCGATTACAGATCCTTTTATTGGGCGCGAAGCATCTTTTGCAGAGTTATTACAAGTCAAAGAAGCCATCAGCAAGTTCTACACCGATAAAGGCTACGTCACCACTGGGGCTTTAATTTCACCCCAAACACTAGATGCAGGAGTTGTGACAATTCAGGTAGTAGAAGGTAGTTTGCAAGAAATCAAAATCGTGGGTAATCGACGATTGAATAGCAACTACATTCGCGATCGCATTCGTCTAGGTGCAGGAAAACCCCTGAATGTGCCGCGATTACTGGAAAAACTGCAACTACTCCGACTCGATCCACGCATTAAAAATCTCTCTGCGGAATTGCAAACCGGTACAACTCCCGGACGCAATATCTTACGTGTCGAAGTTCAAGAAGCCGACACCTTCACAGGCTCACTCAGCTTGGATAATGGGCGATCGCCTAGTGTTGGTAGTTTCCGCCGGGGTATAGATATCCAAGAGGCCAATCTATTAGGTTTAGGGGATACCTTGAATGTGGGCTATACCAATACCAATGGTAGTAATACAATTGCCGCTAGTTACACATTGCCTGTGAATGCCCACAACGGCGCTGTATCTTTTAGTGTTAACCAAGGCTGGAACAACGTTATAGAAGACCCTTTCAGCGTTCTAGATATTCAGTCAAATAGCACCGCCTACGAATTCGGATTTCGTCAACCATTACTGCAAAAGCCCACTCAAGAGTTAGCTGTAGGGGTATCATTCTCCCGCCAAGAAAGTCAAACAATCATTGGTTTAGATAATATAGGTGGCTTTCCCTTATCTCCTGGAGCCGATGATAATGGCAGAACGAAAATTTCTGCCTTGCGCTTCACCCAAGAGTATACCCAGCGCAGCAACACACAAGTTTTCGCCGCGCGATCGCAATTTAGTTTGGGAGTTGATTGGTTGGGAGCAAGTGTGAGTGAAGAGGCTCCCGATAGCCGCTTCTTTAGTTGGCGAGGACAAGCACAGTGGGTAAGACAATTTGCTCCAGATACCTTGTTTTTAACTAGGGCTGATTTACAACTAGCCGCCAATAACTTAGTACCTTTAGAGCAATTTGGATTAGGTGGACAGTTAAGCGTGCGGGGTTATCGCCAAGATACATTACTCACAGATAACGGCTTCTTGTTTTCCTCAGAATTTCGCTTTCCCATTGTGCGGGCGAAAAAAATCCAAGGAGTCTTACAACTAGCACCATTTGTTGATGTCGGCCAAGGCTGGAATAGTAAAGGTGACAATCCCTCAACCAATACCTTAGTCGGTGCTGGGTTTGGGTTGTTATGGAAACAAGGGAATAACTTCTCCGCCCGTTTAGATTGGGGTATTCCAATTATCTCTGTTGAGGGCGACAAGCGATCGCTCCAAGAAAACGGATTGTACTTCTCTATGCAGTATTCGCTATTTTAATAGCCATCAAGATTGACGCATATAGATTCAGGACTTACGCACAAAAATTTTCTGCGGAGACTGGGTGTAAGGGTTAAAGGGTATGGGGTGTAAGAGTTTTGGACACATACACCTCTATACCCATAAACTCTTACACCCTTCCCAAAACCCTTGGTTTTTCGTCTCACTGCGTAAGTCCTATGATATACAAACATCTCTCTACCCTGGATTTCTCTCTTGTGAGAAATCCAGGGGTGTGAGAAATCCGGGAAGTGTGGGAGGATGGTGAAAAAATCTTTCCCCCCACACTCCCCTCTCTCCACACCCGCTACCCATACGTGAGAAATTCGGGTCTACCTTGTCTCCCTTGTCTCTTTTGTTCATCTCTCAAATAGGACTGCTATATCTATATATCCATCAAGTGAATTGATCTGACTGCATTGGGAACAATAAACACGGAATCAAAAACAAGAACTGGGTTCATGACATTAGCTTTTGGTAGATTTGGCTTTCTCGGTGCAATCTGTATAGCTGCTGTTTATAACAGTAGTGTTCACGCCCAAGTAGTTTCCGATAACACTCTCAAGACGGATGTGAATGGTAATTACACCATCACTAATGGCACTCTTGTCGGCAATAATTTATTTCATAGCTTTAGCCAATTTTCCATACCTACAGGTGGCTCTGTTGTATTCAATAATCCCACTACTGTCCAAAATATCTTTGCTCGTGTTACAGGTGGTAGTGTATCGAATATCGATGGCACAATCAGCACCCAAGGTAGTGCTAATTTATTCTTGCTAAATCCAGCCGGGATTGTATTTGGAGCTAATGCTAAGTTAAGCATCAGTGGTTCTTTTGTCGGCACAACTGCCGATAGCATAGTATTTGCCGATGGGTTGAAGTTTAGCGCCACAAATACCACATCGCCAGCTTTATTAACGATGAGTGTCCCTGTTGGTTTGCAACTTGGTAGTAATCCAGGAGCGATTACCGTTCAAGGAGCCGGACACAATGCCAATTTTCTTGCATCATCTTCAATATCTGGACTCAATATTGGCACCAGAGGATTACAAGTACAATCTGGCAAAACCCTAGCATTAGTGGGTGGGAATATTGCCTTGGATGGCGGTTTACTTTCTGCACCGGGAGGAAAAATAGAATTGGGTAGCATCAGTAACGCTAACGTTACTCTCAATTCCACTTCCCAAGGATTTACCCTGAGTTATCCCAACATAACGAGTTTTGGTGATATTACCCTTACCCAACGCGCTTTAGCATCTACACGCGATCTCAGCCGAGGAAATGGCGGCTCTGTAAACATTCAAGGGAAACAAGTAAGTATCCGTGATGGTTCTTTGGTGTTAGTCCAAAATCGAAGTAACCAAGCTGCTGGTGATATTGTTGTAAATGCTACAGAATCACTGAATATTAGCGGTAAATCCCCTAGGTTTATAAGTTCTAGCAGTTTAGTTAATGACACCGTATCTTCTGCGGCGGCGGGGCAGATCATCGTTAATACCCCGAAGTTAAATATTGATCAAGGCGGTTACATCTTAAACCGCACATTTAGTACCGGCTCTGGGGGTAACATTATCATCAATAGTGATGCAATAGATATCAATGGGTTTGCATCAGGCGATCCGCTTGCTTTTCGAGCCGTCAGTCAAATACTAGCTGCTTCTTTTGGTAAGGGAAAGGGCGGGGATATTGCTATTTCCACTCAAGATTTATCTGTTTCAGCCGGAGCTAATATAGCAGCTAGACCTTATTCTTCAGGTAAGGGCGGTGATCTAAATATCAAAGCAGATACAATCCAGGTATTAGGTGCAGGTGCGCCAAAAGGTAGTTATTTTACTTTAGTTTCGGCCGCTACCTTTGGGCCTGGTGATGCAGGCAATTTGAACATTGACACCCGTAAATTATCTGTTCAAGATGGTGGGAGAGTATCGGCTTCTAGCATAATTTTAGGCAATGCAGGTTCACTGACTATCAATGCCTCAGAATCAATTGATGTGAGTGGTATAAAACCTGGCGAAACCCCCAGTTATGTTGGTACTGCTGTTCTGCCTGTTGGTGCTTTTAGTATAATTTCCCGTGCCAATGCCGGCAACACTACTATTAACGCCCCCATTGTTAACGTTTCTGATGGTGCGACAATTTTTGTTCAAAATACTGGCTCTGGGACAGCAGGTAATCTGGAAATTAATGCAAACACCCTCACACTTAAAAATGGTGGAAACCTTTTAGCCTCGACAAAAGCAGGCGAAGGCGGAAACATTAACCTGCAACTGCGAGATTTATTGCTCATGCGTGATGGTGGCTTTATTAGTGCAGAAGCCGGTGGTAGTGGCAATGGTGGCAATATTAGTATTAATGCGCCAGTAATTGTAGGGCTAGAAAACAGTGACATTATTGCCAATGCCGTGCAAGGAAAGGGCGGTAATATTGCCATTACAACTCAAGGCATTATCGGTCTAAAATTCCGCGATACTCTGACTCCAAGAGAAGATTTAACCAATGATATTACAGCCAGTTCTGCGTTTAATTTGAATGGCACAGTGGAAATTAATAATGTTGGTGTTGATCCCAATTCGGGTTTAGTGGAATTACCCGGAAATGTCACTGATCCATCTCAGCAAATTGCTAGTGGTTGCAATGCTAATACTAGTAGTAGTTTTGTTGCCGTTGGCAGAGGTGGAATACCACAAAATCCGACACAAGGGTTGAATAGCGATCGCACCTGGTCAGACATCCGCGATATATCTGCATTCCATAAAACACAATCAGTACAAGCCCAAATGCCAAAATCACCAGAAACCCTTGTGCAAGCTACATCTTGGCGACGTAACGCCCAAGGCAAAATTGAGCTTGTTGCAGCTAATACTAATTCACCGATACCATCAGCCTTAACCTGTGCGGCTGTAGCCGAAAATTAACTACTGTTAAAAAGATTATTGTCTGGGGAAAGATAAATATGGAATAGAACACAAGAAATAGATTAATGAAAATAACTATTGCTGGTTTGGGCTTAATTGGTGCAATTGTGACATCTGCTATTTGCAACAGTAGTGTAAACGCTCAGGTAACTCCTGATGGGACTCTCAACACTGCTGTAAGTGGGAGTAATCATTACAGCATCACTAACGGTAGCCGTATCGGCAATAATTTATTTCATAGCTTCAGCCAATTCTCCGTTCCCAGTAATGGTTCCGCAGTCTTTAACAATGCCGCAGACATCCAAAATATATTTAGTCGTGTCACGGGCGGTCATGTTTCCTATATTGATGGTTTAATTCAAGCCAATGGTAGTGCCAACTTATTCTTACTCAACCCATCCGGGATGATTTTTGGGTCAAATGCCAGCTTAAATATTGGCGGTTCATTTATCGCTACAACAGCCAATAGTATAAAGTTTGCCGATGGTACAGAATTTAGTGCCACCAACCCCAGTAATACACCATTGTTAAAAATGAGTGTACCAATCGGGTTACAGATGGGGCAGAATTCCGCACCGATTCGAGTCGAGAGTCATCTCACCACCGGACAAGATTTAACACTAGAAGCAGGTAGCCTAGACTTACAAGGACAACTCATAGCAGGGAGAGATTTAACCCTCAAAGCCCAAGACACAGTGCAAATCAGGGATCATGCCACAATTCCATTTCTCGCCCAAGCCGGGAGAAACTTAACAATTCAGGGGAATCAAAACATTGATATCTTGGCATTGAGTCATCCTGTAGCAGCACTTCAGAGTGGGGGTAATCTGAGGTTGATCAGCAACGGGAATATTTCTGGGGATGCACATTTTCTCAGTGGTGGCACTGTTTCATTTCAGACTTTAGCAGGGACTCCAGGGAAGTTTGTGAGTTTGTTTGACCCGATAATTTATGCCAATGGGGATGTGGTGTTTGGTGACTACACAGGAGTAGCATTGAAGATTGAGGCGACAGGGAGTATTGAGGGGGGGAATATTGTGATTACCGGCCCTGATGTGAGCGTTCCCAGTAGCGACCCAGATTATCTGATACTCACAACTGAGCCGGCGGCGATTTTGCGGGCAGGGGTGGCATCAGTACCGACTGCAAATTTGCCACAATTGAGCTTCACGACGGGGACAGTAGCAGGTTTGCCACCGGGAAGTATTAGGGTAAGCAGTATCAACACATCAAATACAACAGGGGGAGATGGTGGTGCAATTACCCTGAATGCTGCTGGGGATATTGTCACAGGAAACTTAGATTCCTCGGCTTTGTTGTATTTTGGGAATAGTGGCAATGGTGGCGATATCAAGCTGTTCGCTAATGGCAATATCTCGATTAATGGCAATGTGAACTCATCTTCTCTTTCATTCCTTACAAGTGGGAGTGGCGGCGATATTACCCTCACTACCACTAACGGCAATCTTTCTGTCAATGGCGGTCTAGATTCATCAGTATTCGGACTCAATCAAGGAGGGAATGGCGGCGATATTACCCTCACTACCACTAACGGCAATCTTTCTGTCGACGGCGCATCTTCATACCTGTTGACCTTTTATGGTACAAGTGGCAATGGCGGCAAGATAATTCTTTCCACGACCAATGGCAACCTCTCCAGCCAGCGCAGTTTATTGTCTTTTTCCAACTCAATATTCGGGAAGAGTGGTAATGGCGGCGATATCGCCCTCACTGCAACCAATGGCAACCTCTCCAGCCAGGGCCGAATGGAATCAACGGCGAGGAATGGTAGCAAAGGCGGCGATATCACTCTCACTGCAATCAATGGCAAACTCTCTAACCAAGCCGAGTTGTCATCCCTGTCCCACTCCTTAACGGGTAATAGTGGTAATGGCGGCGATATCACCCTGACAGCAATCAATGGCAACCTCTCTAACCAGAGCAATTTAAACTCATTCTCATACTCAGCAGTAGGGAATAGCGGTCAGGGTGGTGATATCGCCCTGACTGCACAAAACGGGGATATTTTGGGCAACGGCAGTAACTTGTATAGTTTTAGCGTTGCGCCCCAAGGAACTGCAAACAATGGTGGTTCTGTAAGATTAGATGCTCTAAACCAGATATCTGGATTGACAGTAGTAACAACATCTTCTGCTGCTGAGGCAGGGATGGTGTCGATTTTGGGACAGGGCGATTTGGCGATCGCTGATCTGGCCATCCAAACAAGTAAACCAATCACCATCAGAACCGCATTAACAGGCACAATCAACATTCCGGCTGATGGCAAAGGGCGATCAGGTGATGTCAACATTAGTAGTGCGGGGAACCTTACTCTAACTAACACCCTAATTGAAAGCGATACCAAAGGTAGGGACTCCGCCGGTAATGTCACCCTTACCAGTCCTGGTTTAACGACATTGAATAATAGTCAAATTTTCACCACTACAAAGAGTACTGGACAAGCTGGAGATGTCAATGTCACCACAAATCGCCTCTCCTTCCTCAATGGCAGTTCCATTAACTCCTCAACATCTGCCAGTGGCAATGCGGGAGATATTATATTTAATGTGCCTAACACTGTAGAACTTGACAATGGTAAAATCTCAGCTAATACAAGTGGTAGTGGCAAGGGTGGAGAAATTGCCCTGAATACAGGTACTTTACAACTCAACAATCAAAGTATCATCTCTAGCAACACCACAGGTATTGGTAATGCCGGTGCAATTGATGTCAAAGCTAACGCGATCGCACTCAATCAAAGCAACATTACTAGTCAATCCTTATCTGAAAGTGGCGATGCGGGAAATATCAAGCTTCAGGCAGCTAACACCGTAGAACTTAACAATGGTACAATCTCAGCCAGTACAAGTAGTAGTGGCAAGGGTGGAGAAATTGCACTCAATACAGGCAATTTACGACTAAATAATCAAAGTATTATATCCAGCAACACCACAGGTAGTGGTAATGCTGGTGCAATTGATGTTAAAGCTAACGCGATCGCACTTAATCAAAGCAACATTACTAGTCAATCCTTATCTGAAAGTGGCGATGCGGGAAATATCAAGCTTCAGGCAGCTAACACCGTAGAACTTAACAATGGTACAATCTCAGCTAGTACCAGTGGTAGTGGTAAGGGTGGTGAAATTACACTGGATACAGGCACTTTACAACTCAGCAATCAAAGTATCATCTCCAGTAACACCACAGGTATTGGTAATGCAGGTGCAATCGATGTCATAGCTAACGCGATCGCACTCAATCAAAGCACCATTAGTAGTCAATCTTCGGGTAGTGGTGACAGTGGTACGGTGAAATTTACCACTGGAACTTTAGATTTAATTGACAATGCTACTGTTTCCACCGCCTCCTCCCAATCAGGAAAAGCAGGTAACTTAAACATTACCGCCAGCGATCGCATTAACTTGCAAACTGGCTCACAAATTACCAGTCGCAGCACCGGAACTGGTAATGGTGGGACGGTTGAGATTACCGGGCGATCATTGATTCTCAAGGAAAATGCTCAAATCAACGCCTCTACAGTCTCTAGTGATGGCGGTAACTTAGTGTTAAATCTGTCTGAATTGTTGCGAGTGAGCGATCGCAGTCTCCTCAACGCCGAAGCTGGCACTACAGGCAATGGTGGTAACATTACTATCAATACCCCCTTGATCATCGGCACTGGTAATAGTGATATTATTGCCAACGCTGTCCGTGGTCGTGGTGGGAACATTAACATTACTACTCAAGGTATATTTGGGCTAAAATTCCGTCATCAACTCACTCCAGAAAACGACATCAGCGCCAGTTCGCAATTTGGTGTGAACGGTACAGTCGATATTAACAATGTCAGTGTTGATCCCAATTCTGGTTTAGTGGAATTACCTGCAAATATTACTGACTCATCGCAGCAAATTGCTAGTGGTTGTGCAGATACCAGTGGTAGTAGTTTTGTCGCCACAGGTAGAGGTGGCATACCGCAAAATCCCACACAGCAGATTTGGGGCGATCGCACCTGGTCTGATACCCGCAATATATCTGCATTTCACAAAACACAACCTGCACAAGCCCAAATACCAAAACCACCACAGCCTCTTGTCCAAGCTACCTCTTGGCGACGTAATGCCCAAGGCAAAATTGAATTAATTGCTGATCAATCTCCTAGTCAGGGACAAACCGCATTAACCTGTGCAGCAATACCTCAAAATTAATTTACTTAAAAGACTCAATGTTAGATAAGCTACAAAAAAGGGAAGAATTTATACAGAATAAAATACAAGATTAAAATATATTCTCATGAAATTAGCTTTTATTGGGTTTGCCGTTGTTGGTGCGATCGGCATCTCTACCGTTTGCGCTCGTGGTGTTCAGGCACAAGTCACTCCTGATGGGACTCTCAATACTGCTGTGAGTGGGAGTAATCATTACAGCATCACTAATGGCGCTCGTGTCGGTAATAATTTATTTCATAGCTTCAGCCAATTCTCAGTTCCCAGTAATGGTTCCGCAGTCTTTAACAATGCCGCAGATATCCAAAATATATTTAGCCGTGTCACAGGCGGTAATGTTTCCTATATTGATGGTTTAATTCAAGCCAATGGTAGTGCCAACTTATTTTTACTCAACCCATCTGGGATTATTTTTGGCAAAAATGCCAGCTTAAATATTGGTGGTTCCTTCATCGGAACTACGGCTAATAGTATTAAATTTGCTGATGGGTCAGAGTTTAGTGCTGTGGATACTACCGCTAAACCATTATTAACCATGACTGTACCCATTGGGTTGCAAATGGGTAATCATCCCGCATCGATACAAGTCCAAGGGACAGGACATAGCTTAGATGCAACCGATAGTTTTTCCCCTGTAATTCCCAATTCTAGCTCCACAAAATTACAAGTACAGTCAGGAAAAACCTTAGCGTTAGTAGGTGGAAATATCAGTTTGAATGGTGCGACTCTGAGTGCAGCAAAAGGTCAAATAGAACTAGGGAGTCTGGGAGGAGCAGGGGTAGTGAGTTTAGTACCGATTACACAGGGTTATAAATTGAAGTATGAACAGGGACAAAGTTTTGCTGATATTCAACTAGTGCAGAAGTCACTATTAGATGTGAGTGGGTTTAACTCCGGTGCAGTTCAACTCCAGGGAAGAAATATCAAATTTACCGATGGTTCGTTGATTTTGTCCCAGAATTACGGCAATCTTCCTAGTGGAGATATTAACTTACAAGCATCAGCAGCGATCGCACTTATTGGTACCACACCTGATGCAAAAATTCCCAGTTGGATTCGTGCTGATGCTTTGGGAACTGGAGATAGTGCAAATATCAGTATTATTAGTCCCCGTTTAACACTCCAAGAAGGTTCAGGAATCAGTAATTTAACTTATGGAACAGCTAAGGGTGGTAACACCCAGATTCAAGCAGCAGATATAGAGTTATCCGGTTTTTCACCCCTGAATCCCACGGGAGTCACAGCCATTACCACTGGCACTTTTGGAAAAGGAGCGGCTGGAGATATCGTGGTGAATGGGAATAATTTACTAATGTCTGGCGGAGCATCCTTAGTATCAATAACATTTGGTAGTGGCTCCACTGGTAAGGTCATAATTCGCAACAAAAATACCACCGTCATGGGTGAAAATCCCTTTGGAGTGTATAGCAATATGAGTATCACTACCTTTGCTAATGGCAATGCCAAAGATTTGAGATTAGATACTGGAAACTTGCAAGTATTAAATGGGGGAGTAATTGGTTCATCTGCGTTATTTGTTGGTAATGGCGGTAACGTCCAAATCAATGCTAGTGAGGCGATCGCCATTAGTGGTCGTGGTAGTGCTAATAACAGTAATATCAATTCTTCTGCTGTGCGTTTAAGTCCACAATTAAGCCAATTGTTTGGTTTGCCAGATATACTCACAGCGAATGCCGGTAGTCTCAGTATTACCACACCAAAACTCACACTCACAGACGGCGGAACAGTCACAGTTACTAGTCAAGGTACTGGGAATGCCGGAAATCTGCAAATTATTGCCGATCAGATCCAGTTGAAAAATCAAGCTTTAATTCAAGCGCAAACAGAATCAGGTAATGGTGGTGATATTAGCCTGCAAGTAAAAGATGTGTTACTGATGCGCGATCAGAGCCAAATTACAACCACCGCAGGTAGTAAAGGCAATGGCGGTAATATTACCATTAATTCACCTATCATTGTCGGCTTAGAAAACAGCGATATCACTGCTAATGCTTTCCAAGGTAAAGGCGGTAATATTAACATCACCACTCAAGGAATTATTGGTTTAGAATACAGTTCCCAACTGACAGCAGAAAACAATATCACCGCCAGTTCCGAGTTTGGGGTAAATGGTACGGTACAAGTAAATAATGTTGGTATTGACCCCAACTCTGGTTTAGTGGAATTACCAGCAAATGTGAGTGATTCATCACAGCAAATAGCAAGTGGTTGTTCTAATACGAATGGTAGTAGTTTTGTCGCTACGGGTAGGGGTGGAATACCACAAAATCCGACGCAACAACTTTGGGGCGATCGCACCTGGTCTGATGTGCGTGACATCTCTGCATTCCACACCACAAAACCCGCACAAGCCCAAATCTCTAAATTTCCAGAAACACTTGTGCAAGCGACTGGCTGGCGACGTAACACCAACGGCAAAATTGAATTAATTGCCGATATATCTTCTGTAAATTTAGCACCATCATTAACTTGTGCTGCTGTTCATAAAAGCTGAAAAAACTCACCATAAAATTACACAGCCACCCAAATAGCAAAATTTATCTTGGGAAGACTAGACACAAGGTAGATAATTACAACTTTGGATGATGAAAGTAACTTTTGCTAACTTTGGTTTAATTGGTGCAGTCTACATCTTGGGTATTGGTAACAGCCATGTTCAGGCACAAGTGACACCCGATAGTACTCTCGGCACTGCTGTGTCTGGAAGTAGTAGTTACAACATTACTGGCGGCACTAGGGTCGGCAATAATTTATTTCATAGTTTCAGTCAATTCTCTATTCCTAGTAATGGCTTTGCATCATTTGATAATGCAACTGATATTCAAAACATTTTTAGTCGAGTGACTGGTGGTAATATTTCCAATATAGATGGTCGAATAAGTGCCAATGGTAGTGCTAACTTATTCTTACTCAACCCAGCCGGGATTATTTTTGGTAAAAATGCCAGCTTAAATATTGGTGGTTCATTTGTAGCGACAACAGCCAATAGTATTAAATTTGCTGATGGGTCAGAATTTAGTGCTGTGGATACTGCTGCTAAATCATTATTAACAATGAATGTCCCCATTGGTTTGCAAATGGGGCAGAATCCTGCATCGATACAACTCCAAGGTACAGGACATAGCTTAGATATAACCAATAGTTTTTCCCCTGTAATTCCCAATCCTAGCTTGACAAAATTACAAGTACAGCCAGGAAAAACCTTAGCATTGGTGGGTGGAAATATCAGTTTAGATGGTGCGACTCTGAATGCAGCAAAAGGTCAAATAGAACTAGGTAGTCTGGGAGGAGCAGGAGTAGTGAGTTTAGTACCAATTACACAGGGTTATAAATTGAAGTATGAACAGGGACAAAGTTTTGCTGATATTCAACTAGTGCAGAAGTCACTATTAGATGTGAGTGGGTTTAACTCCGGTGCAGTTCAACTCCAGGGAAGAAATATCAAATTTACCGATGGTTCGTTGATTTTGTCCCAGAATTACGGCAATCTGGCGGCGGGTGAAATTAATTTGCAAGCATCAGAAGCGATCGCTATTATTGGCACCACACCCGATGTAAAAATTCGCAGTGGTATTCGTGCGGAATCTTTGAGAACTGGATCTAGTGCCAATATCAATATAATTGCCCCCCGTTTGACGCTCCAAGAAGGTTCAGGAATAGGTACTTTAACTTTTGGAACAGCTAAGGGTGGTAACATCCAGATTCAAGCAGGAGATATAGAATTATCAGGTTTTTCACCCCTCAATCCCACTGGAGTCACAGCCATTAACACTAGCACTTTTGGAAAAGGATCTGCGGGAGATATCTCGGTTAATGGGAATAATTTATTAGTCTCTGGAGGATCTCCATTATCGTCGGTATCATTTGGTAGCGGTTCTACTGGTCAGATTATGATTCGTAATCAAAATACCAGCGTCATTGGTGAGAATCCTTTTGGGCTTGCTAGTTTTATTGGTATGACTGCCTTTGCTAACGGCAATTCCCAAGATTTGAGATTAGATACTAGAAACTTGCAAATATTAAATGGTGGAGTAATTGGTTCATCTGCGTTATTTGTTGGTAATGGTGGCAATGTCCAAATCACTGCTAGTGAGTTGATCGCCATTAGTGGTCGTGGTATTAGTTATAATAGTAACATTCGCTCTGCTGTTGTGCGTTTAAGTCCGCAAATACGTCAATTGTTCGGTTTGCCAGATATCCTCACAGCAAATGCAGGGAGTGTGAGTATTACGACACCAAAACTCACACTTACAGATGGTGGAACAGTCACAGTTACTAGTCAAGGTACTGGGAATGCGGGAAATCTGAAAATTACTGCCGATCAGATCCAGTTGAAAAATCAAGCTTTGATTCAGGCGCAAACAGAATCGGGTAATGGTGGTGATATCAGTTTGCAAGTAGGAGATGTACTACTGATGCGCGATCGCAGTAAAATTACAACCACCGCAGGCAGTACAGGTAATGGCGGTAATATTACCATTAATTCACCTATCATTGTCGGCTTAGAAAATAGCGATATCACTGCTAATGCTTTTCAAGGTAAAGGCGGTAATATTGACATCACCACTCAAGGAATCATTGGTTTAGAATACAGTTCCCAACTGACAGCAGAAAACAATATCACCGCCAGTTCCGAGTTTGGGGTGAATGGTACAGTACAAGTAAATAATGTTGGTGTTGACCCCAACTCTGGTTTAGTGGTATTACCAGCCAATTTTACCGATTCATCTCAACAAATTGCCAGTGGTTGCAATGTAAATACTGGTAGTAGTTTTGTCGCCACAGGCAGAGGTGGCATACCGCAAAATCCAACACAGGATATTAGGAGCGATCGCACCTGGTCAGATACTCGTGATATCTCTGCACTCCACACCACACAACCAACACAAGCCCAAATACCCAAGTCTCCAGAAGTACTAGTGCAAGCGACTGGCTGGCGACGTAACACCAACGGCAAAATTGAATTAATTGCAGCTAAATCACCTTTGCAGATATCAACAGCATTAACCTGTGCGGCTGTCGCCGAAAATTAATTCCCGTTACAAAACTTACCCAACTGGGAACAATATATACGTAATAAACACAAAAACTGACTAATGAAAGTAAATTTTGCTGGGTTTGGTTTGCTGAGTGTCTTTTGCATATCCGTTGTTTATAACAATAGTGTTCACGCCCAAGTAACTCCTGATGGGACTCTCAACACAGATGTTAATAGTTACAGCATTACAAAAGGCACTCGCATCGGCAACAATTTATTTCATAGCTTTAGTCAGTTCTCTATCCCTACAGGTGTCTCCGTATCATTCGGTAATGATCCTACTGTAGAAAATATTTTTAGCCGGGTGACTGGTGGTCAGGTTTCCCATATTGATGGTCGAATCAGTGCCAATGGTAATGCCAACTTATTTTTACTCAACCCTGCCGGGATTATTTTTGGCAAAAATGCCAGTTTGAGAATAGGTGGTTCATTTGTCGGTACAACTGCCAATGGGATTAAATTTGATGATGGTAATGTGTTCAGCACTGACATAACTCAATCCCCTTTGTTAACCATGAAGGTACCGATTGGTTTGCAACTGGGAAGTGATGCCGGATCTGTCCAAGTTCAAGGAACACTACAAGTTCCTACTGGCAAAACTTTGGCTTTGGTTGGTAGTCAAATTGACATGACACAAGCCACCCTGAGAGCCGCAGATGGTCGGGTGGAGTTGTGGGCGGTCAGAAATGCTGACATCAAGATGGACAATCAAACAGGATGGCAATTAGGGAGTTCTGCGGCTGCGGCTGACTGGGGTACAATTACTTTGCAGCAAGGCTCATTGATTAATGTTAATGGCACTAACGGCGGTGCAATCCAAATTCAAGGGCGGGGATTAACGGTTAAAGAAAACTCAAATATTACTTCTGTTACCCAGTCTGGAGTCGGAAAAGGTATTGTTGTCAAAACCACGGAATTTATTAATTTGTTGGGAGCTTCAAGCCCCAGACCTATTTTCAATCCAGGAATTGGAACTTCGGTAGGGGCTGTATTCGGGCCACCAGCCACCGGGCGAGCCGGAGATGTATTAATTGAAACTGGCAAGCTATACATGAATAATGGAGCTTGGTTGCAATCTACCACCTTTGGTAGCAACTCCAGAACCGGAAATTTGACTATTCGAGCCTCAGATGTAGAAGTAATCGGGGCTAATCCTCTGCCGAATGCGGCTGGTATTTTTGTACCTACCGATATTACTACCTTGATTATGGCGGGAACAAATAATCAAGGTGGCGATATTATCATTGAAACCAATCGCTTGCGTACTGTTGATGGTGGATTGATCAGTGGCAGTATATTTAACTTGCGGCAAACTCTGGGCTTGAATAATCTCATTGCTACCGGGAATGGTGGTAATGTCTCTATCCGCGCTAATGAGAGTTTTGAAATTTCTGGAGGAACACCCAGTGGTTTGCGCTCTGGAGTAACCACCGCGCTTCAACCTTCTGGGGGAGGTCAGGCTGGAGACATTACAATTACGGCTGGAAGGTTACAACTCAGCAACGGGGGAATTATTAGCAGTGCCGCAGCTGGAAATGGGACATCGGGAGATATTAATATTCAAGCTACAGAAGTAATTGTCAGTGAACCAGTATTAGATCAATTGAGTCAACTAGCCAGTGGCATTACGGTTTCTGTGGGTAAGAATGTCACAGGTACTGGTGGGACAATTAACTTGACCGCAGATCGTCTCCAAGTTTCTAAAGGTGGACAGATTACCGCTTCTACTCAAGGGCGGGGAAATGCAGGTAATATTAACCTACAAGTGAAAGACATTGATGTCCAAGGAATTTCCCCCACCACAGTTAACGGTAATTACCTGTATAGTGCGATCGCCGCATCTTCAACAACTAACTCTACGGCGGGGTCAATTAATATCAAATCTGATACAGTCAATGTTCGCAATGATGGAGAAATAACCGTCAGTAATATAGGTAATGGTGATGCTGGTAATCTGAATATTTCCGCCAACAGAATTTTCCTTAAGAATGGCGCAAGTCTGCGTTCCGAAGTAAATGAAGGCGATCAAGGTAATATCCAACTTCAGGCCAATGAAGTCCTGTTATTACGCCAGGGCAGTAATATTACTACCAATGCTCGCGGCCTGTCTACAGGAGGTAACATCAATATCAATGCAGGCTTGATTGTGACTGTACCAAAAGAAAACAGCGATATTTCCGCTAACGCTGTCTTGGGAAGTGGTGGCAATATTCAAATCACTACTGGCGGTATCTTGGGACTAAAATTTAGTGATCAGCTAACTCTCGACAGCGATATTACCGCCAGTTCCCAATTTGGAGTAAACGGCACAGTTGAAGTTAGTAGTATTGGCGTTGATCCCAACTCTGGGTTAGTGAAATTACCGGGAAACGTCACTGATCAATCACAGCTAATAGCAAGTAGTTGTGCTAATACCAATGGTAGTAGTTTTGTCGCCACAGGCAGAGGTGGCATACCGCAAAATCCGACACAGGAATTGAGGAGCGATCGCACTTGGTCTGATGTCCGCGATATCTCTGCATTCCACACCACAAAACCAGCACAAGCACAAATACCAAAATCCTCAGAAGTTCTAGTAGAAGCCACTGGCTGGCGACGTAACGCCCTAGGCAAAATTGAGTTATTTGCCTATCAATCTCCTAGTCAGGTGCAAGTAGGCTTAACCTGTGCTGCTGTAGCTGAAAACTAATAAATGTTATAAACTATACTAATTTGGGAACAATTAATACGTAACAAAAAATCAGAAATCGGTGAATGAAATTAACATTTGTTGGGTTTGGTGTTCTGAGTGCAATCTGCATATCTGCTATTGACAACAATAGTGTTCACGCCCAAGTAACTCAAGATAACACCCTAAATACCTTGGTGACTGGCAGTAATAATTACACTATCACCAATGGCACTCGTATCGGTAACAATTTATTTCATAGTTTCAGTGAATTTTCTGTACCTACAGGTGGTTCAGCATCATTTGATCATGCTACCGATATTCAAAATATATTTGGTCGAGTGACTGGTGGTAATATTTCCAACATAGATGGTTCTATTAGTGCCAATGGTAGTGCCAACTTATTCTTACTCAACCCTGCCGGGATTATTTTTGGTAAGAATGCCAGCTTAAATATTGGTGGTTCATTTGTCGCAACTACAGCCAATAGCATCAAATTTGCCGATGGCACAGAATTTAGTGCGGTACAAGGTGCAGATAAACCTTTGCTGACAATGAGTGTACCTGTGGGTTTGCAAATGGGTCAAAATTCCGGGGGGATTACTGTCGAGGGTTTAGGGCATCGGATAACTGGTGATGTTTTTACACCTTTAGATCGCACTCAGAATCCTACAGGTTTACAAGTTAAGGCAGGCAATACCTTAGCACTAATAGGTAATGAGGTGAATTTCTCAGGTGGTATTGTGGCAATCAATGGAGGTGGACATCTAGAACTAGGGAGTGTGGAACAGGGTAAAGTCAGGCTCAATTCTACTCGGACAGGATGGGTAGGAGATTATTCCCAAGTTGAGAAATTTAATAATATCCATCTAGGGCAACAATCTCTGCTAGATGCTAGTGGTAGCAATGGCTCAATTCAAATCCAAGGAAAAAACATCAACTTGAGCGCAGGCTCGGCTGTCGTGCTGCAAAACTTGGGGGAACAATCACAAGGAATTACTGTCCACGCCACAGAGTCTTTGAGTTTAACAGGTAATACTTCAGACCAAAGACTAGGCAGCATAATCAAAATTGAGAATTTGGGAACAGGTTCATCCGGAGATATTTTGATTGGAGCTAATCAACTTTCCCTGGCAGATGGGGGGCAAATTTGGCATTCGATCTTTACCAAAGCAGTTAGTGGGAATATTACTTTCAATGTTGAAGGCTTGATGGACTTGAATGGCTTTGTCCCTGGTAATCCGTCTATCCCCTCTTCGATTGTCACAATCACCACTAGCTCTAGTAATGCAGGTGATATTCTTGTTTCTACCACTAACCTCAGAATAGGGAATGGGGGTAGTATTGGTTCTTCTAGTGTAGCGTCTGGACAAACTGGAAAAGTACAGGTCAATACCAAAGACCTGATCGAAATTGCTGGCAATCACCCTATTTCAAAATTACCCAGCTCAATTACTTCGTCAACGCTTTTTATGGGTAATGCAAATAACACCGTGGTCAACACATCCAGATTAATTATTCGAGACGGAGGATTTCTCGGATCTAGCACTCTCGGTCAGGGTTCAGCAGCAAGTGTGACGATTAATGCTTCAGATTTTATCGAGGTGAGTGGTCGCGCACCTGGATCAATCACATCGAGTCGCATTGCTTCCACCTCGGAAATTCTCGACCCTGTTTTTCAAGCCATTTATGGGCTACCAGCCATTCCCACTGGTGATGCAGGTGCTTTGACGATTAACACCCCATCATTACGGGTTAAGGATGGCGCATTAGTCACGGTGAAAAATGATGGCCCAGGTAAAGCTGGAGATATACAAATTAACGCCAACTCAATTTTTCTCAACAACCAAGGTAGTATCTCAGCCTCAACCGCCTCTGGTAACGGGGGAAATATTCACTTGAATCTGCAAGATTACCTGCTGATGCGGCACGATAGCTTAATTTCTGCCAATTCTGCGGGGACAGGTAATGGTGGTAATTTGTCGATTAACTCACCTGTGATTATTGGGTTAGAAAATAGTGATATTATCGCCAATGCAGTGCAAGGTCGTGGTGGCAATATTAACATCACTACTCAGGGAATTATCGGCTTAGAATATCGTCCCGGACTCACATCAGAAAACGACATCACTGCAAGTTCTCAATTTGGTGTTAATGGCACAGTGGAAATTAAAAATGTTGGTGTTAATCCCAATTCTGTGCTAGTAGAATTACCTACAAATATCACTGATCCTTCCCAAAAAATTGCTAGTGGTTGTAATGCCAATACTGGTAGTAGTTTTGTTGCTACAGGTAGGGGT
The DNA here is from genome assembly GCF_014696905.1 of Nostoc sp. FACHB-190. Classification (NCBI taxonomy): domain Bacteria; kingdom Bacillati; phylum Cyanobacteriota; class Cyanophyceae; order Nostocales; family Nostocaceae; genus Nostoc; species Nostoc sp. FACHB-190. Next base: position 112,077 of record NZ_JACJQW010000012.1, read on the forward strand.
GGTGTACCGCAAAATCCGATGCAAGAAGTGAGGAGCGATCGCCCTTGGTCAGACACCCGCAATCTGACTGCATTCCATCAAACACAACCAGCACAAGCCCAAACACCAAAATCACCACAGCCTCTTGTCCAAGCTACCTCTTGGCGACGTAATGCCCAAGGCAAAATTGAATTAATTGCTGCTAAATCTTCTTCGCAGATAAAATCAGCCTTAACCTGTGCATCTGTAGCCGAAAATTAATTACCGTTACAAAACTGACTCTATTGGGAACAATAAATTGCAGAATCAGAAACAAGAACTGGATCAATGAAATTAACTTTTGTCGGGTTTGGTGTGCTAAGTATAATCAGCTTATTTGCTGTTTATAACAATAGTGTTCACGCACAAGTAACTCCCGATAACACCCTCAAAACGCTTGTAGAAAGTAGTGGCAATAGTTACAGTATCAAGGATGGCACTCGTGTAGGCAACAATTTATTTCATAGCTTTAGTCAATTCTCTATCCCGACAAATGGTTCTGCATCATTTAATAATGACGCTGATATTCAGAATATTTTTAGTCGGGTAACTGGTGGTAATGTTTCCAATATAGATGGTGCCATAAATGCCAATGGTAGTGCCAACTTATTTTTAATCAACCCAGCCGGGATTATTTTTGGGGCAAATGCCAGCATAAATATTGGTGGTTCATTTGTAGCAACAACAGCTAACAGTATTAAATTTGCTGATGGGCAAGAGTTTAGTGCTGTGGATACTGCCGCTAAACCATTATTAACAATGACTGTACCCATTGGGTTGCAAATGGGTAATTATCCCGCACCAATACAAGTCCAAGGTACAGGACATAGCCTAAATAGTCTTAATACTTTTTCTCCTGTAATTTCCAATTCTAGCTCTACAAAATTACAAGTGCCGTCAGGAAAAACTTTGGCATTAGTGGGTGGAAATATCAGTTTGGATGGTGCGACTCTGAGCGCGGCAAAAGGTCAAATAGAATTAGGGAGTCTGGAAGGAGCAGGATTAGTTAGTTTAGTACCAATCACCCAAGGCTATAAGTTGGGGTATGAGCAAGGACAAAGTTTTGCTGATATTCAACTAGCGCAGAAGTCACTATTAGATGTGAGTGGGTTTAACTCCGGTGCAGTTCAACTCCGGGGAAGAAATATAAAATTTACCGATGGTTCGTTGATTTTCTCGCAGAATTATGGCAATCTGGCGGCGGGGGAAATTAATTTGCAAGCATCAGAAGCGATCGCCATTATTGGCACTACACCCGATGCTAAAATTCGTAGTTGGATTCGTGCGGAAGCTTTGGGAACTGGATCTAGTGCCAATATCAGCGTTATTACTCCCCGCTTGATCATGCAAGAAGGTTCAGGAATTAATGCTTTAACCTATGGAACTGCTCACGGTGGTAACATTCAGATTCAAGCCGCAGATATAGAAGTATCAGGTTTTTCACCCCTCAATCCCACTGGTGTAACCTCCATTGCTACTAGTACTTATGGAAAAGGAGCGGCTGGAGATATCGTGGTGAATGGGAATAATTTACTCATCTCTGGGGGAGGTTCATTATCATCAGTGACATTTGGTAGTGGCTCTAGTGGTCAGGTGATAGTTCACAATCAAAATACCACCGTCATGGGTGAAAACCCTTTTGGACTATACAGCAACATTAGTATTACTTCATTTGCCAATGGAAATGCCAAAGATTTAATCTTAAATACAGGGACTTTGCAAATACTCAATGGTGGCACTATTGGTTCATCTGCATTCTTTATCGGTAATGGCGGTAATGTCCAAATCAATGCTAGTGAAGCGATCGCCATTAGTGGTAGCAGTAGTAATAATAACAGTAATATCAATTCTTCGGTTGTGCGTTTAAGTCCACAATTACGTCAATTGTTTAAGTTGCCAAATATACTATCAGCAAATGCAGGTAGTGTGAGTATCACTACACCAAAACTCACACTCACCGACGGCGGAACAGTCACAGTTACTAGTCAAGGTACAGGGAATGCCGGAAATCTGCAAATTATTGCTGATCAGATCCAATTGAAAAATCAAGCTTTAATTCAGGCGCAAACAGAATCGGGTAATGGTGGTGATATCAGTTTGCAAGTAGGAGATGTGCTACTGATGCGCGATCGCAGTAAAATTACAACCACCGCAGGCAGTACGGGTAATGGCGGTAATATTACCATTAATTCACCTACTATTGTCGGCTTAGAAAACAGCGATATCACTGCCAATGCTGTGCGAGGTAAAGGCGGTAATATTAACATCTCCACTCAGGGAATTATTGGTTTAGAATACCGTTCCCAACTGACACCAGAAAATGACATCACCGCCAGTTCCGAGTTTGGGGTGAATGGGACAGTGGAAATTAATAACATTGGTGTTGACCCCAATTCTGGTTTAGTCGAATTACCAGCTAATGTCACCGATCCTTCTCAACAAATTGCCAGTGGTTGTTTTGCGAATACTGGTAGTAGTTTTGTCGCTACAGGAAGGGGTGGTGTGCCGCAAAATCCCACAGAGGAATTGAGTAGCGATCGCATTTGGTCGGATACTCGTGACATTTCTGCATTCCACACCAAACAACAAGCACAAACACCAAAATCACCCACAACACTTATCCAAGCTACTTCTTGGCGACGTAATCCCCAAGGCAAAATTGAATTAATTGCGGCTAAATTACCCGCTCAAGTACAAATAGCTTTAACCTGTGCGTCCATACCTGAAAATTAGTTAAATTAGCAGTATTTTATGTTACATAAATAACCAAAATGGGAAAAATATATACGGAATAAACTATAAGATTCAGATCCTATTTTATGAAATTAACTTTTGCTGGGGTTGCCGTTTTTTGTGCAATCTGTATTTCTGCTGTTTGCGACAATGGTGTTCATGCACAAGTCACTCCTGACGGGACTCTCAACACAGATGTGAGTAGTAGTTACAGCATTACAAAAGGCACTCGCGTCGGCAACAATTTATTTCATAGCTTTAGTCAGTTCTCTATCCCGACAAATGGTTCTGCATCATTTGAAAATGACATTGATATTCAAAATATTTTTAGTCGAGTGACTGGTGGTCAGATTTCCAACATTGATGGTGAAATCCGCGCCCAGTATAGTGCCAATTTATTTTTACTCAACCCAGCCGGGATTATCTTTGGCAAAAATGCCAGTTTGAATATTGGTGGTTCCTTTGTTGCCACAACTGCTAATAGCATTAAATTTGCTGATGGTTCAGAATTTAGTGCTGTAGATCCTGCCACTAACCCATTATTAACAATGAATGTACCCATTGGTTTGCAGATGGGTCAAAATTCCCAGGGGATTACTGTCGAGGATTTAGGACATCGGATCACAAGTGGGGTTTTTACACCTTTAGATCGCACTCAGAATCCTACGGGTTTACAAGTTAAGACAGGCAATACCTTAGCACTAATCGCTAATGAGATGAATTTCTCTGGTGGGATTTTGGCAGTTACTGGAGGTGGACATCTAGAAATCGGGAGTGTGAGTGAGGGTCAAATCAAACTCAAACCTACTATTACAGGATGGGAGGGAGATTATTCAGCAGTACAAAAATTCAACGATATCCACCTTGCAAACCAATCGCTGCTTGATGCCAGTGGTAGCAATGGCTCGATTCAATTACAAGGGCGAAATATCAACTTGAGTGATGGTTCTGCTATTGTAATCCAAAATTTTGGTGCAACAGCCTCTGAGGGTATTAAAATCAGGGCTATGGAGTCTTTGAATCTTATCGGTAATGTCACCGATGGAAGCATAGGGAGTGCTATCCAAATTGACAATTTAGGAACTGCTCAAGCGGGTGATATTACTCTATCTGCGGGGCAATTATCGATCCAAAATGGTGGACTAATCTCGACTCGGATGTTTACCCAAGCATCTGGGGGCAATATTACAGCCAATGTAGCAGGTTCAATTGACATCAGTGGCTTTGCCCCTAGCAATCCAATCAGATTATCCTCAATCACAACAACCACAGTTAACTCCGCTAATGCAGGTAATCTTACAGTTTCAACTGACAATCTCAGGCTTCTCAATGGTGCTGGATTATCCTCTACAACCATAGGACTTGGACAGGCTGGAACGGTAAGAGTTAATGCAGCAGACTTAATCGAAATTGCTGGTAACAACTCGATGATCTTGTCACCGAGTGCTTTGACTTCAACAACTCTCGGCCCTGGAAATGCCAATAACACCTTTGTTAACACATCCAGATTAGTGATTCGAGACGGTGGATTTTTAGGTTCTAGTACAGTTGCGACAGGTTCATCTGGTAGTGTAACAATTAATGCTTCTGAATTCGTAAATATTGAAGGTAGAGGTGCAGGATCAATTACGCCTAGTCGTATCGTTTCCACGGCAGAAACTCTCGATCCAATCACTCAAGCTTTCTTTGGACTTCCTCCAATTCCTACAGGTGATGCAGGTTCCTTAATCATTAACACACCATCATTAATTATCACAGATGGGGCATACATCACTGTTAGAAACGATGGGCCTGGTATATCTGGGGATTTGCAGATTAATGCCAACTCTATTTTTCTAGATAAACAAGGCAACATCACTGCATCCACTGCCTCTGGTAATGGGGGGGATATCAAATTAAACTTACAAAATTATTTGCTGATGCGTCATAATAGCTTGATTTCTGCCACCGCAGGCGGTAATGGTAATGGCGGTAATATCACCATTAATTCACCCACTATTATCGGCTTAGAAAACAGCGATATCACTGCCAATGCTGTGCGAGGTAAAGGCGGTAATATTAACATCACTACTCAGGGAATTATTGGTTTAGAATACCGTTCCCAACTGACACCAGAAAATGATATCACCGCCAGTTCTGAGTTTGGGGTGAATGGGACAGTAGAAATTAACAATATTGGCATTGATCCCAATTCTGGTTTAGTAGAATTACCAGCAAATTTCACTGATCCTTCTCAACAAATTGCCAGTGGTTGTTTTGCGAATACTGGTAGTAGTTTTGTTGCTACAGGAAGGGGTGGTGTGCCGCAAAATCCCACAGAGGAATTGAGTAGCGATCGCACTTGGTCAGACACTCGTGACATCTCTGCATTCCACACCACAAAACCAGCACAAGCCCAAACACCAAAATCACCCACAACACTTGTGCAAGCAACTGGCTGGCGACGTAACGCCCAAGGCAAAATTGAGTTAGTTGCTATTCACAGTGGCTATACACAACCGGATTTAACTTGTGCTGCCGTAGCCAACTAATCACTTTGGTTGCTCAGAATGCTAAAGTCAAAACAAGCGGAGGTTTTGTCATGGCTCAAGTCCAAATTCTCAGTAATCATCCCGTATGTCCGCATTTTAATGTTAAAAATAGTTCTCCTTACACTTCAAAAAAATAGCCATTGTAATACCAAATTCTTTGCTAGATAGTCATTATCACTGCTGTTAAGAAAAATTAAGTTTAGTTATTAATTATACTGTCATGGGAAGTATAGATTCATGCGACAAAGTTTAGGTTTTGGGTATGAGATTAATCTATGGAAGTACAAGCCACTATCAACAGTGGCTTTTAGCTGCATTCACAACGGCGATCGCAACATCAGGTCTATCAACACCAACCTTGGCTCAGGTCATACAAGATAACACAACTCATACCAGTGTCAGCATTAATGGCAATGACTATACTATTACCGATGGCATAAATAAAGGTAATAATTTATTCCACAGTTTTAGTAACTTTTCTGTAGAAACAGGTAAAACCGCCACCTTTGATTTAAAGAATACTCCAGATATTACAACGATATTTAGCCGTGTAACGGGTGGAAATATTTCTCATATTAATGGGATGATTAGCACGCTCAATAGCAGTAACCCCGTCAGTTTATTTTTGATGAATCCCAACGGGATTATCTTTGGGGAGAAAGCTTCGTTAAATATTAGTGGTTCCTTTGTGGCGACGACTGCCAACAGTATCAAATTTGCTGATGGCATAGAATTCAGTGCTGTGAATGCTTCGGGTACTCCTTTGCTGACTATGAGTGTACCTGTGGGTTTGCAGATGGGAAGCAACCCTGGTGCAATTACTGTCCAGAACACTGGGCATCAGTTGGCATTTCCGATTCACCCCTTAGTCTCTTCTCCAGATCGCAGCAACAATCCTGAAGGGTTAAATGTTAATGGGAATAATTTGGCATTAATCGGGGGAGAAATTGCCTTAGATGGGGGAGTTTTAAATGCACCATCAGGACATATTGAACTTGGGAGCGCCAGTAATGGGATAGTTAATTTAAACATCGCCTCTCCAATTTGGAGGTTTGACTATAGTAATATTCAGCAATTTGGTGATATTCAGCTATCTCATCAATCTCTAGCAGATGCAAGTGGTACTCCTGCGGGTTCTATTGGGTTCGTCGGACAAAATATTAGTTTGAATGATGCTTCTGCTGCTTTATTAGTAAATGAAGGAAGTGGCAATTCAGGCAATATCAATATTAATGCGAGTGGAGCTTTAACGCTTCGAGGAATCGGCACTATAGGATTTCCCCAAAGTCTATTGCGTGCTGATAATTTCAGTGGCGGCAGTGGAGGTAATATTATAGTTTCAGCTTCGCAAGTATTCCTTCAAAATGGCGGATCTCTGCATGGCATTAATTTTGCTGAAGGTTCGGGAAGTAATATTTTTGTAGAAACTCAGGATTTAATTCAAATAACTGGAATATCACCAGTAAGCGGATTTGCTAGTTCCTTGAATACCATCACTAGAGGTTCTGGGAAAAGTGGCGATATTCAAGTACTTACCAAAAAATTGCAAGTTTTAGATGGCGCTGTCATTGGTAGTTCGCCTTGGTCAAATGGTATAGGAGGGGACATCACCATTAATGCAGCTGATTTTATCGAAGTAGCCGGAGAAAATTCACAAAACTTGGCTGATAGTGTCATCGTAGTAGGCACATTCGACGAAGGCAATTCAGGTTCATTAACTATCACAACTTCTCAACTGAGGGTACGAGATGGCGGAGGGATAGTTGTCTCGACTGTCAATCAAGGAAATGCTGGTGATTTAGTGATTAATGCCTCAGACAAAGTTGAGGTGAGTGGGGTGGGTAGTATTTCTGGTCTTCCTAGCCGCGTTGGTGTGAGGGCAGAATTACTTGCACCACCAATTCGGCAATTATTTGGATTACCGGATGTGATTACAGGTGATATCGGTAAACTCACCCTCAACACCAACCTCTTACAAATCACAAATCAGGCAATTGTAGGAGTTGATCATCAAGGGATTGGAGATGCGGGACAACTAGAAATTAATGCAAATTCTATCCGACTGGACAATGGTGGTAGCATTACAGCCGCTACAGTTCAAGGTGAAGGCGGGAATATTTTGATTAATTCCAACGATCTAGTTTTGCGTCATGGTAGTTCAATTGTGACTAATGCAGGTGGTATTGGTAATGGGGGCAATATAACGATTAACTCGGACGTGATTCTTGGCTTAGAAAACAGTGATATTGTTGCCAATGCAGTTCAAGGCAATGGGGGAAATATTAGCATTACCACTCAAGGAATTTTTGGTTTGAAATACCGTAACGAACTCACTAGTGAAAGTGACATTACTGCTAGTTCGCAATTTGGCTTAAACGGAACAGTAGATGTTCATCAATTTGGTGTTGATCCCAACTCTGGTTTAGTAGAATTACCAGAAAATATTACAGATTCATCAAAACAAATTGCCAGTGGTTGTGATGCCAATACTGGTAGTAGTTTTGTCGCCACAGGAAGGGGTGGTGTGCCACAAAATCCGATGCAGCAAGTTTGGAGCGATCGCACTTGGTTAGATATCCGCGACATCTCTGCATTCAATACCAAAAAAACATCACCAGTCCAAACACCAAAATCACCCGCAACACTTGTCCAAGCAACTGGCTGGCGACGTAACGCTCACGGCAAAATTGAATTAATTGCCGCTAAATCACCTCCGCAGATACCACCAACCTTAACCTGTGCTGCTACACCTCAAAATTAATTACTGTTACAAAATTTACTAGATGGGGAACTATAGACACATAATAAAAACCAGAACTGGATTAATGAAATTAACTTTTGTTGGGTTTGCTGTGTTGAGTGTAATCTGCTTATCTGCTGTTGACAACAATGGTGTTCACGCCCAGGTAATTCAAGATAATACCCTCAATACTTCTGTAACTTCCACTAATTCTATAAATGGAAGTAATCTTTACACCATCACCAACGGCGAGCGTGTCGGTAACAATTTATTTCATAGCTTTAGTCAATTCTCTATCCCTAGAGGTGATTCTGCATCATTTCAAAATGCTACTGATATTCAAAATATTTTTAGTCGGGTGACTGGTGGTAATATTTCCAACATTAATGGTGAAATCCACGCCCAGCATAGTGCCAATTTATTTTTACTCAACCCAGCCGGGATTCTTTTTGGGAAAGATGCCAGCTTAAATATTGGTGGTTCATTTATAGCCACAACTGCCAATAGTATTAAATTTGCTGATGGAATTGAATTTAGTGCTGTTAACCCGACGGCAACACCATTGTTAACGATGAGTGTACCTGTTGGGTTGCAAATGGGACAAATGCCCGCAGATATTACTGTTCAAGGTACAGGATATGCCTTAAATTTTACTAATAGTCAGACTCCTGTAATTCGCGTTCCTAGCCCAACCAAATTACAAGTACAGCCAGGAAAAACCCTGGCACTGGTGGGTGGTAATCTGAGTTTCAATGGAGCTACCTTGAGTGCTGAAAAAGGGCAAATAGAATTAGGTAGTTTGGGCGGTACGGGATTAGTTAGTTTAGTCCCCACTACTCTAGGCTATACATTGAAGTATGAGAATGATCAAAGTTTTGCTGACATTCAACTCATACAGAAATCTCTTTTGGATGTCAGTGGTTTCAATTCCGGTTCTGTTCGAGTTCGGGGTAAAGAGATTCAATTTAGCGATCGCTCACTGATATTAGCCAAAAATTCCGGTAATCTTCCTGGTGGTAATTTGCATCTTCAAGCATCCGCCGGAATTGATCTGAGGGGTGCATTCAGTGGGATTCGGAGTGAAAACTTTGGCACTGGTACTGGCGGGAATATCAGCGTCATTACTCCTCGATTAAGCATCCAGGAGGGAGGAATATTAAGTAATATCACTTATGGAACATCTGCCACTGGCAATATTCAGATCGATGCCACAAAACTAGAGATAACTGGCTTCTCGCCCCTCAATTCAAATGGTAGTTTTATCAACACTAGTACATTAGGTGCTGGTAATGCTGGTAATATCTCTGTCAGTGGCGATAGTTTACTATTATCCAATGGTGGCGGACTATCTTCAGTATCGCGCGGTACTGGTTCCAGTGGTGAGGTGATGATTCGCAACCAGGATACTATTGTGCAGGGCAACAATAATTCCATCCTCAACACCAGAATTAGCTCAACCACCTTCAACATTGGCAATGCTAAAACCTTGACGCTGGATACTGCTAGGCTAAAACTACTGGATGGGGGAGCAATTGCTACAAGTTCGTTTTTTGTTGGTCATGCAGGAGATATTCGGATTAATGCCACAGAATCTATTCAAGTTAGTGGTCGCAATCAGACAAATCCAAGCACCATTGCCTCCTCTAGTATGCGTCTAAACCCAGCATTACAGAAATTATTCGGCATTCCCAATAATAATCTCACTGCTGATGCAGGTACAGTGAGCATTACAACACCCTACCTATCATTAAAGGATGGTGGAACTTTGAGTGTGACCAATCAAGGTAGTGGCAATGGTGGGAGTATCAATATCACTGCCAATACTATCCAATTAAAACATCAAGCGGTAATCGATGCCAAGACAGCATCTGGCAATGGCGGTAATATCAACTTAGAAGTTGGAAATTTGTTACTACTGCGTGAGAGTAGCCAAATTACTGCAACAGCCCAAGGTAATGGAAATGGGGGTAATATTAGTGTTAATGCACCCATCCTGGTGGGATTAGAAAATAGTGATATTATTGCCAATGCCGTACAAGGAAAGGGTGGCAATATTGCTATTACAACTCAAGGAATTATTGGTCTAGAGTTCCGTAATACCCTGGCTCCAAGAGTTGACCTGACCAATGACATTACTGCTAGTTCTGAATTTAACGTCAATGGCACAGTGGAAATTAATAACATTGGTGTTGATCCCAATTCTGGTTTAGTTACATTACCAGCGAATTTTACTGATCCATCTCAGCAAATAGCCAGTAGTTGTTCTGGTAATACTGATAGTAGTTTTGTCGCCACAGGTAGAGGTGGGATACCGCAAAATCCGACGCAGGAAATCAGGAGCGATCGCCCTTGGTCGGATGTGCGCGACATCTCTGCATTCCACACCACAAAACCAGCACAAGCCCAAATATCAAAATCACCAGAAACACTTGTGCAAGCAACTGGCTGGCGACGTAACGCCCAAGGCAAAATTGAGCTTGTTGCTAATCAATCTCTTACTTCCGGGAAATCATCATTAACTTGTGCTAGTTTTTATAAAAACTAAGTAAAAATCACAATAAAATTACAAAACTACTGAACTAAAAAAAACATCTATTGGGCAGAATAAACACAGAGTCAAAAATTACGGCTAAGTAAATGAAAGTAAGTTTTGCTGGTCTGTGCTTCATTGGTGCAATTTGCTTATCTACCGTTTGCAACAGCAGTGTTGACGCGCAAGTCATACACGATAATACTCTCAATACTTCTGTAAGTGGAAGTAATAGTTACAATATCACCAATGGTACTCGTGTCGGCAATAATTTATTTCATAGCTTTAGTCAATTCTCCCTACCTAAAGGCAGTTCTGCATCATTTGACAATGCTACTGATATTCAAAACATTTTTAGTCGGGTGACTGGTGGTAATATTTCTCACATTGATGGTGAAATCATCACCCAGGGTAATGCCAACTTATTTTTAATCAACCCCGCCGGGATTATCTTTGGACAAAATGCTAAATTGAATATTGGTGGTTCATTTGTGGGAACGACAGCAAATAGCATTAAATTTGCTGATGGAACAGAATTTAATGCTGTACAAGATGCGGGTACACCTTTGCTGACAATGAGTGTACCCATCGGTTTACAAATGGGGGGAAGTTCAGGAGATATTCGGGTTGAAGGTTCAGGCAATAGTAATAATGTCAAACGTATCGGAATTTCCCTACTTAACATCACAACCCCAACTACAGGGTTACAGGTAAAATCTGGCAATACACTCTCTTTAGTTGGGGGTAACGTCACTCTAGATGGTGGTTTACTGATAGCTGACTCTGGCAAAGTTGAATTAGGGGCATTAAGCAATGGAGAATGGTTGCTAGGAGAAAACAATCAACTTGCAACTGTGAGCATGACTCCAACTACAAAATTTGGGGATATTCAACTCCGATCTGGCTCACTAGTGAATGTGAGTGGTATCAGTGCAGGCTCTGTGCAGTTAAATGGTGCAAACATTACATTGCAAGATGGTTCAGTGATTGCTGGACAGAATTTTGGTCAGCAACCTGGTGGAAAAATTCAAATCATTGGTAGTGAATCTCTCTTAATTACTGGCGCTACGTCTATTCTCCCCAGCCAAATTGCAACTCAAGCTTTGGGCTTGGGTAAAGGTGGTGACATCAATATTTCTGCACCTCAAATCATGCTGCAAAATGGTGGGATTGTCGCTGCCCACACTTTCAGTGCTGCCTCTAGTGGTAAAGTCAGCATTAATGCTCCGCTCTCTGTTCAACTCACAGGGACTTCCCCATTCGACCCCTCTAGCCTGAGTGCATTTGCCACTACAACCTATAGTCAGGGTAACGCTGGTTCACTTACCCTCTCAACCGGCAAACTGACTGTTCGAGGTGGCGCACAAATTACCTCTACAACTTTAGGATCTGGTAATGCGGGTCAAGTAAGTGTGACTGCAACCGACCTAATTGATTTGGCTGGAACGTCTTCTGTATCTAATAGTGCGATCGTCTCAACTTCTTTTGGTGCAGGGGATGGTGGTACCACCATCGTCAATACACCTAAACTCCGACTCAACGATGGTGGTGCTATTATTACTACGGCTTTTTCTAGTGGTGATGCTGGTAAAATCATCATTAATGCCGAAGATTCTATTGAGATTACAAATTCTCAACAGCTAGACTTGAGTATTGCTAATGGTAATTTTATTAATACTCAGATCACTTCTAGTGTTACTGCTGCACCAGCTATACTCCGACGAATTTTGGGACTTCCTGAAACAGCAACTGGTAGTGCCGGATCTATATTTATCAACACCTCGACATTAAACATAGATAAAGGTGCTGTCATTTCTGTAGAAAACCGCCAAACAGGCCAAGGGGGACAACTAGAAATCACTGCGGATCTTGTGACGTTGAAGAATAGCTCCAGAATTAGTGCCTTAACAACATCAGGGAATGGCGGTAATATCAACCTTGATATTCAGAAAGCTCTATTATTACGTCAGGGTAGTCAAATTTCAACCACAGCAGGAGGCTTGGGAAACGGTGGCAATATCACCATCAATTCTCCAATTATTGTGGGATTAGAAAATAGCGATATTATTGCTAATGCAGTCGGAGGTCGTGGAGGCAATATTAACATCACAACTCAAGGCATTATCGGGCTGGAATATCGCAATACCCTCACCCCTAGAACAGATTTGACCAATGATATTACAGCTAGTTCTGCATTTAGTGTCAATGGCACAGTCAAAATTAATAACGTTGGTGTTGACCCCAATTCGGGTTTAGTGGAATTACCAGGAAACTTTACTGATTCGTCGCAAAAGATTGCTAGTGGTTGTTTTGGGAATACAGAGAGTAGTTTTGTCGCCACAGGACGGGGTGGAATACCGCAGAATCCCACGCAGGAAATTAGGAGCGATCGCACTTGGTCAGACACTCGTGACATCTCTGCATTCCACACCACAAAACCAGCACAAACCCAAATATCAAAATCACCAGAAACACTTGTGCAAGCAACTGGCTGGCGACGTAACGCCCAAGGCAAAATTGAGTTAGTTGCTATTCACAGTGGCTATACACAACCGGATTTAACCTGTGCTGCCGTAGCCAACTAATCACTTTGGTTGCTCAGAATGCTAAAGTCAAAACAAGCGGAGGTTTTGTCATGGCTCAAGTTTTACCCAAACTATTAACCTTTGAACAATTTGTGGCATGGCTGCCGGAAAACACCGGAAAACGTTACGAACTACATGATGGAATAGTCGTAGAAATGCCTCAACCAAGTGGAAAACATGAAAAAGTTACGGGTTTTTTAGCAGGAGAAATCACTGTTGAATATAAACGCTTAAAATTACCATACTTTATCCCTAAGACAGCATTAGTCAAACCACCAAGAAAATCATCTGGTTACTCGCCAGATGTGGTTTTGATTAATGATGCTAATCTTCATAATGAGGAACTATGGGACAAAGAATCGACCGTCATGCACAGTGAATCTATTCCTTTGATTATTGAGGTTGTGAGTACAAACTGGGAAGATGATTACTATACTAAGTTAGGGAACTATGAAGCCATGAAAATTCCCGAATATTGGATTGTCGATTATGCTGCTTTGGGAGCTAAAAAATTTATTGGTAATCCTAAACAACCAACAATTTCTATTTACCATTTAGTTGACGAAGAATATCAAGTTACTCAATTTAGAAATTCCGAACGGATTTTATCTCTCACTTTTCCAAATTTACAACTAACTGCTAATCAGATTTTTCAAGGTACTTTGTAAACTGTCACATATTACCTATCCCCTACTATAGGAATACGGTTTGATTCCTGAATCTAGTTGTGTAAGCAGGGAGTAGGGAATGGGGAGTAGGGAGTAGGAAAGAAGCCTGCTCTGGGTGTGCTGATTTTTTTCCCAAATCAAATATGAGTCCTATATATCTAATGTCCATATCCTCAGTAATCATTCCGTATGTCCGCATTTTAATGTTAAAAATAGTTCTCCTTACACTTCAAAAAAATAGCCATTGTAATACCAAATTCTTTGCTAGATAGTCATTCTCGCTGCTGTTAAGAAAAATTAAGTTTAGTTATTAATTATACTGTCACGGGAAGTATATGGTCAGGCAACAAAGTTTAGGTATTGGGTATGAGATTAACCTATGGAAAGACAAGGTACTACCAACAGTGGCTTTTAGCTGCATTCACAACGGCGATCGCAACATCAGGTCTATCAACACCAACCTTGGCTCAGGTCATACAAGATAACACAACTCATACCAGTGTCAGCATTAATGGCAATGACTATACTATTACCGATGGCACAAGTAAAGGTAATAATTTATTCCACAGTTTTAGTAATTTTTCTGTAGAAACAGGTAAAACAGCCACTTTTGATTTAAAGAATACTCCAGATATTACAACGATATTTAGCCGTGTAACGGGTGGTAATATTTCTCATATTAATGGGATGATTAGCACGCTCAATAGCAGTAACCCCGTCAGTTTATTTTTAATGAATCCCAACGGGATTATCTTTGGGGAGAAAGCTTCGTTAAATATTGGTGGTTCCTTTGTGGCGACGACTGCCAACAGTATCAAATTTGCTGATGGTGTAGAGTTCAGTGCTGTGAATGCTTCGGGTACTCCTTTACTGACTATGAGTGTACCTGTGGGTTTGCAGATGGGGAAAAACTCAGGGGAGATTAGTGTGCAGAATAGCGGACATCGCTTAACCACTGGCATTTTCAGTCCCGCAGATCGCAGCAATAATTCTATTGGGTTACAAGTGGAGACAGGCAATACACTGATGCTGATCGGTAGCGCAGTTAATTTCTCCGGTGGAATTGTTAGCACTAATGGAGGTGGACATCTAGAAGTAGGGAGTGTGAGCGAAGGTCAAGTCAAACTCAAACCCACTATTACAGGTTGGGAGGGAGATTATTCAGCCGTGGCGCAATTCAACGATATCCACCTGACAAACCAATCACTGCTTGATGCTAGTGGTAGCAATGGCTCGATTCAACTCCAAGGGCGAAATATAAACTTGAGCGATGGCTCTGCTATTTTACTGCAAAACTTAGGCGCACAAATTTCTAGGGGAATTACAGTCAAGGCCACTGAGTCCCTGAATCTCACGGGGAATGTTACCGATGGCAGTATTGGAAGTATTATCCAAAGTGACAATTTAGGAACGGGTCAAATAGGTGATATAACCATCTCTGCCAAACAGCTATCCATCCAAAATGGTGGACAAATCGCTACCAGGATATTTAATCAAGGTTCTGGTGGCAAGATTACAGCCAATATTGCAGACTCAATCGTTTTAGATGGTTTTGCCCCCAGCAATGGTAACAAGTCTAGTTTGGCAACATACACGTTAAGTTCTACCCATGCAGGCAATCTTACAGTCTCATCTGGCAACGTCAAGCTTTTGGATGGAGCTATTTTCTCTGTCACCGCAGGTGCAGGAAAAAGTGGGATAGTGCAAATTAATGCAAAAGACTTAATCGAAATTGTGGGCAACAACTCTATCACACTTTCACCAACTACCATAGGTTCATCAACGGTAGGTTCTGGTAATGCCGATGATACGTTAATCAAAACATCCAGGTTAGTGGTTCGGGATGGGGGATTTTTAGGGTCTACTACCGTGACTACAGGTTCGGCTGGTAATGTTGTAATTAACGCTTCTGAATACGTGAATATTCAGGGTAAGGCTAAAGGTTCAGTACTATCGAGCCGCATCGTTTCTAACGCGGAGATAGCCGATCCCATCACTCAAGCTGTCTATGGATTCCCTCCCTTTCCCAAAGGTGACGCAGGTTCTCTCACTATTAACACACCTTCATTACGGATCGCCGATGGGGCATATACCAGTGTGCGAAACGAAGGACTCGGTAAGGCAGGGGATTTGCAGATTAATGCCAACTCGATTTTTCTAGATAACCAAAGTAGTATCACTGCATCAACCGCCTCTGGAAATGGAGGAAATGTCGGATTAAATTTGCAAGATTATCTGTTAATGCGGCATGGTAGCTTTATTTCTGCTACTGCTGCGATTACAGGGAATGGTGGGAACTTGTCAATTCACTCACCAGTAATTGTGGGCTTGGAAAACAGCGACATCATCGCCAATGCTGTTCAAGGTCGTGGTGGGAATATTAGCATTACAACCCAAGGGATTATTGGTCTAGAATACCGCAATACCCTGACTCCCCGCACAGACCAAACAAATGATATCACTGCTAGTTCCCAGTTTAATGTCAATGGCACAGTGGAAATTAACAACATTGGTGTTGATCCCAATTCTGGTTTAGTAGAATTACCAGCAAATGTCACTGATACATCACAACAAATTGCCAGTGGTTGTTCTAATACAAATGGCAGTAGTTTTGTGGCTACAGGACGAGGCGGGATACCGCAGAATCCGACACAGGAATTGAGAAGCGATCGCACTTGGTCAGACACTCGTGACATCTCTGCATTCCACACCACAAAACCAGCACAAGCACAAATCCCTAAATCCCCAAAAACCCTTGTCCAAGCAACTGGCTGGCGACGTAACGCCCAAGGAAAAATTGAGTTAGTGGCAGTTAAATCTTCTTCGCAGATATCACCAGCCTTAACCTGTACTGCTGTAGCCGAAAATTAATTACCGTTACACAATTTACTGAATTGGGAACTATAGATACGTAGTAAAAACAAAAACTGGATTAATGAAATTAACTTTTGTCTGGTTTGCTGTTCTTGGCGCGATCTGTATCTGTGCTTTTGACAACAGTTATGTTCACGCCCAAGTAACTCCTGACAACACACTCAACACTGATGTGATCGGTAGTAATAATTACAGCATAACTGATGGCACTCGTGTTGGTAACAATTTATTTCATAGCTTCCGCGAATTTTCCCTACCTACAGGTAGTTCAGCATCATTTGATAATGCTACTGATATTCAAAATATTTTTAGTCGGGTGACTGGTGGTAATGTTTCCAACATAGATGGCGCTATCAGTGCTAATGGTAGTGCCAACTTATTCTTACTCAATCCTGCGGGGATTATTTTTGGGAAGAATGCCAGTTTAAGTATTGGTGGTTCATTTGTCGGAACTACAGCCCATAGTATTAAATTTGCTGATGGTAAGGTGTTTAATACCGACATAACTCAATCCCCTGTATTAACCATGAGTGTCCCCATCGGCTTACAGATAGGGCAGAATCCTGGAAAAATTACTGTCCAAAATACCGGACATCGTTTGATAGAAGGAAATACACCACCTCAGATGGGAACAACACCCATTGGTTTGCAGGTTTCTGGTAAAACTCTAGCACTTATAGGAGGAGAGATTGACTTAGATGGTGGCATTGTGAGCGCCCCTTCTGGACATTTAGAACTTGGCAGTGCTGCTGGAACAGTTAATCTCAGTTCATCATCTCTCGGCTGGAATTTTGACTATAGCAATGTGCAGAAGTTCGGAGATATTCGCTTTTCAGATCAAGCTCTTGCTAACACCAGTGGTACATCTGGCGGTTCGATTCAATTACAAGGCAGAAATATTAGTGTGAAGGAAGGTTCTGTAATTCTGCTCACCAACCAAGGAAATCAAGGTTCTGGCGATATTATAGTCAATGCCAGTGAGTCTCTAGAACTTCGAGGAGTTGGTAATTTTGGATTTAGCCAAAGCCTATTGGTGACGAATAGCATCACTGGTGCTGGTGGTAATGTGACGATTACTGCACCAAAATTACTACTTCAAGATGGGGGAAGAATTAACGCTCATACATACGGTTCTGGAAGGGCAGGAAATATTTTCGTAGAGGCAGATTCTATACAACTGATTGGGTTTTCACCTTTAAAACCTGCAACCAATCGGAGTGGGATTATGTCAGAAACTCGTGGAGTGGGAAGGGCTGGTGATATTCAAGTCACAACACGGCAATTGCAAGCCCAAGATGGCGGTTCGATTACAGGTGCTAGTTTCGGTCGTGGCTCAACCGGAAACTTATTTGTCACTGCTTCTGAGTCTATTGATTTGTCTGGTGAAACTCCCATCAGTTTCAGTGCCACTTTGCTGGGAACTGTTAGCTTTAATAGGGGGAATGCAGGGAATGTCACTATCAATACACCCAGGCTAAAAGTATCTCAAGGCGCAGGTATTGGGGCTACTACCCTTGGTCAAGGCAATGCTGGAACTTTACAAATTAATGCTTCAGAGAAGATTCTTGTGAGTGGTGTGAGTGCCGCATCGGGTAAATCAGGTCAGATTGGTGCGAGTGCAACGGTTCTACCTTTAAGCTTTCAAAAAGCTTTCGGACTATCTGCTTTGCCTACAGGTAATTCAGGGGATCTGATTATTAATACACCAATCTTAGAAATTACAGATGGGGGATTGGTGCGAGTCAATCATCAAGGAGTTGGTAATGCCGGAAATCTCTACATTAATGCAGAGATGATCAAGCTAGATAATGCTGGCAAAATTTTGGCTAACACCAATTCAGGAAGAGGCGGAAGCATTAATCTGCAATCTGATGTGTTGCTTTTGCGCCACGGTAGCAAGATTATTGCGACAGCAGGAGGTACAGGTGATGGTGGCAGTATCACAATTAATTCTCCAATCATCGTGGGCTTAGAAGATAGTGATATTATTGCCAATGCAGTTCAAGGTCGGGGTGGCAATATTAACATCACTACTCAAGGAATTATCGGTTTAGCATATCGTCCGCAATTGACCCTAGAAAATGATATTACTGCCAGTTCGCAATTTGGGGTGAATGGTACAGTGGAAATTAACAATGTTGGTGTTGATCCAAATTCCGGTTTAGTTGAACTGCCTGGAAATTTCACAGAGCAATCGCAACAAATTGCTAGTGGTTGTTCTAATACCAATGGTAGTAGTTTTGTCGCTACAGGTAGAGGTGGCATAATGCAAAACCCCACACAGGAAGTTTGGAGCGATCGCACTTGGTCAGACACCCGCAATATATCTGCATTCCACCAGACAAAACCAGCACAAGCCCAAAAACCAAAATCACCAGAAATACTTGTCCAAGCTACATCCTGGCGACGTAATGCCCAAGGAAAAATAGAGTTAATTGCTGATAAATCTTCTGTGAATTTATCACCCTCATTAACTTGTTCTGCTGTTAATAAAAGCTGAAAAAATTTCACTACAAAATTACACGGCCAAGCAAATTACTCACTTCCTCTAGGGAAGACTAGACAGCAAGCAGATCATTACAAGTTTGGCTGATGAAACTAAATTTTGTTCACTTAAGCTTAGTTGGCGCAGTCTACATCTTGGCTATGGGTAACAGTCATGCTCAGGCAGAAGTTATACAAGATGGAACTCTTAACACTGATGTGTCTGGCATGAATAACTATACCATTAATGGTGGTACTGTTATTGGCAAGAATTTATTTCATAGCTTTCAACAATTCTCTATTCCTACAGGCGGTTCTGCCACTTTCAATACTACTTCTGGCATCCAAAACATTTTTAGCCGGGTGACTGGTGGTGATGTTTCCTACATTAACGGTTCTATCAAAACTAATAGCGGTGTGAATCTGTTTTTGCTTAACCCAGCCGGGATTATCTTTGGGGACAAAGCTCAGTTAAAGGTGGGTGGTTCTTTTATTGGCACAACTGCAAATAGTATCAAATTTGCTGATGGCAATGAATTTACCGTCAATCCGATGACCACACCCTTATTGACGATGAATGTCCCAATTGGTTTGCAAATGGGCAGCAATTCTGGTGCGATTAACGTTTATCGGGCAAAATTAGCAGTTCCCGCGAAAAATACGTTTGCGCTAGTAGGCAGTAACTTAAATTTTGATCAGAGTACAATTACTGCGAGTGATGGCAGAGTTGAATTAGGTAGCGTTGCGGCAAATAATTTTGTGGGACTGTCGGCAAATACGGCTGGATTTGGCTTAGATTTTAATCGTGTAAATCAGTTCCAAAATATTAACTTGAGGAACGCAGCCAAGGTTGATACTAGTGGAAAACAAGGTGGTGCGATCGCTCTCCAAGGGCAGAAAATCACTTTGTCTGGCTCTTCTACTATTACTTCCCACACTTTAGGCACAAGTTCAGGACAAGGCATTCTCATCAAAGCTTCGGAATCCCTAGAACTAATTGGTCAGCCAGCCCTGGCTAACACTGCAATTGCAGCTTACTCCCAACCAACAGCTAAGGGAAGGGGTGGGGATGTGACCATTGAAACGCCAACTCTCAATGTTTTAAATGGCGCACAAATTAACACCCGTGCCTATGGAATTGGCGATTCAGGCAACATCACAGTTAAAGCTGCAACTGTCAATTTAATCGGGGAAGCAATCTATACACCAACAAAACAGCGATTTAGTGTGAGTACCTTAGCATCTAATACCATGAATAATTCTCAAGGTCGGGGTGGTAATGTCTCCATTAATGCTGCACAAGTCAACATTCGAGATGGGGCTGAATTACGTGCTACCGCCAGAGGTACTGGTGATGGGGGCAATATTATTGTTACAGCCCAGAATTTAAGTGTGACTGGTGAAACTGCCACAGGTGAACCGGCATTTTTAACCGGGATGAGTACAAGTAACCGTGAATATGCCACAGGCAAAGGTGGAGATATCATTCTCAATGTCGGTAAACTCGAAGTCTTAAATGGCCCTGGCATTCGGACTGGTACTTATGGTGAAGGTGCATCGGGCAATATTATTGTGAATGCTGATGAAGTAACGGTGGCTGGTAGTTCTTCAACGGGAGTCGCCAGCCGATTTTTTGCCTCAACAAATGGTAACTATGATTTCGCTACTGAAAAACTGATTAGTTTAGGTCAGGGACAAGGTGGCAACATTACTTTTAATGTTGGTCAAATCAACTTAATCGACGGAGGTCGAATTTCTACTTCAACTGAAACCTACGGTACTGCCGGAAATATTGCTATTCAAGCCAATTCTGTGAATATTGCAGGTGTCAGTCAAGTGCCGAGTGGGCAACTACTTTACTCGTTGGATGCGACTGGCCCCAGTGGCTTGTATGCTTCTTCCACAAGCCCTGGTGTTGCGGGTTCAGTAAATCTGACCACGAAGAATTTGAGTCTGAGCGATCGCGGCGAAATTGTAGTGAGTGGCAAAGGTACGGGAAATGCTGGTAATATGCTGATCCAAGCTAATTATCTCAAGTTGGATCAAGCAAGCAAACTGCGATCGGAAGCTAAGGCAGGTGAAGGCGGTAATATTAACTTGCAAGTGCGTGATGTTTTATTGATGCGTCATGGTAGTTACATCAGTGCAGAGGCAGGCGGTAATGGGGGTAACATTAAAATTAATGCTCCCAATATTATCGGGTTAGAAAACAGTGACATTATTGCCAATGCAGTCGAGGGCAGGGGTGGTAATATTCACATCACCACTGAGGCAATGATTGGGTTGAAGTATCGGAATCTGCTGAATCCGAGAGAAGTGTTGAGCAATGATATTACCGCTAGTTCCCAATTCAATGTTAATGGCACTGTGCAGATTGATAATGTTGGTGTTGATCCCAATTCTGGTTTAGTAGAATTACCAAATAATTTCACCGATCCATCCCAACAAATTGCTAGTGGTTGTATTGGCAATACTGGTAGTAGTTTTGTGGCTACCGGTAGGGGTGGTGTACCCAAAAATCCCACACAGGATATTACGAGCGATCGCACCTGGTCTGATGTCCGCGATATATCTGCATTCCATAAAACACAATCAGTACAAGCCCAAATGCCAAAATCACCAGAAACCCTTGTGCAAGCGACTGGCTGGCGACGTAACACCCAAGGCAAAATTGAATTAATTGCTGATAAATCTCCTAGTCAGATACAGACAGCCTTAACCTGTGCAGCAATACCTCAAAATTAATTCACATGACAGGCTCAATGTTAGATAAGCTACAAAAAAGGGAAGAATTTATACAGAATAAAATACAAGATTAAAATATCTTCTCATGAAATTAGCCTTTATTGGGTTTGCCGTTGTTGGTGCGCTCGGCATCTCTACCGTTTGCGCTTGTGGTGTTAATGCACAAGTCACTCCTGATGGGACTCTTAACACGGCTGTGAGTAGTAGCAATAATTACACCATTACTAACGGCACTCGTGTCGGCAATAATTTATTTCATAGCTTCAGCCAATTCTCCGTTCCCAACAATGGTTCCGCAGTTTTTAACAATGATGCAGACATCCAAAACATATTTAGTCGGGTAACAGGCGGCAATGTTTCCCGCATTGATGGTTTAATTCAAGCAAATGGTAACGCCAACTTATTCTTACTCAACCCTGCGGGGATTATTTTTGGGAAAGATGCCAAATTGCAGATTGGTGGTTCCTTTGTCGGAACTACAGCAAATAGTATTAAATTTGCCGATGGCGTAGAATTTAGTGCCACCAACCCCAGTAATACACCATTGTTAAAAATGAGTGTACCAATCGGGTTACAGATGGGGCAGAATGCCGCACCGATTCGCGTAGAGAGTCATCTCACCACCGGACAAGATTTAACATTAGAAGCGGGTAGCCTGGACTTACAAGGAGAACTGGTAGCAGGGAGAGATTTAAGCCTCAAAGCGCAAGATACTGTGAAAATTAGAGATAATGCCACAACTCCATTTCTTGCCCAAGCAGGCAGAAACTTAACAATTCAAGGAAATCAAAACATTGATATCCTGGCATTGAATCATCCAGTAGCCGCCCTTCAAAGTGGGGGGAATCTGAGTTTAATCAGCAACGGGAATATTTCTGGGGATGCACATTTCCTGAGTGGTGGCAATCTCTCATTTCAAACTTTAGCAGGGACTCCAGGGAAGTTTGTGAGTTTGTTTGACCCGATAATTTATGCTAATGGGGATGTGGTGTTTGGTGACTACACAGGGGTAGCATTAAAGGTGGAGGCGACAGGAAGCATTGAGGGGGGTAATATTGTGATTACCGGCCCTGATGTGAGCGTTCCCAGCACCGACCCAGATTATCTGATACTCACAACACAACCTGCGGCGATTTTACGGGCAGGAGTGGCATCAGTACCGACATCTAATTTGCCGCAATTAGGCTTCACGACGGGGACAGTGGCAGGTTTGCCACCGGGAAGTATTAGGGTGAGCAGTATCCAGACATCAAATACAACAGGGGGAGATGGTGGTTTAATTAACTTAACTGCCTCTGGGGATATTGTCACGGGAAACTTAGATTCCTCGTCTTTTTCGTATTTTGGGGATAGTGGAAATAGCGGCGATATTGCCCTGACTACCACTAACGGTAATCTTTTTATCAATGGCTTAGTATATTCATCAACATTTGGGGTGAATAATAGTGGGAATGGCGGTGATATTAACCTGACTGTAAACAATGGCAACCTCATTAACAACGGCTGGTTGGCATCTTTTGCCTACTCAATTTCAGGGAATAGTGGCAATAGCGGCGATATTAACCTGACTGTAACCAATGGCAACCTCATTAGCAAAGGCGTTTTGATATCTTTTTCTAACTCAAACTTCGGGAATAGCGGTAATGGCGGTGATATCACCCTGACTGCAACCAATGGCAACATCTTCAACCAGAACTGGCAGAACTTTTTTTACTCTTACTCCAACTCCAACTTCGGGAATAGTGGCAATGGCGGCAATATTGCCCTGACTACAACCAATGGCAATATCTTTAACCAGAGTAATGTAAACTCATTGTCCTACTCAGTTTTAGGGAATAGCGGTAAGGGTGGTGATATTGTCCTGAGAGCAAAAAACGGAGATATTCTTGGTAACGGTAGTAACTTGTATAGTTTGAGCATTGCGCCCCAAGGAACGGCAAACAATTCTGGTTTTGTAACATTAGATGCTCAAAACCAGATATCTGGACTGACAATATTAACAACATCTTCTACTGCGGCGGCGGGGGCGGTGTCTATTTGGGGACGGGGAGATTTGGCGATCGATGATCTGGCGATCCAAACGAGTAGACCACTCACCCTCGAAATCCCACTCATAGCTACAATCAGCATTCCAGCTAATGGCACAGGGAGATCGGGCGATGTCAGCATTAGTAGTGTCGGTAATCTTACCCTGACCAACACCCTGATTGAAAGCGATACTAACGGCAGCGACTCCGCCGGAAATGTCACGCTCACCAGTCCAGGTTTAACGACATTGAATAATAGTCAAATTTTCACCACTACAAACAGTACTGGACAAGCTGGAGATGTCAATGTCACCACAAATCGCCTCTCCTTCCTCAATGGTAGTTCTGTTAACTCTTCAACCTCTGCCACTGGCAATGCGGGAGATATTATATTTAATGTGCCTAACACCATAGAACTTGACAATAGTACAATTTCAGCCAATACCAGTGGTAGCGGTAAAGGTGGGGAGATTGCCCTGAATACAGGTACTTTGCAACTCAGCAATCAAAGTATGATCTCTAGCAACACCACAGGGATGGGGAATGCTGGTGCAATTGATGTTAAGTCTCAGGCGATCGCACTCAATCAAAGCACCATTAGTAGTCAATCTTCGGGTAGTGGTGACAGTGGTACGGTGAAATTTAACACTGGAACTTTAGATTTAATTGACAATGCTACTGTTTCCACCGCCTCATCCCAATCAGGAAAAGCGGGTAACTTAAATATTACCGCAGGCGATCGCATTAACTTGCAAACTGGCGCACAAATTACCAGTCGCAGCACCGGAACAGGTAATGGTGGGACGGTGGAGATTACCGGGCGATCGCTTATTCTTAAGGAAAATGCTCAAATCAGCACCTCTACTGTTGCTAGTGATGGTGGTAACTTAGTGTTAAATCTGTCTGATTTTTTGCTGATGCGCGATCGCAGTCTCCTGAATGCTGAAGCAGGCGATACAGGCGACGGTGGTAACATTAGTATCAATGCGCCGTTTGTCATCGCCACTGGTAATAGTGATATTATTGCTAACGCTGTGCGTGGTCGTGGTGGGAATATTAACATTACGACTAACAGCATTATCGGTTTAGAATACCGTAACCAACTAACGGCCGACAACGATATTACAGCCAGTTCCGAGTTTGGTGTGAATGGGACTGTGCAGATCACCGCACCCAACGTCAATCCCAATTCTGGTTTAAATCAACTACCCGCAAATGTGAATGATCCGTCGCAGCAAATTGCTGATGGTTGTTCTACTAATAGTGGAAGTAGTTTTGTCGCTACAGGTAGGGGTGGAATACCGCAAAATCCCACACAGCAGATTTGGGGCGATCGCACTTGGTCTGATACTCGTGATATCTCTGCATTTCACAAAACACAACCTGCACAAGCCCAAATACCAAAACCACCACAGCCTCTTGTCCAAGCTACCTCTTGGCGACGTAATGCCCAAGGCAAAATTGAATTAATTGCCGCTAAATCTTCCTCGCAGATACAACGCGCCTTAACCTGTGCATCTGTACCTCAAAACTAATTACCGTTACAAAATTGACTGGATTGGGAACTATAAACACATAATAAAAACAAGAACTGGATCAATGAAATTAACTTTTGTCGGGTTTGGTGTGCTAAGTATAATCAGCTTATTTGCTGTTTACAACAATAGTGTTCACGCACAAGTAACTCCCGATAGCACCCTCAAAACACTTGTAGAAAGTAGTGGCAATAGTTACACCATCAAGGATGGCACTCGTGTAGGCAACAATTTATTTCATAGCTTTAGTCAATTCTCTATCCCGACAAATGGTTCTGCATCATTTAATAATGACATTGATATTCAAAATATTTTTAGTCGAGTGACTGGTGGTCAGATTTCCAACATTGATGGTGAAATCCGCGCCCAGTATAGTGCCAATTTATTTTTACTCAACCCAGCCGGGATTATTTTTGGGCAAAATGCCAGCTTAAATATTGGCGGTTCATTTGTAGCGACAACAGCAAATAGTATTAAATTTGCCGATGGCGTAGAATTTAGTGCCACGAATCCCAGTAATACACCATTGTTAAAAATGAGTGTACCTATTGGGTTGCAAATGGGTAGTAATGCACAACCAATTCAAGTCAATGGAAAAGCCAATGATGGGATTGTCCCGACCAATAATTTAGGCATAATTGGCAGTCCGACCAAAACCATTGCCTTAGTTGGTGGAGATATTAACTTGACAGGGGGTGTAATTACTGCACCAGTTGGTCGCATTGAAATCGGTGCAGTCGGGAGTGGGACAGTTAATTTAATATCCACACCCACAGGATTACAGCTAGATTATGCACAAGTGCAAGATTTCCGCGATATTCACTTTACACAACGCTCTTCCTTATGGAATCCCAATCCTGTAGGTAATCCGTTTGGCGGAATTCAGGTAGTAGGGAGAGACATTCGCCTCGACCAATCACAAATTGCTAGTGCAAATACAGGTAGTGGACAGGGTAGTAATATTACCGTGAATGCAGAGCGATCGCTGTTTTTGGGTGGAATCAATGCCAATGCTCAAGCTCCCAGTGCTTGGATTGTCAATCAGGTGGCGCAGACAGCAACGGGAAATGGGGGAGCAGTCAAGATTCAAGCCGGACAGTTGACTTTAAAAGATGGTGCAGCGATTGAAACCTTGAGCCTGGGTAGGGGAGCAGCAGGGAAGGTAGAGGTAGGAGCAGATACAGTTGCTATTAGTGGGACTGTTGCTGTCAAATCTCCTTTATTACCAACAGGAAGTAGCAGTAGCCGTATTGCTAGTCAAACTTACGCATCAGGAGATGGAGGAGATGTGAATGTAGTGGCGCGTCAATTGCATCTGCAAGAAAGTGGCGTAATTACAACGGTTGTCTTTCCTAGTGCAACTGGGCATGGGGGTGATATTTCCGTCAAGGTAGCAGAAGATATGACAGCGATCGCAGCTCATCCGATCAGTTTTACTCCTAGTGGAATTAATGCTTATACATCAGGGACTGGTAATAGCGGCAATATCCATGTCTCTATAGGAAAATTACAGCTTTCAGATGGAGGGGATATTTTTACCTCTGCTATCCGGTTGGCGAGAATACCTGGGACGGGTAGCGGTAATGCGGGTGATGTCACAGTAGTAGCACAGCAATCCATAGACATGGTAGGTGTACACCCAATCTTACCAACAGTGGCTAGTGGTATCGGTAGCTTTACTACAGGTTCTGGGCATGGGGGTAATGTGTCTGTTACTACTCCAAATTTGACAATGCAGGCTGGAACTGTGTTGTCGGCGAGCAGCTTACCAGTGTTTGGCATATTTGGCGATGCTAAACAATCAAATAATTTAGGAAATAGTGGCAATGTCAGTGTGAATGTGGCAGAACGCCTGATCATCACTGGCATCAATCAGTTCACTCAAGCTCCAACTTTGATCGGCAGTATGACATTAGGCAATGGGGAAGCAGGTAATGTGACGATTCAAACCAATCAATTAGTTATCCAAAATGGTGCATCAATCAACACCAGCACCCAAGCCACAGGCAATGCAGGGGCATTAATTATCCAGGCAAATGATATTTTAATAGGGGGGCAAAATATCTTCAGTTCTTCCATTGCTGCCAGTGCGCCCATTCTCAATGAGACTGCCAGACAATTTTATGGTTTACCAGATGCTCCTACGGGTAATGCAGGTAGATTGAATATTACAACCAACAGCCTCAAAGTCCGCGATGGTGCTTACATCAACCTGACAAACTCTGGAACAGGTAATGCGGGACAGTTAAGCATTCAAGCAGAGCAAATTTTTTTGGAGAACGGTCGTATTCGAGCGACTACTGCCTCTGGGCAAGGTGGCGACATCAATTTAGATGTTGCAGACTTTCTCTTGCTTCGTGATGGTAGTACAATCACAACAGAAGCAGGCGGTAATGGCAACGGTGGCAATATTACCATTAATGCTCCTGTCATCGTCGGATTAGAAAATAGTGATATTGTTGCTAATGCTTTCCAAGGTAAAGGCGGTAATATTGACATTACCACTCAGGGAATTATCGGTTTAGAATATCGTTCACAACTGACCAGTGAAAATGATATTACTGCCAGTTCAAAGTTTGGGGTGAATGGCACAGTAGAAATTAATAATGTTGGTGTTGATCCCAATTCGGGTTTAGTTGAACTCCCCGCGAATATTACCGATACATCCCAACAAATTGCTACTGGATGTGCTGATACAAGTGGTAGTAGTTTTGTCGCCACAGGACGGGGTGGAATACCACAAAATCCGACACAGGATATTAGGAGCGATCGCACTTGGTCTGATGTCCGTGATATATCTGCATTCCACACCACAAAACCAGCACAAGCCCAAATATCAAAATCACCAGAAACTCTTGTCCAAGCAACAGGTGTACATCGTCGTCTCGATGGTACAATTGAACTAGTTGCCAATAAATCTTCTATTCCTGTACCAACACAATTAACCTGTAAAGCTATTTCTCAATAGTGAACAGGATATTAGTCTATCAAAGGATGAGTGGTGGAATTGATGCAAGTCAGTGATCAATCAGAAATTGCTGTTGCTAATAATCTGAATACGACACCAGAATTATTAACAGAATTGGCAAGACATAAAGATATAAAAGTCCGTCAAGCTGTAGCTAGAAATCCGCATACTCCAACTTATACTTTATTTCTCTTGGCAGAAGAATTTCCCCAAGATTTTCTTCACAATCCTATTTTCCCGACACTAGATTTAGAAAATCCAGAATCAGTAATTCCCGGTTCATCCCTACAGGCAATATTAGCTTGTGACGATGCCCCTCAAGAATGGTTACACAGATTCGCCATTTCTGGATATCATTATCATTTAGTGGGAATTGTGCAGAATCCTCAAGTTAGTAAACAAGTATTAGAATTAGCCGCAGAAAATCCCTCTGGCGATGCGTTTATTCATGAATTAATCAAAATGCACGTCAATATTGCCGGAGAAATGGATTCAGGCTGGCAAGAATATGCAGAAAATAAATTACCACATATTGTCGAAGCGAGCTTTTCTAACTTTGCCGCAGTTGGATGCAATAGCATTAACCATTCTAAAGGACATTATTATCAATTTATTTTGTGGCAATTGGGAATTACACCTGATTTGCAACTCAAGCAAACTTCAGAATATGTGCAAGTAGCCATCGCTAAATCTAGCGATACTCCACCCGCATATTTACGTCAATTCTTAAATAAAAAATTTAAAATTACCACTCTGATTGAAGTTGCTAAAAATAAAAACACACCTCTTGAATGTTTAATTGAACTTGCCGATCATCGTAGTCGGGTAATAAGGGAAGCTACTATGCTAAATCCTAGTTTACCAAGGTCAATCGTTAATGATTTTTTTCAAGAAAGATTTTTAGCCACCCATCCCCATACACAAGTAGAAAAGTTGCGGGAACTTTGTCAAAGTAAATGGTCATTGATTAGATGGCGAGTTGCAAAACATCCCAATTTAGAATTAAGTGACTTAAAATCGTTAGCGCAATCCTCTGATTGGAGAATTCGAGAATGTGTTGCTGGTCATCCTAGTGCTGATTTAGATATACTTCAAAGACTAACCCAAGATAAGAGCGTTCGTGTTCGTCAAGCAGTGGCTTTAAATAGCCAAACACCGCCAGAATGTTTGGCAAGATTATCAGGCGATCGCAATATATCTGTTCAAGCTAATGTAGCTAAAAATCCGCATACTCCATTAGAGATTTTACTGCTTCTTTATCAAAGCCAAGATATTCGTATACTGCAAAAGCTTGCCTATAATCCTGCTCTTCCACAAGAATTACAACAGCAATTACAGTTACACTTTCCTCAGACAAAACCTCATAATATTTATCTACACTGGAGACTTTTTAGCGAACCATATAGCTATGAAGGAACTCAAATTGAAGAAATACATCAACAAGAACAATATGCACTAGCCACAAGTGCAATGACTCCAATTCCTCAATTATTAGAACTGCTGAAAATTACACCAGTTGATATTTATTGGGAAGCAGTACGGAATATTTGTCAACAGGTGGTTTGTAATCCTGAGCTATCTTCAGAACTCTTATTAGAAATTTTAGATATTCGTAGTGTAGATGTATATGCAGCAGTAGCTTCTCATCCCCATATATCTGATGTAGTTTGCGAGAGAATAACCAAATTTAAAGAATATCGATTACGTTTATTGATGTTACAAAATCCCAATACATCATCAGAGTTTATCGAGAAATCATTATACGATACACATCCAGAAGTTCGTCAATATGCTTTAAAAATTTACCAAGAAAAGTTTGCAAATACAAGTAATTTTATCCTTCAATACAACGAAGCGATTGATGAGCATACGCCACTGCCAAAATTAGCTGAACTAGCCAAGCATAAATCAGTACTGATCCGCGAAGCCGTTGCCAAAAATCCTCGGATCATAGAAGCCTATAGCAGTCCCAAAAGTAAAAATTGCTTAGAAAAACTCGCCCAAGACAAAAATAAACTTGTACAACTAGCTGTTGCTAATAATATCAATACTCCGATTCATATACTAGAAAATTTGGCTAATAATTATCAATATGACCATTATGAATATATTGTTTATTCTCGTGGTCATAAGCGGAAAGAGCATAAAGTTTTTATAGCGGCAGTTAAAAGATTAATTCAAATCTCTCCTATAATTGCGAGTAAATATCTAGCTAATTTTATTGAACCCAGGTTTTATACCCTGGATACAATACCATTTCGTTTGGCACTTCTCCAACATCCCGCCGCACCTATTGAATATTTAGCTCAAAATTTACAAAAATTACGTTCATTTCCTTGGTATGAACGTTATGTGATTAGCCAACATCCGCAAGTCACCATAGAAATTCTCCAATTTCTCTTGCAAGATGCAAATCGAGTTGTCAGAGCAGCAGCAAAAGCCAGATTGAACGAAAAACAATAGCAGTACCCGGATTTCTCAGGGGTGAAGCTGAGGAGCGATGTCTAGCGATAAGACCCTCTGCGTCTACGCACTTGGGCAGATACCCGTGATATCTCTGCATTCCACACCACAAAACCAGTACAAACCCAAATTTCTAAATCACCAGAAACACTTGTCCAAGCAACTAGTACAGGTCGGCGGAAATCAACAGACCATAAGAAATTGCTAAAAGGCTTGTGGTATAGTTATTCTTACTTTTTACTTTTGCCTTGTTGTACTAGCTGGCGACCCAATGCCCAAGGCAAAATTGAGTTAATTGCTGATAAATCTTCTGTGAATTTATCACCCTCATTAACTTGTGCTGGTGTTAATAAAAGCTGAAAAAACCTCACCATAAAATTACATAGATAGCCCAATTAATCAATACATCTTGGGAAGACTAGACAGCAAGTAGATAATTAAAACAAGCTGATGAAATTAAATCTTGCTAACTTAGGCTTAATTGGTGCAGTCTACATCTTGGCTATGGGTAACAGTCATGCTCAGGCAGAAGTCAAACCTGATGGTACTCTCGGCACTGCTGTGTCTCCTGGGTCTGGAAGTAATAGTTACAACATCACTGGCGGTACGGCTGTTGGCAATAATTTATTTCATAGCTTTCAGCAATTCTCTATCCCTACAGGCGGTTCTGCCACTTTCAATACTACTTCTGGCATCCAAAACATTTTTAGCCGGGTGACTGGTGGTGATGTTTCCTACATTAACGGTTCCATCAAAACTAATAGCGGTGTGAATCTGTTTTTGCTCAACCCGGCAGGAATTATCTTTGGGGACAAAGCTCGTTTAAATGTAGGTGGTTCGTTTATCGGCACAACAGCAAATAGCATCAAATTTGCAGATGGCAATGAGTTTAGCACCAACGCAACAATTTCTCCTGTGTTAACCATGAGTGTACCCATTGGTTTACAGATGGGGCAGAATCCAGCCGCAATCCAAGTTCAAGCTTCTACAATCCCACTGCAAGTCCCGACAAACAAAACCTTAGCATTAGTTGGCGGAGATGTTTCAATAAGTGGCCGTACTCTTTCCACTCCTCAAGGAAGAATTGAACTCGGTGCTGTTGATGGTGGAACTGTCAGCCTCACTTCTAATAATCTAGGCTGGAGCCTTGGTTATCAAGATGTGCAGAATTTTCGGGACATTACTCTATCTCAGCAATCTTTACTTTCTACAGGTGGAAATGGCGAAATTAACATCTGGGGTGCGAGTTTAACCTTGAGTGGTGGTTCTCGTGTGTCGGTGCAGAATAATACCAATGTCAATAAACCAGGTAAGATTTCGGTTCATACATCGGAATTACTTACAGTCACTGGTGATAATACTAGTGGCAATACGACCAGTGCAATTAGAGCAAGTGCTTTTGGTACTGGGATGGTAGCCAATATTGAAATATTTACTAAAGATTTGATTGCCAATAATGGCGGCATAATTTTGACAAATAATTCTGGTACTTCTGTAGGCGGAGGTAATATTACGGTCAATGCCTCTGGAACAATTCAAGTAGCAGGTGTAGGCAAAAGACCAAGTAATCGTAGTGGCATTTCTGGTTTGACTTTTTTTTCTGGGAAAGGTGGAAATGTCAATGTTTCTACAAATAAATTAGTGATTTTAGATGGTGCTGTGGTGACAACTTCCACAATTTTCACGGGTGCGGCGGGAAATTTGACAGTCAACGCCGCCGAATCTATCCACGTCTCTGGTTTTGAAACTGCTTCAACTAGTTTTGCGCCTAGTTCCTTGAGTTCTTCAACTTTGGGTGCGGGTAATTCTGGTAACTTAACTGTGAATACAGCTAAATTGTCGGTTCATCATGGGGCAAGAGTTGAAGCTTCTTCTTATGCTAGTGGCAATGCTGGCAATGTCATTCTCAATGCTTCCGAGTCAGTGGAAGTTGCTGGTAAGCCAGCACAATCTTTCTTAATTCCAAGTTTTATCGGTTCATCAACTGTGCAGCAAGCTGGTTCCTCAAGAGTGTTGACTGGGAATAGTGGAGATGTGCATATTACAACCCAGCAGTTGCGGGTGGCTGATGGTGGATTAGTGAATGTCAGGAATGATGGTACAGGTAATGCAGGAAAAGTTGGGATTGATGCTAACTTTGTGATGTTAGATACTCAGGGTGCTATTACTGCAACTACACAAGTTGGCGAAGGTGGTAATATCATTGTCAATGCTAATACTTTATTGATGCGCCATAATAGTGCCATCAACGCCACATCAGGTAGTGTAGGTAATGGCGGTAATATTACGATTAACGCACCAATTATTTTTGCTTTAGAAAACAGTGATATTGTAGCTAATGCGGTGCAAGGCAGAGGTGGGAACATTGCCATTACAACTCACGGAGTTTTCGGATTAAAATATAGTCCCCAAGTGACAGCAGAAAGCGATATCACTGCTAGTTCACAATTTGGGGTAAATGGTACGGTGGAAGTGAATAATGTTGGTGTTGACCCCAATTCGGGTTTAATAGAATTACCAGTAAATTTCAGCGATCCATCTCAAAAAATTGCTACAGGGTGTGCTGATACTAGTAATAGTAGTTTTGTTGCTACAGGAAGGGGTGGCATACCGCAAAACCCCACAGAGGAATTGAGTAGCGATCGCACTTGGTCTGATGTCCGTGATATCTCTGCATTCAACACCAAACAACCAGTACAAGCAAAAATGCCAAAACCCCAAGCAGTTCTTGTCCAAGCAACTGGCTGGCGACGTAACGCTCAAGGCAAAATTGAATTAATTGCCAATCAATCTCCCACTCAGGTACAAACAGCATTAACCTGTGCTGCTACACCTCAAAATTAATTAACTTGACAAATTAAATGTTATATAAGCTACTGACAAGGGAACTATATATACATAATCAAATATAAGATTAAGATATTGTTTCATGAAATTAAATTTTGTTGGGTTTGCCCTTCTTGGTGCAATCTGCATCTCTACTGTTTGCGATCGTGGTGTTAATGCACAAGTCACTCCTGATGAGACTCTTAACACGACTGTAAGTATTAGTGGTAAGAATTACGCAATTACCAACGGCACTCGTGTCGGCAACAATTTATTTCATAGCTTTAGCCAATTCTCAGTGCCTAGCAATGGTTCCGCAGTCTTTAGCAATACCGCAGACATCCAAAATATATTTAGTCGGGTAACAGGCGGCAATGTTTCCCACATTGATGGTTTAATTAAAGCCAATGGTAACGCCAACTTATTCTTACTCAACCCAGCCGGGATTATTTTTAGCAAAAATGCCAGCTTAAATATTGGTGGTTCCTTTGTAGCTACGACTGCCAATAGTATTAAATTTGCTGATGGGGTTGAATTTAGTGCAGTGAATCCGACGGGGACACCATTATTGACGATGAATGTACCTGTAGGCTTGCAAATGGGACGTAATGCCGGAGCAATCGAAGTGCAAGGTACACCTGCCAACAATTTCTTATTTCGGATGCCAACATTGTCGATGGCAGCAAATCAAACTCTGGCGATGATTGGGGGACAAATCGATATCAAGAGTGCCAGTATCTCTGCACCAGATGGTCATGTGGAATTATGGGCAATAAAAAATGGCACAGTGAATATACCCACCTCTGGCAACTGGCAATTAGCGAGTTTATCAACATCACCAACCTGGGGCAAAATTACTCTGCAACAGTCTTCCTATATCAACACCAGTGGGGACATGGGAGGGGCAATCAATATCCGGGGACGTGGGTTAACCTTGCAAGATGGCTCAAATATAGAATCCTCTACTAGAGCGAATGGGCAAGGACAGGGTATTACTGTCAAGACCACCGAATTCGTGGATTTAATGGGTATCTCCCATCCCGCTAATTATGCGTTGCCAGGGTTAAGTACCAGTGTGACTGGCAGTAGAGCGACATCTGGAAATATCACGGTAGATACTCCACGATTACGCCTTGCTAATGGGGCATGGATCAACTCCTTCAACTTTGGTGTTAACTTCTTGACTTCTGCGTCTATTGACAATGCTAAAACAGGTAACATTACAATTCGTGCTACCGATGTAGATGTTAGCGGCTATAGTCCATTTACAAACCCAATCTCAGGATTCCCTACTATCAGCGCCATTACAACCCTAGTTTCGGGCGGGCAACAGAATACCAGTGGCACAATTACGGTGAACGCTGAACGGGTACGAGTGCTAGACGGCGCACGCATCAGTACTAGCCTGTTCGGTTTTCCCAATCCGACAACGGGTAAGACTGGGGATATTTTGATCACGGCAACTGAGAGTTTAGATATTCGGGGTAAAACTCCTGGCGGTGTTACGAGTGCTGTACTCAGTGCGCTGGAGATGTCAGCAGAGGGACAAGGGGGCAATATTACGATTAACACCAGGCAACTCGCCCTTGCTAACGGTGGAAAAATTTCTAGTGCGATTTCAGGAAGTCCAATCTCTGCACAGGCGAGTAGCGGTATAGCCGGAAATATTACTATTCAAGCCACCGATGTGCAAGTTAGCGATCCTGTGCTTGATATTGTGAATAACATCTCCAGTGGCATCACTGTAGCAATAGGGCAGAATTCTATAGGTCAGGGAGGCAACATTCGCCTGACCGCAGATAGTTTGCGCGTTTTCAATGGTGGACAAATTACCTCCTCCACAAATGGCAAGGGTGCGGCTGGTAATATCAACTTGCAGGTTAAAAATATTGACGTACAGGGTATTTCTCAACCTTTAAGCAATGGTCAGATTTTACCCAGTAGCATCTCAGCAACTTCTACTACCAACTTTAATGCTGGTTCAATTAACCTAGTGGCAGATCGGCTCAATGTTCTTGATGATGGGCAAATTTCCGTCAGTAATACAGGTGGTGGTAATTCAGGTAACTTGTTAGTCAATGCCAATCAGATCAAACTGAAGGAAGGAGGCAGTCTCCTTGCAGAAGTTTCTGCTGGCGATCAAGGTAATATTAGTCTAGTGGCTGATGTTCTATTGATGCGTTATGGTAGTAAAATTAATACTAGTGCCACAGGTACAGCTACAGGTGGCAATATCAGCATTAATGTACCCATAATTGTCGGTTTAGAAAACAGCGATATTACGGCTAATGCTGTTCAGGGTAAAGGCGGCAATATTAACATCACCACTCAGGGAATTATTGGTTTAGAATACCGTTTGCAACTGACACCAGAAAATGATATTACTGCCAGTTCACAGTTTGGGGTGAATGGTACAGTTGATATTGATAATGTTGGTGTTGACCCCAATTCTGGTTTAGTTACATTACCCGCGAACCTGACTGACCCATCCCAACAAATTGCTAATGGTTGTACTGCTAATATTGGTAGTAGTTTTGTCGCCATTGGTAGGGGTGGGATACCACAAAATCCGATACAAGGGTTGAGTAGCGATCGCACTTGGTCAGATACTCGTGATATCTCTGCATTCAACACCAAACAACGAATACAAGCGCAAATACCAAAATCTCCCGAAATCCTTGTGCAAGCAACTGGCTGGCGACTTAACGCCCAAGGTAAAATTGAGTTAATTGCCGATAAATCTTCTGTGAATTTATCACCCTCATTAACTTGTTCTGCTGTTAACAAAATCTGAAAAAATCTCACCATAAAATTACATAGATAGCCCAATTAATCAATACATCTTGGGAAAACTAGACAGCAAGTAGATAATTAACACAAGCTGATGAAATTAAATCTTGCTAACTTAGGCTTAATTGGTGCAGTCTACATCTTGGCTATGGGTAACAGTCATGCTCAGGCACAAGTTATACAAGATGGAACTCTTAATACTGATGTGTCTGGTATGAATAACTATACCATTAATGGCGGTAGGGTTATTGGCAATAATTTATTTCATAGCTTTCAACAATTCTCTATCCCCACAGGCGGTTCTGCCACTTTCAATACTACTTCTGGCATTCAAAACATTTTTAGTCGGGTGACTGGTGGTAATATTTCCAATATTGATGGTCGAATTAATGCTAGTGGTAGTGCTAACTTATTCTTACTCAACCCAGCCGGGATTATTTTTGGGAAAAATGCCAGCTTAAATATTGGTGGTTCCTTTGTGGGGACAACGGCGAATAGTATTAAGTTCGTTGAGGGGACAGAGTTTAGTGCTGTCAATTCAACAACACCCCTCTTGACGATGAGTGTACCCATCGGACTGCAAATGGGGCAGAATTCGGGAAACATTCAATTACAAGGAAAGGGACATCAACTAACCGGAGGACTATTTACTCCCATCATTCGGAACAATACCGAATCAACTTTAGGGGTTAAGCCAGGAAATGTGATCGCATTAATTGGACAAAATATCAATTTATCAGGTGGAGTTTTAACTGCGGAAAATGGCAGAATTGAATTAGGTGCAGTCCCAGCAGGTACAGTGAATATTAACTCTACATCTTCAAATCTGCAATTAGACTACACAAGTATTGAGAGTTTTGGAGACATCCAATTTGCAAATCGGTCTTTAGTAGATGCCAGTGGTTTAACCAGTCTTGGAATTCAATTACAAGGGAAAAATATTAATCTGCAAGATGGTTCTGCCGTCTTGATTCAAACGCGGGGAAGCCAAGCACCTAATAGTCTTCGTGTTCGTGCTACAGGTGTTTTAGAACTTTCTGGAGATGTCAGGACAGCACCGGATTTAGGATCTGTGACAGGGGTTATTTCTAGTCGCTTGATGACTGAAAATCTAGTTCAAGGAAAGGGTGCGGATATTGATGTTTCTGCCGGAGATTTACGCCTCAATGACGGAAGTCTTGTGGTGACAAGAACCTATGGCTTGAACTCTGGGGGTAATATTAATGTAAATATTGTCAGAGACATTCAAATTAATCGCACAGCACTGCTCAATCCAGGTATTGCCAGTGGAATTGCCACAACTACCTTTGGCTCTAGTCCATCGGGAAATATGAATATTACTGCATCGAATATAAAAATCACAGATGGCGGCTTAATTAATACTAACAATCTTGCACAAGGGGATAGTGGCAACATCAATTTGAAGGTTTCTGGAACTATAGAACTCAAAGGCGTAGAGTCAAGAAATTTATCTTCTAGCAATATTGGCTCAACTGTATTTGGCAGAGGTAATGGTGGTTCTTTGAATATTAATACATCCAAACTAATTGTCGAGAATGGAGCAAGTGTTACTACTTCAACCTTCAATAGTGGTGCTGGTGGCAAAATAACTATTAATGCTTCAAAATCAATAGAAGTCAGGGGTAGTAGTCCAAATGGTGAACGACCAAGCAATATTAGCGCATCTGCTCCAATTTCCCCGACAGCTTTTCGTCTAGCACTTGGACTTCCCGTACTCCCTAGTGGAAATGCTGGCAGTTTAACTATTAATACTCCTACATTGCAAATAAATAATGGAGCAAGAGTTACTGTTAATAATGAAGGATTAGGAAATGGGGGAATTTTAAATATAAATGCCAATTCTTTGCGACTCAACAATCGGGGTCAAGTAATTGCTAATACTGCTTCTGGAGAAGGTGGTAACATCAATTTAAATCTCAAATCTGACTTGTTGCTACGAAACAACAGTTTTATCTCTACAGAAGCTAAAGGTAAGGGTAATGGTGGTAACCTCACTATTAATGCTCCTATCATTTTGGGGTTAGAAAACAGCGATATCATTGCCAATGCAGTGCAAGGAAATGGTGGCAATATCGACATCACTACTCAAGGTATTATCGGTCTAGAATTTCGTGATACTCTCACCCCAAGAGTTGACACCACGAATGATATTACCGCCAGTTCTCAGTTTAATATTAATGGCACAGTAGAAATTAATAATATTGGCGTTGATCCCAATTCTGGGTTAGTAGAATTACCAACCAATCTCATCGACTCATCCCAGCAAATTGCTAGTGGTTGTGCTGATACGAGTGGTAGTAGTTTTGTTGCTACAGGAAGGGGTGGTGTGCCGCAAAATCCGACAGAGGAATTGAGGAGCGATCGCACTTGGTCTGATGTCCGTGATATCTCTGCATTCAACACCAAACAACGAATACAAGCGCAAATACCAAAATCTCCCGAAATCCTTGTGCAAGCAACTAGTTGGCGACGTAACGCCCAAGGTAAAATTGAGCTTTTTGCAGCCAAATCACCTCCGCATATACCAGCAGCCTTAACTTGTGCTGCTGTAGCCGAAAAATAATTATTGTTACAAAGATTACCCAAATGGGAACAATATATATTTAATCTAAACAAGAACTAAACTAATGAAAGTAAATTTTGCTGGGTTGAGTGTTCTGGGTGTCATTTGCATATCTGCTGTTTACAACAATGGTGTTCACGCACAAGTAACTTCTGACAACACTCTCAAAACGGTTGTTGAAGCTAGTAATAATAGTTACGCTATCAAAGATGGTACTCGTGTAGGCAAGAATCTATTTCATAGCTTCAGCCAATTTTCTATACCTAGTGGCGGTTCGGCATCATTTAATAATGACACTGATATTCAAAACATTTTTAGTCGAGTGACTGGTGGTAATATTTCCAATATAGATGGTGCCATAAATGCCAATGGTAGTGCTAACTTATTCTTACTCAACCCAGCCGGGATGATTTTTGGTAAAAATGCCAGCTTAAATATTGGTGGTTCTTTTATAGGGACAACAGCCAATAGTATCAAATTTGCTGATGGGACAGAATTTAGTGCTGTCCAAGGTGTGGATAAACCTTTGCTGACAATGACTGTACCTATGGGGTTGCAGATGGGTAAGGATTCAGGAAATATTCAAGTGCAGGGTAATGGACATCAATTAACAGGAGGAGTGCGTACCCCTGTAATTAGGAGTAATAACAAATCGACCTTAGAGGTGAAATCAGGAAATGCGATCGCATTAATTGGACAAAATATCAATTTATCAGGTGGTGTTCTAACTGCGGAAAATGGCAGAATTGAATTAGGTGCAGTCCAAGCAGGTACAGTTAATCTTAATTCTACATCTTCAAATCTGCAATTAAACTATACAAGTGTTGAGAGTTTCGGAGACATCCAATTTGCAAATCGGTCTTTAGTCGATGCCAGTGGTTTAACCAGTCGTGGAATTCAACTACAAGGGAAAAATATTAGTCTGCAAGATGGTTCTGCGGCTTTGATTCAAACTGTGGGCAGCCAAGCACCTAATACTATTCGCGTTCGTGCAACAGGTGTATTAGACCTTTCTGGAGATGTCAGGACAGCACCAGATTTAGGAATTGTGACAGGAGTTATGTCTAGTCGCTTGACATCTGAAAATCTAGGCCAAGGAAAAGGTGCGGATATTGATGTTTCTGCCGGAGATTTACGCCTCAATGACGGAGGTCTGCTGCTGACACAAAACTTTAGCCCCAACTCTGGGGGTAATATTAATGTAAATATTGCTAGAGATATTCAAATTAATCGTACAGCATTGCTAACTCCGAATATTTATAGTGGAATTGCCACAACTACCTATAGCTCTGGAAAATCGGGCAATATGAACATCATTGCATCGAATATAACCATTACCAACGGTGGCGTAATTAATAGTGTCAATCTGGCAAAGGGGGATAGTGGAAACATAAATGTGAATGTTTCTGGAACTATAGAACTTAAAGGTATAGAGTCAAGAAATTTATCTCCTACCAATATTGGCTCGGTTGTATTTGGACAAGGTAATGGTGGTTCTTTGAACATCAATACATCCAAACTGATTATAGAAAATGGAGGCACTGTTAGTACTGCAACCTTAAATATTGGTGCTGGTGGCACAATAACCATTAATGCCGCTAAATCAGTAGAAATCAGGG
This sequence comes from Nostoc sp. FACHB-190, assembly GCF_014696905.1. NCBI lineage: Bacteria > Bacillati > Cyanobacteriota > Cyanophyceae > Nostocales > Nostocaceae > Nostoc > Nostoc sp. FACHB-190. Next base: position 152,797 of record NZ_JACJQW010000012.1, read on the forward strand.
GTAGAAGTCCAAACGGTGAACTAAATAGCAGTATTAACGCATCTGCTCCAATTCTTCCTACACTTTTGCGTCAAACATTGAGAATTCCCGATCGCCCTAGTGGAAATGCTGGCAGTATAACCATTAACACTCCTACATTGCAAATAGAGAATGGAGCAAGAGTGAGAGTGAATAATGAAGGTTCGGGAAATGGAGGAGTTTTAAGTATAAATGCGAATTCCCTACGACTCAAAAACCAGGGTCAAGTAATTGCTAATACTGCTTCTGGGGAAGGTGGTAGTATTAACTTAAATCTCAAATCTGACTTAATTTTACGCAATAACAGTTACATTTCTACAGAAGCTAAGGGTAAGGGTAATGGTGGCAACCTCACCATCAATGCTCCTATTATTTTGGGCTTAGAAAACAGCGATATCCTTGCCAATGCAGTGCAAGGAAATGGTGGCAATATCGACATCACTACTCAAGGTATTATCGGTCTAGAATTTCGTGATACTCTCACTCCAAGAGTTGACACCACAAATGATATTACCGCCAGTTCTCAGTTTAATATTAATGGCAATGTAGAAATTAATAATATTGGCGTTGATCCCAATTCTGGGTTAGTAGAATTACCCGCAAATCTCATCGACTCATCCCAGCAAATTGCTAGTGGTTGTGCAGATACGAGTGGTAGTAGTTTTGTTGCTACAGGAAGGGGTGGTATACCGCAAAACCCCACAGAGGAATTGAGTAGCGATCGCACCTGGTCAGATACTCGTGATATCTCTGCATTCAACACCAAACAACCAGTACAAGCAAAAATGCCAAAACCCCAAGCAGTGCTTTTCCAAGCAACTGGCTGGCGACGTAACGCCCAAGGCAAAATTGAACTCGTTGCAGATAACTCTCCCAATCAAATGCAACCATCATTAACTTGTGCTGGAATTTCCCGATAACATAATATTGCCGAACTACCTGCCATTTATTTACTCACAGAAACTCTGAATTATCATTTAGCGATCGCTTTAGCTAGTCCTTATACCAATTCACGAAATTACTGATATAAATTACTTCCTTTGTATCTATGCTTCTGTTCGCCAAGCGTTCGCGCAGCGTCTCCGTCAGGAGAAGTCGAGGCGCTGCTTGCATATCGGTATCATTTTTAAAGTGAAATAGTATTACACCCTCACACCCTTACTCCCTCATTTTAAGTAATGCTAGGGATGTAGTTTGTCGTTAAAACAATCTATAACAGGTGATAATACTAAGTTATATCGTTTCTTTATGAAGATGTAATTAATCGCTTGTTGTAAAAATTTTGTATACAAATTTTCTACAGGATTTATAAATTGCAGCTTCTCATAGAATTGGTATGAGAATTTTAGATTTAGAAGTTTAAACACAAACTATCTATATTCAATTTAGTATTAATAATTAATTATTGTTAACTAAATAAACACATAACACCAATGAAATTATCTGTACTTGGTTTATTATCTAGTCTCAGTTTCATTTTTTGTTTTACTACAACATCAAAGGTTATAGCTAATACTGTTACTGACAAACAAAATCAACAAATATCTGCTCAAGAATTAGACCTGAAAAAGCAAATCTTATTCCGTTTAGGTTCAGTAGGTCGCGCCCAACAAGCATATTTTCTAGAACAGCAAGTTTTTGCCACTCAAATTAAACAATTAGGACTAGATAGCAATTTTGAAACTAGTATACCCGGTTATAAATGGCAAATATTTACTGATAAAAAAGCTAAAAAAGTTGCCATGACTGTATTATCACCCCAGAAAAATAACTCTCGGACTTATGTTAACTTTGTTATGTTTACCATAACAGATGGAAATGAATATCTTACACTCTCAACTCTGTGTGAAAGTGAGAAAAATCAATTAATAACTCCTAAATTACCAACTAAATTCCCCAAGAATCAAGGCATTGAATGTCCCTCTGGGTTTAGAAAATTAGAACTGAGTGATAGGGAAAATCAAACATTTGAACAGCTAGAAAAAGAAAAAGAGCAGAGATTCATCGTGAGTCTGCTTAATTCTCTACAACAGCAATATTATTCCCAGAATCAAGGCTTTACAGATGATATTGATCAGCTTTTTGGTTTTTCTGTAAATAAATTTATCTCAAATCAAGATTTAAAAATTAAATTATTGCCAATCAATAATCTCCAAAATGGAATTATTAGTATTGCATTGCTGCCTAGTCAAGCACAAAAAAGTTATCTGGGGATAGTTAGACGTAATCAATCTCAAATAGAACAGCCCAAAGCAATTATTTGTGAACTGCCGGAAAAAGCCTCTCTAAATTTAGAAAAATTAAAAAATCTGCCCTTAAATAATTTCCTAGATTGTCCTCAAAATTTTACCCCAGTCAGTCTGAGTCCAGAAGAAACGACCACTCTCAACCAAGAACTAGAAAACTTTAAAACTTATCAGGCTAAAATTATCGAAATTAATCAACCTCGAAAGACACAGATTTTACAAACTGCTGATCAACTAGCCAAAGAAGGTAAATATCTCGATGCTCTACAAAAATATTATCTAGCATTAGGAGCTTTAGAAATTAATGAGTATGATATTTTGTCAGTGATGACTGAAGAAGTTAGCTTTAATCCAATTGTAGATAATTTTTTTAAGAAAATCACACCTGTTTTACAAGCAGCCAAACCTTCTCTGTTAGCAGAAAAAAAAGCAATCAAATCAGAAATGTCTGGGGTGTTTGATAGTTTTTCTGTAAAAGCAAACAGCCCAGCCAGAAAAATTCAAGAGATAGCAGCTTGGCAATTAGGATTTAATCTTTTAACTGTACCTAGCCAAGAGTTTAAAGTACCCGAAAACAAAGTCTTAGCTTTTGTGGATGTTGCGGACTTGTTGCAAAAACAGTTTAATGATAAATCACAGGTATTGAATCATAACTTAGATAAGAAATTACGTAGTTATGTCAATAAAAATAAAACTGCGATCGCTACTATTCGTAACTTACTATTAAATAATGAAGTACCACGCTGGGGTATAGATTACAAGTGGATTAAAGAAGGAGATTTTCAGGCTCCTAGTCCTAGCTATATCGGGGTAGTGAATTTACAACGTTTATTAATCATTGATATTTTAGATAAGCAACAGCAAGGAAATAACCAAGAGATGCTGAAATCGCTAGAAGCATCTTGGAAACTCAGTGAATCATTAAAAGATGAACCGTCTTTGATTGGTCAACTGGTGAATATAATTATTAGGCGATCGCAACTCCGCGTACTGGAGAAAATCGATAATCTACCTGTAGTTTGGCAACAGCGATTGCTAGAACAAGACTATACCCAAGCCATGATTCAAGCACTAAATATAGAAGCTTTTTCCCAGTGGCAAGGGTTAGATAAAATCATTCCTCCAGAAAAAGATACACAATTATCTCAGTTATATCGTGATTGGTATGGAATGAATAACTTTAAAATAAATCAAGAATTTTATGCCGCGATCGCACAGAGAAAAAATAATCTTTGTTCTCTGAATATACAAGCTTTAGAAAAACAGTATTTTCCTCAAAATGCCACAATTAGTCCCAGCTATGTCAAGCAGATTTTGAAGGCACATGATCTGATGTTGGAATCAGAAATGCTACAAAAAGTCTTACAGGTAAAAGCAGCTATCCATCAAGGAAAAGCCTTACCCAGAGAGCTATCAGAAATGCCATCAAATATCTGCTCAGGTAATAAATGGCTGTATAAATCTGCCGCCGATGGCAAATGGTTGATTTATCTGGATAAACCACCAATTTGGCAATCTGAGATTGAACGCCCATCATTAACTTACACAGGGAAATTTAATGGTAGGTGATAGGTTGCGAGCAGGAAGTAGCTGTGTAGAAGTTGGCTGTTGATTTTGTACTTCTTTGAGTAATGAGTAATGAGAAAAGTATTGGGCGAATAGAATTCGCTACTACACAAGCAAAGTCCACGCTTCGACAAGCTCAGTGACCGCCTACATGGACTACACAAAATCAAGGTTTTTAAACCCATGTAGGTAGGTTTCGTCTTTGTAGCCGCGATTTCCAATCGCCCGGTGAGTAATAATTTAGACTTTTCAAACATCCTCTTAGACGAAATTATGAAAAAAAGTAAACTGCTCTTCGGCTACCCGCAGGCTAGGAAACTAAGTCATAAGAGCTTGAGAGAGTTCTTGCGTAAGTCCTAGTAAATACTCCTTACTCCTTACTCCCTACTCCCCATTCCCTTTTTTTGCTAGTGGAGTTAAAAACTAGGTCATTGTGGGAATACTAAACATAGAGTACAGACTGCGACTAGTTTATCAAGGGAGTTTTCATGGGTTTGGTGAATCAAGTACTTTTGAGTTCGACGCTCTTGCCATTAGGAGTTATCTTATTGTGCAACCGTCCTACTCTGGCGCAAGTAAAGCCTGATGGCACTCTCAAAACCCATATTGATGACAGCAACCCTATTGAGATTGAGATCAAAAACGGCACTGCTGTTGGTAATAATTTGTTTCATAGCTTCAGCCAATTCTCCATACCTAGTAACGTTTCTGTATTCTTCAAAACTACTTCCGGTATTCAAAACATTTTTAGTCGTGTTACTGGCAATAGTATTTCCTACATTGATGGAACCATCAACGCTAATGCCAATTTATTCTTACTCAACCCCGCCGGGATTATCTTTGGTAAAAATGCCCGTTTGAGTATTGCTGGTTCCTTTATTGGGACAACAGCCAACACTATTACATTTGCGGATGGGAAAGAGTTCAGCACTGACATCGCTCAAACTCCTGTGTTAACTATGAGCGTACCTGTTGGTTTACAACTGGGGACTAACGCCGGCGCTATCCAAGTACAAGGACAATTACAAGTTCCGACTAACCAAACTTTGGCGTTAGTTGGGAGTCAAATTAATCTGACAGAAGCCAGACTGAGGGTTCCCGATGGGCGTGTGGAGTTATGGGCGGTGCGAAATGCCGATATCAAAATTGACAATCAAGCAGGCTGGCAATTAACAAGCATAGCTAATACACCTGATTGGGGTACGATTACTTTGCAAACAGCCTCATCGATTAACACTAATGGAACTAATGGTGGTGCTATCAATATTCGTGGGCGGGGGTTGACTTTACAAGATGGGTCAAATATTCAATCTAGTACTTCCGGTGGTCAAGGTAAAGGAATTATTGTTAACACCACAGATTTTGTTGAAATATTGGGAGCATCTACTTCAGGAAGACCCAGGACTTCCCTTGGCACTTCTATTGGTGCCTCAAGTACTGGTCGTGCAGGAGATGTGGTAATTAAAACAGGACGCTTACGCATTACTAATGGCGCATCGCTTCAATCTACAACTAGGGGTAACAACTCTAGAACAGGTGATATTTATATCCATACTACCGATATAGAGTTGATAGGTACTAATACTATTCCTAATAGGAATATGATCTCGTCTACTGACATTAACACTGTTTCTAGCGGAACAAATAATATCGGTGGCAACATCACGATAGAAACAAATCGACTACGTACAGTTGATGGTGGATTAATTAGTTCTGATTTATTTGGTGGTCGATTAACCGCTACAGGTAAAACCGGAAATATTTATATTCGAGCAACCGAGAGTTTTGAAATTGCAGGTGGAACCAAAAGTCAAAATTCCCTAGCTTCTGGAGTGACAACTTCTGTCCAGCCATCAGGAGTAGGTCAAGCCGGAAATATTGACATTGAGACTGGCAGATTAACGGTGAGTAATGGTGGTTCAATTCGCAGCACCTTAGCGGGAAATGGTACTGCTGGCAATATCACTATCCAAGCTACAGATGTGACCATCAGCGACCCAGTTATTGAAACCTTTAGCGGTTTAGTGACTGGCATCAATACTTCCGTCGGTAAAAATGTAGTTGGTCTAGGTGGCACTATTGACTTAACAGCAGAGAACTTACGATTATTCAATGGTGGTCAAATCACTTCCTCGACACAAGGTCAGGGAAATGCTGGCGGTATTAACTTACAAGTGAAAAATTTGGATGTGCAGGGTATATCTCAGCCCTTAAGTAATGGTCAGATTTTACCCAGTAGCATCACCGCATCTTCAACAACTAACTTTGCCGCAGGTTCGGTAAATATTCAAGCTGATACAGTACGTGTACGTGATAATGCTCAAATCACTGTCAGCAATATAGGCACAGGCGATGCCGGGAATCTCAATCTCAATGCTCGGCAGATTTTCTTGGATAATGGCGCTAGTCTACGTTCAGAAGTGAATGGCGGCAGTCAGGGGAATATTCAACTACAAGTAGATGAGGTGTTGTTACTAAGGCATGGTAGCAAAATTAGTGCTAATGCCAGTGGTAATTCTACTGGAGGCAATATCAATATTAATGCACCCATAATTGTGGGGTTAGAAAATAGCGATATTATTGCCAATGCAATTCAAGGTCGTGGCGGTAATATTCAAATTACCACTCAGGGAATTATCGGTTTAGAATATCGTTCGCAATTGACACCAGAAAATGATATTACTGCCAGTTCACAGTTTGGGGTGAATGGGACAGTGGAAGTGAATAACGTTGGTGTTGACCCCAATTCTGGTTTAGTGGAATTACCAGCCAATTTAACTGATCCATCGCAGCAAATAGCGAATGCTTGCGATCGCAATCAAGGTAGTAGTTTTGTTGCCACTGGCAGGGGCGGAATACCACAAAATCCGACTCAACAAGTTTGGAGCGATCGCACTTGGTCTGATGTCCGCCACATCTCTGCATTTCGCAAACTAGGCAGTATTAATGCACAAGCACCTCCTCTTCCACAAGTGATGGTGCAAGCAACTTCTTGGCGACGTAATGCCCAAGGCCAAGTTGAGTTAATCGCAGCGACATTCCCCACAAATACACAGCCGCAATTAACCTGTAGTGCGCTTTTGCAGAGTTCATTGACTCCCTAAATTTTCTCTCTCTACTTTTAACCTATAACTACCTATGAATTTCCTCATCAAACAACGTCGTTGGTTATATATCAGTCTAAGTATTATGAGTTTGTGTTTGGCAGTAACCATCACACCCGCTCAAGCATCTCGACCAGTATCGACCAATTCTGTTGCTAGTCTCAATCTCAATGTATCGGCTACAGAATCTACCAATTGGCTGGAACAAGGACGACAACTTTATCAATCTGGTAGCTTTACAGAAGCAGTGAACGCATGGCAAATGGCAGTACAAAGTTACCATGACCAAGGCGATCGCCCCAACGAAGCCTTAAGTTTAAGTTACTTGTCTTTAGCACAACAAGAACTCAATCAATGGGAAGCAGCAGAAAAATCTATCGCCCAAAGTGTAAAGATTTTGCAAACGGCTCAACCAACTGCCGATGCTATTATCTGGGCGCAAATACTGAATACTCAAGCCAATTTACAACTCCGCACTGGTAAAGCAGAAACAGCCTTAGATATTTGGCAACAAGCCCAAAAATATTATGAGCAGGCGGGGGACAAAATTGGCAGTTTAGGTAGTCAAATTAACCAAGCCCAAGCCCTACAAAGTTTAGGATTTTACCGTCGTTCTAAGCAACAGTTAGAGGCTTTAGCGCAGAAGTTGGCGGCTATGCCCGATTCGGAAATTAAAGTCAGTGGATTGCGATCGCTGGGTTTAGCTTTACATGCCATTGGCGATCGTAATAGCAAGTCAATCTTAGAACAAAGTTTAGCCGCAGCCAACCAAATTGCAGCTAAAACCCAGTTAAGTTCGATTCTGGCAAGTTTGGGGAAAGTAGCTTCTGATTTCCAAGACCCAGAAGCCGCCTTAAATTACTTTGAAGATGCAGAAACAGCTGCTACTAACCCTAATGAAGCTTTACAGGCGCGGTTAGCTCGCTTCAAACTCTTGGTGGATTACAACAAACTAGAATACGCCATTCCCCTTGCACCACAATTGCGTCAACAGTTGGCTGAATTACCACCTAGTCATAGTTCTTTAGGTGCAGCAATTAACTTTGTTGCCACCATGAATCGCGTCGAAAATTCCGAGCGAATTTTACCTAGTCAAGAGTTAGCCCAACTATTGGCAGACACTGTTAAATCTGCTGAAAAAATTCAGGACAGTAGCGCCCAAGCTTATGCACTACATGAATGGGCAGAACTCTACAGTCGTAAAAAACAGTGGTCTCAAGCACAGGAATTAGCCGATAAATCCCTGAAGATTGCCCGTGAAATTCAAGCGGATGATTTGATTGCTCAATCAGCTTGGCAGGTTGGGAAGTTGTATAGAAAACAAGGTAGCCGCCCCCAAGCAATTACAGCTTACACCGAAGCCGTGAAATCATTAAAGGCATTGCGCGGAGATATGGTGGCGGTGAATCCTGATGTGCAGTTTTCCTTCCGGGAAAGTGTTGAGCCTGTTTATCGAGAACTAGTGAGTTTATTGCTAGATGACCAACCCAGCCAGACCGCATTAACTCAAGCGCGAGAATTGATTGAATCATTACAAGTTGCTGAACTAGATAACTTTTTCCGGGAAGCTTGTTTAGATAAAGCCCAGCAAATTGATAAGGTTGACCCGACAGCAACAGTAGTTTATCCGATTATTTTAAGCGATCGCCTGGGTATAATTTTCTCCCAAGCAGGAAAACCACTGCGTTACTATGCCACTCCTAAATCTCAAGCAGAAATTGACGAAACCCTAGATAAATTCCTGGTGGCTCTTAACCCAGTTTCCGACTCCAGTGAGCGAGAGAAATTATCCCAACAGATTTATGATTGGCTGATTCGTCCCGCAGAAGCCGAGCAAGCCTTTAAAGATACCAAAACATTAGTATTTGTCTTAGATGGACGGTTGCGGAATATTCCCATGGCCGCTTTGTACGACGGTAAGCAATATCTGATTGAAAAGTATGCTGTGGCGCTCTCACCCGGATTACAACTGATGGCTGCTCAATCGCTCCAACAAAGCCGCATTGATGCCATTATCGGAGGTATTAGCGAATCTCGTTCTGGTTTTAGTGCTTTACCAGCAGTGGAATCAGAAGTTAAGCAAATCTCTCAAAAAGTTCCTTCTTCCACATTGCTCAACCAGCAATTCACCAGTGAAGCCCTCGCTGATTATGTCAAATCTAGTAAGGCGAATGTTGTTCACCTCGCCACCCACGGACAATTTAGTTCTCGTCTGGAAGATACTTTTTTATTGACATGGGATGGCGAAGTCAACGTTAAAGAGCTGTCTGAACTCTTAAAAAATCGTAGTGGTAATTCTACCAAAGCGATCGAATTATTAGTCTTGAGCGCCTGTGATACTGCCAGTGGTGACGATCGCGCGGCTCTGGGATTAGCGGGTTTAGCCGTAAAATCTGGCGCACGTTCCACCATTGCCACACTCTGGCCAGTGAAAGATAAAGCTGCCCAAATGCTCATGACTCGCTTTTATGACCAGCTAAAACAACCCAAAATCACCAAAGCTGAAGCTTTAAGGCAAGCCCAAATTAATCTGATTCGCCAAACCGATTTCCGTGATCCGTTCTTTTGGTCTGCCTTTGTTTTGGTAGGGAACTGGTCTTGATTTTGTAATATTACTTAGATTGTTTGAATCAAGAAAAACATTAGCTTTATGGTTTTTTCACAGTGATTCAGATATAAATGCTAGTAGTGTTCCCAGGTTAACCAGAGTTTATCAGTTTTCCAGAAATTGTTCTCTCAATGGACTTCAATGTATTTTCCATTACTGCATCAATGGGATGAGGTCAAATATGAAAAAACTACGATATCTAACTAGCACATTGAGCATTATCGCTCTGATTGCTAGTAGCACATGGGCTAGTGCCTATGCTGTAACATTTACCCCGCCTGTCAAAAATTCTGCGCCCAGAGACTCCACTGGTGGGGCTTCCCGTGGCAGTATCTTTGTACCCAACAAAGGTAATAGTGCACCCAGACAATCAACCGGTGGGGCTTCCCGTGGCAGTATCTTTGTACCCAACAAAGGTAACAGTGCGCCCAGACAAGCAACTGGTGGAGCTTCTCGTGGCAATATCTTTACCCCAAACCAAGGTAATAGTGCGCCCAGACAAGCAACTGGTGGGGCTTCTCGCGGGAATATCTTTACCCCCAAAAAAGATAATAATGCCCCTCAAGAAGCGTCAGGTGGGGCTTCTCGCGGGAATATCTTTACCCCCAAAAAAGATAATAATGCCCCTCAAGAAGCGTCAGGTGGGGCTTCTCGTGGGAATATCTTTACCCCCAAAAAAGATAATAATGCCCCTCAAGAAGCATACGGCGGAGCTTCCCGTTTAGGTACTTACTACTTGAATCCTGGAACTGTAGCCGCAACCGGGCCAGCCGCCTTAATTGCGCTTCTGCCTGAAAGCTTTTATGGCACCACAACTTCAGCACACCCGACCATTTTGGTTTATCTGCCTGCTTCTAATGCCGAAGAAGCTGTATTTAGCCTCAAGGATGAAGCTGGTAATACCCAATATCAAATGACCATTCCGGTGGTTGGGAAAACTGGAGTCATGGCGATCAAACTACCAGCAGATGCACCTGCTTTAGCTGTTGGTAAAAATTATCAGTGGTTCTTGGCGCTAAAAGTGGATGGAACACTTAGCCCCAGTACGCCTTATGTTGATGGCTGGATTGAACGTATCCAACCAACTGCTGAGTTGACAACAGCAATGCAGCAGTCAGATGCTCTTCAACGGGCAGTTGCCTTTGGTAAAAGCGGGGTGTGGTATGACTGTGTAGCAACAATGGCTACGCTACAAACGACCCAACCCGAAAATCCTACAATTGTTAAGCAATGGCAAGAACTTCTCTCTTCCGTGAGCTTAAAGGATATTGCAACTGCTCCCTTAGTCGCATCAGCTAATTAGGGACTGGACTAGTAGTTCACCAACCCGACATGCTGTGTAGACCTAGCAGGGAGGCAGGGGGCAGGGGTTTAGGGGAAATTGGGTCAATATTCTCCCCCTTGCTCCTCGCTCCCTGTTCCTTATGCTCTGCTCAGACAAGTGTTAGTGGAGTCATCGCTGACGAATCCTAATCAATGTTATGTGCCTCCGGCGAAATTATGTGGCGTAAATTCCAAGGTTTGATGCAACGCTCGCGTAGCGTTTTAATTATTACTCCCAGTGTCGCTCTTACAGTTATTGTTGGGCAGTCATTGGGACTTTTTAATTTGCCGGAGTGGAAACTTCGTGATGAATGGATGCGACAACGTTCGCAAAATACCATAGCTGACGAAATCGTGATTGTGACAATTGATGAACGAGATATTCAATCGGTTGGTAAATGGCCGATTCCAGACTGGTCACTAGCACAATTACTCCAGAAAATCCGATCGCAGCAACCCCGCGCCATTGGCTTGGATCTTTACCGAGATTTACCAGAAGGCAAAGGATATAAGCAACTGGTAGAGGTTTTTCGCAGCATGCCTAATTTAATTGGGGTGGAAAAAATTACTGGGGAGCGTGTCAATCCCCCACCAGAATTGCAAAAACTAGAACAAGTTGGATTAGCAGACTTGGTATTAGATGGCGATCGCCATGTACGGCGTGCTTTACTCACATCTGCTGATGCCAAACAAGACGGAAAAATTAAAGCCGGATTGGCTACGATGGTGGCCCTCAAGTATCTGGAAGCAGACAAAATTTCTTTAGAACCAGTAAATCCAGAGCAACAGAAGTTTCGCTTAAATAATCAAATTTATCTGCCCCTACAAAACCAAGAAGCAGGTTATTCCGATACTGATGTGGGTGGTTATCAAATTCTGCTCAACTGGCATGGTGCTGAAACGTCGTTTCGCACAGTGGCGATGCGGGATGTGTTGGCAGGAACAATCCCCGCCAATATGATGCGCGATCGCATGGTGTTTATTGGCTCAACGGCCTCTAGTACCAATGATTTCTTTAGCACCCCTTTTAGTTCCTCTTTGATTGCTGCTCAAAAACCCACAGCTGGAGTCGTGATTCATGCCAATATTGCCCATCAAATAGTCCAAGGAGCAAAAACAGGTAAAGCAAACCTACATGGTTTTTCTGGCAATACCACGTCATTTTGGATTATTTTGTGGTCTTTGATTGGTTCTGGTGGTAGCTGGTGTTTAGCAAGTTGGCGTACCCAGCGCAACATTCCCGGTGGCAAAATTCTCTGGGCAACAATAGGCATCAGTGGTGGTTTTCTGGTGGGTGGTTATGGAATATTTTTACAGGGTTTGTTGATTCCCATCACCCCAGGGTTAGCTGCCTTTATTAGTAGTGTGATTGCCACAACCAATGCCTATAAACAACAAAAGTTAGAAGAAGCTAACCGACAACTAGAAATTGCCAATTCTCAACTTCTAGATTATTCTAAAACTCTTGAGTTTAAAGTCGAAGAACGCACTCGTGAACTACTGGAAGCCAAACAAGCGGCTGATGCGGCTAACGAAGCCAAAAGTGAGTTTTTAGCTAACATGAGTCATGAGTTACGCACACCATTAAATGGCATTCTGGGTTTTGCTCAGGTGCTAGAGTTATCGCCAAACTTGACCGATAAAAATCGAGAAGGAGTCAACATTATCTATCAATGTGGTTCCCATTTACTGATGCTGATTAATGATATTCTCGATCTCTCAAAAATTGAAGCTCGTAAATTAGAATTGGTAGCAACTAATGTACATTTAGCAACTTTTTTACATGGCGTGACAGAGATTTGTAATATTCGAGCCGAACAAAAAGGAATTGGATTTAACATCGTAGCTGATGATTCTTTGGCGACTGTGATTCAAGTCGATGAAAAGCGGCTACGACAAATTTTAATTAACTTACTGGGTAATGCTATCAAATTCACAGATAGCGGCAGCGTCACATTGAAAATCGATGTGATCGAGCAAAATTTGTCACAAAAGAGCCAGGAAAATCCAGAAATCACTGATCAGAAGATTCGCTTTCAAATAGAAGATACAGGTATTGGGATGTCACCAGAGCAATTAGAGAAAATCTTTTTGGCTTTTGAACAAGTAGGTGAAGCGGGGAGGAAATCTGAAGGTACTGGTTTGGGATTAGCTATCAGTCAAAGAATTGCTGGATTGATGGGTAGTCAAATTCAAGTGCAGAGTAATTTAGGCGAAGGTAGTTTATTTTGGTTTGATATCACAGTACCAATACCAGTTTCCCATGACTGGAATACATTGACGGTGAATGCCAGCAATCAGAAAATCATTGGGATTCGTGGACGCATACCACAAATTTTGATTGTTGATGATGATCGCAACCACCTCTCGATTTTGAGTAGTTTATTACAAAAAATTGGTTGTCGCACTTTAGAGGCAACCGATGGTAAACAAGGGCTACAGGTGGCAACTGAACTTCAACCGGATATGATTGTGCTGGATTTAGCTATGCCAAATATGGATGGCTTTGAGTTAATGGTGCAATTACAAGAAAATCCCCAAACAAGTTTGATTCCGATTATTGTCTCTAGTGCTAGAGTTTTTGAAGAAAATCAGCAACGAAGTTTAGAGGCTGGTGCAACAGCATTTTTACCTAAACCTTTGCAAGTTGATGAACTATTAAATGCACTGCGATCGCTACTTAATGTGGACTGGATTTATGCGGAATCAATATCGCAGTCGTTACCTGCTAAAAATGAGCCATCAGACAATAATAATGAACTGATTTTGCCATCTCAGGAGATTTTGCAACAACTATATCATTTGGCGATGATGGGAGACATTCCCGCGATTGAGGCTATGATTGCCGAATTAATCAAGCAAGATAGTCAATTTACTGTTTTTGCTACTACCTTGGGTAAAATGACTGCCAATTTCCAAACCACAAAAATCCGTAAGTTCTTGAAAACATTTGTTACCACGGAGTCACATCAATGATTACTGAAGCTGTTTTGAAACCAATGCACATTTTATTGGTGGACGATAATCCCAATAATCTCAAGGTGCTATCAGAAGCGATTAAAGGATGTGGTTGGAAAGCACTGATGGCAACAGATGGCGAGTCAGCAATTGAACAAACAGAATACGCCCATCCTGATTTGATTTTACTGGATGTCATGATGCCAGGTTTGGACGGATTTGAAACTTGCCGCAGGCTGAAAGCTAATAATATTACTCAGAATATTCCAGTAATTTTTATGACGGCTTTATCTGATGCTACAGATAAAGTCAAAGGACTAGAAATTGGTGCAGTTGATTATATTACTAAGCCTTTTCAACAGGAAGAAGTGATTGCCAGACTGAAACTACACCTCAAAATCTCCCATCTCACCAGAACTTTAGAACAACGGGTACAAGAACGTACCGCCGAATTAACCCATTCTCTACAACAACTACAACAAACTCAACTACAACTCATCCAAAGTGAGAAAATGTCCACTTTAGGACAACTAGTTGCAGGTATTGGTCATGAAATTAATAATCCAATTGGGTTTATTAGTGGTAACTGCTCTTATATTGAACAATATGTCAATGATTTGTTTCGTTTGGTGGATTTACAACAGCAAAAGCTACCAGAATCAGATCCAGAAGTGGAAGAACTCATCGAAGAAATTGACTTGGAGTATTTATATGAGGATTTACCAAAACTTCTGTTATCAATGCACCAGGGAATTGAGCGTCTCAAAGATATCAGCCTTTCTTTAAGGACTTTTGCTAGGGCTGATATTGCTTCTAAAGTCAAGTTTCAAATTCACGAAGGACTTGATAGTACTATTATGCTATTAAAGCATCGCCTCAAAGACCAAGGCGATCGCCCGAAAATTGAAGTTGTCACCCAATACAGTGAACTACCACCAATTACTTGCTATCCTGGGCAACTCAATCAAGTTTTTATGAATATTATTGCTAATGCTATTGATGCGTTTGATGATTTACATCAAAATGCTGTAAAACAAGAGATAGCAGCTTGTCAATACACCATTAAAATTACTACATCTGTTGATGAGCAGCAAGAAACTGTCACAATTTGTATGGAAGATAATGCTTTAGGGATGCCGCCAGAAGTGCAAGCAAGAATTTTTGAACCATCTTTTACAACTAAACCTGTGGGTAAGGGAACTGGACTAGGATTAGCAATTAGCTATCAAATTATTGTGGATAAACATCATGGCAACATCCACTGCTTGTCTACCGCCGGTCAAGGAACAAAGTTTGTGATTACTCTACCAATTTAATTTTTGGAATTGCCATCACACATTAACTGGTAATCAAAGCAAATATTTTTATATTAAGTGCTGAATCTCAACTCAGCCATTAATTTATAGCGTTTCTCATTCTAGTGAAGTACAAGCAAGAATAATTAACCGCAGATGGACGAAGATGGACGCAGATAAATTTGTACCTCAGCAGACTAGGAAAGGCTATATCTTGATCATCTTGCCCATTGATGTAAAAAATATACAGTTTGAGGGTTCATAGATTTGGCTAGATACCGCACATAAATAACTAATATTTATCTTCTAGAATCAACTGGGATATCTGCACTCCCACCAAGCTTTGCCTTACACTTGTCCTTGAATAATTTTTGTCAATTCAGCACGGCTACGATTTGTGTCGAATAACTAATTATTTGTCGTCCTAACAAAATAATGTCGTCAAACATAAAACCATCCAAAACGTTGCTAAATAAGTGTTTGCAGCGTTTTTTAGTATGTAAACAGTCAGTAGTTCATTTAACACTTTACTTGTCGTCAATTTGAATAATAACAAAATAAAAGTCATCTTTTACAATTTTACGTTTTCCAAAA
The DNA here is from genome assembly GCF_014696905.1 of Nostoc sp. FACHB-190. Classification (NCBI taxonomy): domain Bacteria; kingdom Bacillati; phylum Cyanobacteriota; class Cyanophyceae; order Nostocales; family Nostocaceae; genus Nostoc; species Nostoc sp. FACHB-190. The sequence continues at coordinate 168,509 of NZ_JACJQW010000012.1, forward strand.
TTTTCTAGCTTCATAACAAATTAGCTGTCGCTTTTTAGCTCGAATAGTGGTATTATAATTTCATTTAGTACAATTGTACTAAATAATACATCCTTATACCGAAAAGTTGCCGCTTCCATTGAGGGGTCAACTGCTTTAGGAAGTTTGGATATTCTCGCACAATAGCGAGATTGTGATTACTGTTTTGAGTATAAATCAAGTTTTCCTATGGATGACATGCCCATCGTCAAGCAAGACGACGAATCTCTGCCTGTTGAAAACAACGATGATGTAGATGAAATTAAGGATGATGAACTAGAAGAAACAAACGTAATTTTCACAGAATTATCGGCTGAGGCAAAACTCAAAATGGATGTGATCCAAGGTCTACTTGAGCCATGCGATCGCAAAACCTATGGTGAGAAGTTAAGAGCAGCAGCAGAGAAACTGGACAAGACTGTACGAACAGTCCAGCGTCTAGTCAAAAAATATCAACAGGACGGTTTATCGGCAATTGTTGAGACTCAGAGAAATGACAAAGGTAGTTATCGGATCGATCCTGAGTGGCAAAAATTTATTGTTTCCACCTTTAAAGAAGGGAATAAGGGGAGCAAAAAAATGACTCCTGCTCAGGTGGCGATGAGAGTCCAAGTCAGAGCAGAACAGTTAGGCTTACAGAAATTTCCTAGCCACATGACAGTTTATAGGGTTCTCAACCCTATCATTGAGCGTCAAGAGCGGAAACAGAAACAGAGGAATATTGGATGGCGAGGGTCACGAGTCTCTCATAAAACTCGTGATGGGCAAACATTAGATGTGCGTTACAGCAACCATGTTTGGCAGTGCGACCATACAAAGTTAGATGTCATGTTGGTTGATCAGTATGGTGAACCATTGGCTAGACCTTGGTTCACAAAAATTACAGACAGTTATTCTCGCTGCATTATGGGTATTAATGTGGGCTTTGATGCACCTAGCTCTCAAGTTGTCGCTCTAGCTTTACGTCATGCTATTTTGCCAAAACAATATAGTGCAGAATATAAACTTCTTAGCGAATGGGGAACTTATGGCGTACCCGAAAATCTTTTCACTGATGGTGGTAAAGACTTTCGCTCTGAACACTTAAAACAGATTGGTTTTCAATTAGGCTTTGAGTGCCATTTACGCGATCGCCCTAGTGAGGGTGGTATTGAAGAACGTAGCTTCGGTACGATTAATACAGAATTTCTCTCTGGTTTCTATGGTTATTTAGGTTCCAATATTCAGGAACGTTCTAAGACAGCAGAGGAAGAAGCTTGCTTAACTTTACGGGAATTGCACCTACTGTTAGTTCGCTACATTGTTGACAACTACAATCAGCGTCTTGATGCGCGGACAAAAGACCAAACAAGGTTTCAACGATGGGAAGCGGGACTACCTGCCCTACCAAAAATGGTTAAGGAGCGGGAATTAGATATCTGTTTGATGAAAAAGACTCGGCGCAGCATTTACAAAGGCGGATATCTCAGCTTTGAAAATATTATGTATCGTGGTGACTACCTGGCAGCTTACGCAGGGGAAAATATTGTACTCAGGTATGACCCTAGAGATATTACAACTGTTTGGGTTTACCGAATAGATAAAGGCAAGGAAGTGTTTCTGTCTGCTGCTCATGCGCTGGATTGGGAAACTGAGCAATTATCTCTAGAAGAGGCTAAAGCGGCTAGTCGAAAAGTTCGCGCTGTTGGTAAAACACTCAGCAATAAATCCATTTTGGCAGAGATACACGACCGTGATACTTTCATCAAGCAAAAGAAAAAGAGCCAAAAGGAACGCAAGAAAGAAGAACAAGCTCAAGTTCATGCTGTGTATGAACCCATCAATCTGAGCGAGACAGAACCACTAGAAAATTTACAAGAAACACCAAAACCTGTAACTCGAAAACCTAGAGTTTTTAACTATGAGCAACTTCGTCAAGATTATGATGAGTAGATTTGATTGAATTTACAGGCTTTTAGTAAATATATTCAGGCGTTAAACCATTATTGATTTTCGGCAACAATCAGAATAATGAAAGATGATTATTGGCAGAGATGGGTACAGAATTTATGGGGAGATGAACCTATTCCAGAAGAATTACAGCCAGAAATTGAACGTCTCCTTAGTCCTAGTGTTGTGGAATTAGAGCATATACAAAAAATTCATGATTGGTTAGATGGTTTGCGTCTTTCTAAACAATGCGGTCGAATTGTTGCACCTCCACGAGCAGGTAAATCTGTTACTTGTGATGTGTATAGACTACTAAATAAGCCGCAAAAAAGAGGAGGTAAAAGAGATATCGTACCTGTTTTATATATGCAAGTTCCAGGGGATTGCTCATCGGGCGAGTTATTGGTTCTGATCCTGGAAAGTTTGAAATATGATGCAACTTCAGGAAAACTAACTGACCTCAGAAGGCGAGTACAAAGGCTACTCAAGGAATCTAAGGTTGAAATGCTGATTATTGATGAAGCAAATTTTCTGAAATTAAATACTTTTAGTGAAATTGCTCGAATTTATGACCTATTGAGAATTTCAATTGTTCTTGTAGGCACAGATGGTTTAGACAATCTCATTAAAAAAGAACCTTACATTCATGATCGATTTATCGAATGTTACAGATTACCGTTGGTATCAGAGAAGAAATTTCCTGAATTAGTAAAAATCTGGGAAGAAGAAGTATTATGTTTGCCCCTGCCATCTAATCTCATAAGGAATGAAACTTTATTACCTTTGTATCAAAAAACAGGTGGCAAAATTGGTTTGGTGGATCGGGTATTGAGAAGAGCTTCAATCTTAGCGTTGAGAAAAGGATTGAAGAACATTGATAAAGATACTTTGGCTGAAGTTTTGGATTGGTTTGAATAATGGAAATCGGTGCGGAAGAACCTCGTGTTTTTGAAGTAGAACCCCTGGATGGTGAAAGCTTAAGCCATTTCTTAGGTCGCTTTCGTCGAGAAAATTATTTAACCTCTAACCAGTTAGGTAAATTAACTGGACTCGGTGCAGTTGTTTTGCGTTGGGAAAAGTTGTACTTTAATCCGTTTCCTACTAGACAAGAGTTGGAGGCTTTGGCATCTGTGGTAAGAGTCAATGCGGATAGATTAGCTGAGATGTTACCACCCAAGGGGGTGACGATGAAGCCCAGACCAATTAGATTATGTGCTGCTTGCTATGCAGAAGTACCTTGTCACCGCATTGAATGGCAGTATAAGGATAAACTGAAATGCGATCACCACAATTTACGCTTGTTAACGAAGTGTACTAACTGTGAAACTCCTTTCCCCGTTCCCGTCGATTGGGTACAAGGCGAATGTCCTCACTGTTTCCTGCTGTTTGCAACAATGGCGAAGCGTCAGAAGTATGGCTAAGAAATGCGATCGCTCAGTTTGTACAAGTTCAAATACGTAGAGGTCACTCGTTTCTAAAAGTTTTGGTTTAATCACCCTCTATCTCGACATTGAGTAGTGTTTCACCTTAAGGTTGATTAAAATATTCAGCAGAGAATTTAATGAGAAATTATTTGTTTTCTCATTCGGTGAAACAGCATCAACACTTACGCAAAATCTATCGAAAGTGGTGATAACTAATGAATTACCACTAGGCAAGAATAAGGTTTTTACTCACATCCTGCATCAGTCTTGTGAGTTCTGTTGATCTGGCAAGAGTCTTGAAGACTTGATTCATTAGAGAGGCTGTGATATATAATACCACTTTGACAAGTTGTAGTTACCTACGATTTTCCATGATTAACCTTTTTTAAGAAGCGAAAGTGTAAGTCAATCCTATAAGGTACGGATTGGCAGTACATTCTCTCATGAAGTTAACCTAAACTAACTAACTAACTTACTTAGTTTATGCTGTGTTAATTAGCCTTACAAAATACTGATCAATTTCTCTATTGATTAGTTTATATGTACTGAATTGAAATTACGTTGAACGATAGATACCTATGACAACTGAAGTAGCCATAATTAATAAAGAAGCTATTGCTTTAGCCGCAGACAGTGCAGTTACGGTAAAAATATCAGATGACACAAAAATTTATAACTCAGCCAACAAACTTTTCGCTCTATCTAAGCTCCATCCTGTAGGTATTATGATATATGGTAATGCTCAACTGACAGGAGTACCTTGGGAGTCATTGATCAAGGTTTATAGAAAAAAATTAGGTGACTCATCATTTCCGAAGCTAAAAGATTATTGTGATGATTTTATAAAGTTTATTACCCAAAATATAAATTTTTTTCCTAACGATTCACAAAAAGGATCAGTTGCAGCTATTGTATATGATATTTTTGAAGATATTAGAGCAGAAATAAAAAATTCTGTAAGAAATGCTTTTGAAAATGCTGGTGCAGAAAATTCAAAAATAAATAAATCTGCTATTAATAAGATTACAGAGGAAGTAATAAATGATTTTTTTGATAATTTAGAAAGCAAAGAAAAAGTTAGCCACTTTTCTGAATCTTTTATAACTAGTATAAAAAAAGAATATCAACATATATTTGAGACAATAATAGAAGAAGTATTTGAAGGTTTGACTATCAAATCTTCTAGCCAAAAGAAATTATTAAATATTGCCAAAAATGTGTTGATTAAAAATACCTTCTCCTCTTTTGCTTCCGGTATAGTGATAACTGGATTTGGAGAAGAAGAAGTTTTTCCTTCTTTACATACATACAATATAGAGGCTGTTTTTGGTAATCAATTAAAATACTCTAAGAATGAAGAAAAATCACATGAGATCGGTTCATCGTACCCTGTTATTATACCGTTTGCACAAGAAGATATGATTTCAACTTTTATAGAGGGTATTGATCCACGTCTTCAGAGATTTTCAATTCATACCTTAGACCAGATTCTTAATAATTATTTTGAAACTATAATTGAACAAGCAAAAAGTTCAATTCCTGATGACCAACCTGATTTTATTAATCGAATTAATACACAATTCCAACATACCAAAGAATTGCTACTTGAAAAATACAATGAAAAAATGATAGAATTTAGAAATCTAATTCACATAGAACCTATTTTAAATACAGTAAGCATCTTACCAAAAGATGAACTAGCGGCGATGGCAGAAGCACTTGTTAGCCTAACATCATTAAAACGTAGAGTAACCACTGATGCTGAAACTGTTGGTGGGACTACTGATGTAGCACTGATTTCTAAAGGGGATGGTTTTATTTGGATTAAAAGAAAACATTACTTTTCTTCTGAATTAAATCATGATTTTTTCGCAAGAAATTCTTATTAATTATGAACTAATCAAGGATTTAATACTGAAGGGGGATGAAATAAATGGGCAGTAGAATTAACGGTCAAATAAAACGGGAAAATAAGAAAGATACTTTTTATTCTTCATTAGAAGAATGGGAAGCTGAAACTTTTCCCAAACTAACCAAGAAACGTGAGCGTAAATTGTTAGAGCGAAAACCAGATTCTCTCGGAGTTGCTATTGCAAATGAAATTTTGAGCGAAATTCGAGTAGAATTATCCAAGCCATGCTAAAAACCTTTGATCAGTTTTAAATGTGATCAATAACCACGTATTTTTAATCAATCTTGGATTGACCTCTTAGGCTTTTATTTGAGCTTGAGATGTTATTATTTTTAATCTCGGTTTTCTGTAGCGCAAATTTACGTTTTTATTAGCTATAATCAAGAAAAGATTAGATATATATTTTTAAAATCAAGATTATAAATCAGTCTATATGATGCTCACCTTTTTTCTCCAAACCCAGGCCTGCTTTGACTGGTTGCAGCCTAGATGGTATGGTCACACCACGATTTGCAGTCAAACTTTAATACTTGGAACAGGAACATAATCATCATCGGTAATTGTTTGTCTGACTCATGCTTTATCTATCGCTTCCAGTCTCATAAATTCACAGAAGAAGGCATCTCAAATTTTCGTTCTGTGGCTGAAAGGCTTAATATAGTAGCGTTTTTGCCCCTGCCATAGACCGAGCAGCATAAAAAGTCTGTTTAAGATGTATTTAAAGTTCTTTGCTTTTTCTGGTAAAAAGGTACACTTTTAGGATGATTATAAATATATAGCATTGCAAAGTGTCTGGAAAGCAACTCGCTAGTCATGTAGTTGTATTACAGTTGCATGAGGAGGTTGTTTTACCCAGTCCTGCGTAATATTAGCCGATGGTAAGGGTTAATTGTCTAATGCTCAGTAAAAATGTGGAAGTTAGAGATTTTTCTATTGTGGTGGTGGCGGATAACCAAAACCCATCAATCTTGAATCCTGACTTTTTGAAGTACAGGCAAATTGTACCCTCTAACTGGGAGTTGGCAATGCCACCTATTTCCACCCCTGCTTTATCTCAAGTCCTATTTAAAAATGGAGTCAATTTAGTAGCTCAGTCCGATAGAATTACTTTCTGGGAAGCATTAGATAGCAATGATCTAGTGTTCCAAATTCCAGATATTTCCTGTAAGTATATCGATATTGTTCCTGCTGTCGATTACAGAGCTGTAGGAATCAATATAAATGCTCAGGTTCTTATAGCAGATAAAGAAGATAATCAAGATACTGTTCTAAGTACATTAATTAGTCCAGGGAAATGGAAACACTTTCAAGGAAAGTCACCAAATGCTGTTGTTCAATTTACATATCAATTAGATGATGCTAACTTGATGATTGCTATCCAAGAAGCAATTATTCAGAAAAATTCTACTAATGAATTAGTAAATATCATTAACTTTTCAGCAAATTTCCATAGAGAATTGAGTAACGGTACTTACCAGGAAAAAGTATTGCGTGTGAAAAATATCATACAATCTTGTAAGAGTGATTTTGATATTTTTATTTCTTTTGTAGAAGAAGCTTTTTTGAAGTGATGGCAGGGTTAACAATATGAACAAAATCTCTTGGGAAAATACCAGGCTCAAAAGTATTAAAAGCAAGGATACGACTTCAAGTTATAAAACAGCAGAGCAAGTTTACCCTGTTTCTACAACCTACGCGAAATGTGCTGTTCCTGTGCCTTCAGCTTCAAAAGCTGCTATCTTAAAGTATCTAAGTCTCAATGGTGTTTACGATATAATAGATTCCTCCTTATTTATCGATACACGTAAGCAACAAGCCTTTGACTGGCAGAAAAATACTAACGCCTATCAAAGAATTATTCACTTATCAGATTTGGAAGATAAGTGGGATGGCTATGATGCTCCTACATTCTCTAAAGAACAGATTGATTTAGCTCTAAACCTCTACTCTAATCTGCGTACTTACTGTATCGATAGAGGGATTGATTTTTCAAAAGTAGAGCCATTTATTGCCCCATGTTCTGATGGTATGGTTTTGTTTGAGTGGGCTGGTAAACGTTTTACTTCGAGACAATTAGAAATTTACATCCCCTTAGAAACAGACAATAAACTTGAATACTTAAAGACTGAGGGCAATTCAGACATCGAAGGAGAATTCCATCTAGAGGAGTTGTATTCTATACTAGATTGGCTATTTAAATTCGACTGTTGATAAATGGCTGAACCCTATCAAGTAAAGCCCTCTGATAAGCTGCTGAGGTGGCTGCATCCAGGTCAAATTCACCCAGAGGAAAATAGACCAACTTCAGCAGCTTTTAGAGATTCTGAGATGTCTGTGGATATACTTTCTCTCACAACAATAGAAGAAAGCTATACCAGAGCTAAAAAAATAGGTAAAAATGCTGTTGTATCTATAAAAGCTCAATTGGTTATGGAAAAAGGTTTAGAAGTTTGCCATAAGCCAGTTGAGGGTAATGATGCTCATGCTGTGGTTTTAGGCAAAAAAACTAATTCATTTTCTAAATTTTTGGCTAATAACTGCGAAATAGAAATTTATCCACCTCATCAGTAAGTAGTGAGTTAAGAGTAGCTTATCTTCTCAGATTTCCCCTTTAAATGCTTTGTCTAAGATAGAAGGTAGTAACGCATCAAGTTCTTTTATTGCTTCTTCTTTGAGTCTTTTCATTGTGTCTACTTTGGTTTGGAATTCATTGAGGTAAGCAACAGTGCGGCGTTGTTCACAGAGGGGTGGAACAGGTATTTTAGCGGCACGAAGTCTACCCAAACTGACGTTGTACTGTCCTGCTGATGTTCTTGCAAAATCAAACAATTGACCAGCAGATCGTAGGTGTCTCAACATTAGTTGCAAGAAGTATGGGTCTATTTGCTGACGATCACAGTGAAGTCGAATAAGATATGATGCAAATGCTGTAGCCTCCGGTAGTGTTGGAACAACAGCACAGCGCCCAACTAACTCAGCACTGCCATTTGTGCGAACTACAAGTATGTCACCCTCAGTCACAAGAACTCGTTGCAAGTCAGTATTAGTTAATAACCCATATTTAATATCGTTAAAATTTATCTCCTCTGATGCTACATTGGGAATTCTTAAAACAGGTACAGAATTGTTGATCCGTCCGTATTCACATTTAACAGATGTACCATAGCCTGCATCTAAAATTAATTCGTTTAATTGCCGATAATTATATTTTTCACCAAAATTATTAACTATTGATAATAGTGCGCTCTTGGTTAATATATCTGTTTCTTCAAGTGCTTGTTGACGTAGCGATCGCACTTCCTCAATCTTCCCCACCAGTTCCTCAATCCGTGCCACAATCCGCCGTTGTTCCTCTAGTAGTGGTAGAGGTATTGTATATCCCAATACATCGTTTGGTCGTATTGCTGCATAGTTAGTTGATCCTTGAGCAGATACCTGATCACGGAATGCTGGGGTGCGAATAAAATAGTCTAAAAATTTTATATCTAGTAACGATTCATTAATTTCAAATAAAAAATAATGACTGCTAACAATAGCTCCATCAAGATTTTCAGGAACAATACCGAATCCGCCTATTTTGGCATCAATTTCAGCAACTAATAAATCATCAGTTTTACAAATCTGTTGTTTTTTAGTTTTAATCTCAGCACCTTGGACAATATCTCTTAGTTCAATTCCTTGAGCGTGTAACTTGACACGACATCGCTTATATTTTTTAAAATCATCAATTCCAATAAATTCTTTCCTATGCTTAATAACTTTTTCTAAATTGACAGCATCCCAGCCTTTACTCATTCTTACCTACCAACAACTGTTGAATTTCTGACATAATCTCAGCCACTCGCTTATCCTTTTCCAAAATATCAGCCACTAATTGCTCAGGTGGTAAATGCTCAAACTCCTGCTGACTATTTGGATTTTTTCGGTCTAAATTATAAACTGCCCAGTAAATAGTATCCCCTTTAGCCTTCTCATCTTTAGCAATCTCGCGCTGAATTTGCTCCTCAGTTTGAGCCTGTTTCACCTCATCCTTAACTACCTGAATCTGATTCTTAATCTGTGCAACTTCGTTCGGTGGCGAAAAGTCGAAAATTGAATCTTGTAAACTTTGGATTTTTTCCGTTAATTCTTTTACAGTCTTGACAAGCTGATTAGCAACTTCCTCGGCTTGTTTCGCTGCATCCCAATGAGGTGTAGCTTCTTTTATCGCCTGATTATAAGCTTCTCTAAAGTTATATTTCCAAGCCTGTTCATTTTCCTCTCGATTCTTCCACCATGTTATACATTCAGCAAAATCTTCATCCTGTATTGGCTTAGTTTTAGTGAAAGTTTTTCGTCCTTCAGGTAATGGAATTTCAAAATACCAAATCTCATTCGTTTGCCCAGAACGGTCAAAAAATAACAAATTTGTGGGAATGCCAGTATAAGGCGCAAACACCCCATTAGGTAAACGGACAATGGTATGCAGATTAAAATTATTGAGCAAATCTTCCTTGATTTTGGTGCAAATATTATCGCTACCAAATAGCACCCCATTGGGAAATACTACTGCTGCGCGTCCTGGTTTGGGTCTTTGTCTGAGACGACGCATAATCAACTGAAGGAATAACAATGCCGTTTCCTTAGTTTGTCTATCTGGGGGAAAGTTATTTTTAATTCTGTCTTCCTCCTCACCCCCAAATGGCGGGTTAGTGAGAATGATGTCCACCCAGTCTTTTTCACCCATTTCGGCAATAGTAAACCGCAGACTATTACCATCATCAATATCAGGATATTCAAATCCATGTAACAGTAAACTCATGTGCGCTAACATCAAGGGCAAGGATTTCGCCTCAGCACCAATAATGCTTTTTTGAAGTATCTGCCAATCTTGTGCGCTACACTGTTTTTTCAGGTATTCATACGCCTCAACCAAAAAACCACCAGTTCCGCAAGCAGGGTCAAAAACATTGGTGACAAGTTAAAGCTGTAAGTCTTTTGTCAAGAGGCTTTGAGAGAATTGTTGAAAAAAAACTGGTCAGACCCTCGTTGAAGATCAGGAAAAGGAGCGACAATTAACT
>NZ_JACJQW010000013.1:0-175412 GCF_014696905.1 Nostoc sp. FACHB-190
ACGCCAAACGATTCATCAGAGAGTTTTATTTTTTCTGTCATTCTTTTACTGTGGTGAAAGCGTTATTTGAACTAGCAATTCACGGTCAAATTTTTGACTTTCCCAAACTCCATACCTATGGTGTTTTCTCATAACTGATTTAGGATTGCTATATATATTTATGTTGAATTTAAGGTTTTGAATTACTGATGTTGGGATGATTCTCTGAATTAGGCACAGTGGCTGCATTGGTCGATTTTTTCAGAGAGAGAAAAATATCATAGCGGGTACTGCGGCTGTCACTCACTGAGGTTGTTGCGCCAATGAAACGAGTCGCTTCTAAAAAAGTTCTTTGTTTGGGAAATAGGGTATTGAGGGTAAAGTTATTTACCATGCGTTCGACATCTATAAAAAATGCACTATTCGTGGGATTCAACTCTGTCGGCACAGTTTGTTGATATGCAAGATTGCTGGCTAATGTGCTGGTGGGTTTAGGCACAATTTTATCGGTAACGGGAGCGCCTAATACCATGAACGCAGTATCTTGATCTAACCAGCCGTGGCTGGCTGTTAAAGTGCCGAAAGGCCCAATCCAGTTAACAACAGGTTGACCTGCAACTGTTCCTGGTTGAATTTGGAATTGGTATTGAGTTTTAATGATGTCATCTAGCTTTTGGAGAGATGCTTCAGCTAATTTGCGATCGCTGGCTTTAACCATGAATACCAATCCAGCCCTAAAATCTCCTGGTGCGCCGTTGTTTTGAACGTTGGGAATCAGCGAGACAGCAAACTCACCTTTCATCCAACTGAGTAAATCTCGTTCTAAATCAAGACTCGTCAGCGATTTCACCCCGCTACGTAATTGTTCTGGAGATACGGGTGAAAGCGGATTTCCTTGGGATGTGAGAATATAGTCACCCCACAGCCGTTGTAAATTACTACCAGATAACATCATTAAGGTTTCTGCTGGCATTCGCTGCTGCATATTACCTGCTGAGTTATCCACCGACAGTAGACGCTGGCTTTGAGGATTCAGCCACGAAACGCCCTTTAAGCGTATGCCATCTGACTCTAAACTAATCGCCCCCGCTAAACCTTGGTTATTTTGCAGTTGTGCCAAAACTTGGGCTGGTAAACGTCGGTTTGGAGCTTTAGTGGCAATTTTGGCAGCATTTGGGACGTTGATGTAAAATTGGGCAAAAGAATTAGACTCAGAAATTTTGGGGAAATTCTCAGCGAAACTGCCAACTGTTGCCAAGGATGTTTGATGTTTGTAGGCATCAATTGCCCGTTCCGTGGCTTTCGGGTTATCGGTAATCACCAGGAAGCGTTTATCGAGTAATGTGGCGGAAAGGTTTGTCCCAAATTCCCCTTCGCTTTGTTTGATGGGGACTCCCTGATAGGTGCGGTCAATCCATTTCCCGGTTTTTAAGGCTTTGGGTTGTGCCAAAATTTTTTGCGCTAACTCGGAGTTTTTCACAGGTAAAACCATCACCATTGACTGCTGGCTGTCAGGTGTAAGGCTATCGGTAGCTACAGGCTTAGACTGATTTGTTTCGGGAGCTAAAATCGCCAAGGTAACTTCTTTGTCTACCCAAGGTTGAATATCTTGCTCAAAATTAAAACCATTATTTGTCAGAAAGCGATCGCGCAACTGCATTAAAGTTTGATTAAGTTGTGCTTGCGATTCTTTTGTGCCGAATTCCTGCAATTTCTGCCATTGTTTGGGATCTGTAGTCACAGAAGCAGCAAACAGTGCATCATTCGGGATAATATTTGCACCTACTAATAAATTTCCAGAAAAATGCCCTTGGCTGAACAATCTATAGGCTACTCCGCCACCAATAATTAATAAACCAGTAGCCGAGAGCGTCAGTGCCAAAGACGGTTTCTGTTTTTTCTTCACGGGAACAGACACAATAGGCAGCGCCATTGAAACCAATACCTCATACTTGCGAACTTTTTACTTGTTTGACCAAGTAAACTTAAGCTTTTTTCTTACTTTTGGGCTGTTTTTCAACAATTGTCTCTACCCTAAAATTTTGCTGATACTTCGGTAATCAACGTGAGCTATTTTTCCTTTAAAAGTAGTGATTTTGTTGTTAGTTAATCTTTTTAACATGCTTTACTCTATTTCGCAGGCAACTTTTCTCTAAAAGTTTGCTGTGTTAATCAAGCTTAATTAGAGAACTTTGTCATAATTTACGCATTCATACTACGAATCAATATAAGTTTCCAAGTTTATTCTCAGCATTATGAGGATATAACTAACTTCAAAAAGCTGCAAGTCTCCAGTAATTTGTAATTTTTACTACTGATACATCTGAGTTCTTTTATATTTAACGCTCAAAAATATATAGCAATCCTAAATGATTCATTAACATCTGTCTCCCTTGTCTTTGTTGTTCACATATCAACTAGGACTGCTGTAGCTGTGAGGCACTAATTTTTGCAATTATAATTACTGACAACTATTTTTACCAAAATTAGCAAAACTCAAATTTCGGCGATTTAGCGATATTTTGACACTTAATATTAGCTAGAACGCGGTAAATGAATCCGCCATCTAGAGATAATTTTTAGATAAATTTAACTTTTCTTAGTTCCGGTAATTTTTTTACCGAATCAGAGTTGGATTTGAATGTAGCGATCGCCACTGCATTCTACACTTTGCCATTCGTCCCACTCAACTGCATCGGCCCCAAATACTTGGTTAAATACGGCGAAAACACCTCATAAATTAAAGTTAGCGGTTGTCCATGATGCCAAAACAAGTAGTGACGACCCCAAAACGGCCCAGGCACATCAAAACCAGACTCCAACGCTGCCGAGTTGCCATAATAAATACCGCGCACATCCCGATATAACTCTGTACGGAGACGCGCCAAACTCGCCCAAATTGGCAATGAACGATTTTGTAAATACTCATCTACATGGCTGGCTTCCCACCAAGATGTCGCATAAGCCAATCTCTGTCCTGACGCAGTACGTAACCACACCTGACGGCGCAGTCTTGGCCCTGGCACAGCTTGAATCAAATCAGGCGCATCATCTAAATCTGTACCAATCAAGGACATATCAATCACATCGACTTCTGTCGGTTCACCTGTCAGCAATTCTAAATGCCGAGTCGGAGAACCATCACCCAACAACAGCAGTTGCCAAGCAGGAGCCAACTGTGTGTGGGGTAAACTCTTTTGGATAACTTCTTCGTCCCCTTGCCAAATCGGAGTTAGACGGTGCCAAGCTGTTGGCAGCGCAGGATTGTTCGTCAGAGTAAAAATAGCAGTCAATTTTATTTACAAAAGTTCATCTATCTCTATAAAAGCACAAAAAAAGTCAATAGTTCAAAGCTGATAATCAGTAGTTAGGCATTGCTTAACTATTGACCATTCACTCATAACCATTGACCCAGCCCTTGCGGGGCAGGAACAGGAAGGTTGTCGAAGTCTTCTCTGTTCCCTTTTCATCAAAAATGCGGATGGCGAGACTCGAACTCGCAAGGCAAAGCCACACGCACCTCAAGCGTGCGCGTATACCAATTCCGCCACATCCGCGAGAGTTCACTGAAGAACTAATATAGCACAACTAAGTGATTATAGTAAGGTAATATCTAATTTTGCAAAATTTACCAAAAATTTAAGTGAACATGTTCGCAACTTTCCCGAAGGTGGATATCAGACTAACAGAAATGTAATAGCGCCACAAGTGATATTAAAAGGGGTATAGCTACTTTAAGATGTTCCGCACTCACCACAGCCTCGTTCGGGAAACTGGCACAGACAAGCAGATGTGAAGCTGTTAATCTGGTTAAGACCCGTAGAGACTCCCTGGCAGTCCTGACCTTTGTGAAACTGCGAAGGGCGTATATATACTGCTCAGGATGCTGCTGAAAAAACTCTCATCGTTATTTGTAACCAAGTCAAAGCTTTGTTGCAAATCAGATAAGAGAAAATGTCAATCTACTGGTACTAATATCGAAACTCGAAAATGAAGTTTGACAAAATACTAATTGCTAATCGGGGAGAAATCGCCCTTCGTATTCTCCGCGCCTGTGAAGAAATGGGAATAGCGACTGTTGCGGTTCACTCCACTGTTGATCGGAATGCGCTCCATGTGCAGCTGGCTGATGAAGCCGTTTGTATTGGTGAGCCTGCCAGCAGTAAAAGTTATTTAAATATTCCCAACATCATTGCTGCCGCCTTGACCCGGAATGCCACTGCCATTCATCCTGGCTATGGTTTTTTGTCAGAAAATGCCAAATTTGCCGAAATTTGTGCAGATCATCACATTGCATTTATTGGCCCGACTCCAGAAGCAATTCGGTTGATGGGAGATAAATCCACAGCCAAAGAAACCATGCAAAAAGCTGGAGTGCCAACAGTACCAGGAAGTGATGGTTTAGTCGAGTCAGAACAAGAAGGATTAGCACTGGCGAAAGAAATTGGCTATCCCGTGATGATTAAAGCCACGGCTGGCGGCGGTGGACGGGGGATGCGCCTAGTCCGTTCTGAAGAAGAATTTGTCAAACTGTTTTTAGCTGCTCAAGGTGAAGCAGGCGCAGCCTTTGGTAATTCTGGCGTTTATATCGAAAAATTTATTGAACGTCCCCGCCACATTGAATTTCAAATTTTGGCAGATAACTATGGCAATGTAATTCACTTGGGTGAACGGGATTGTTCTATTCAACGCCGTAACCAAAAATTATTAGAAGAAGCCCCTAGTCCGGCTCTTGATCCAGACTTACGTGAGAAAATGGGACAAGCTGCGGTCAAAGCTGCCCAGTTTATTAACTTTACCGGGGCTGGTACGATTGAATTTCTCTTAGATCGGTCGGGTAGTTTCTACTTTATGGAAATGAACACCCGCATTCAAGTAGAACATCCTGTTACCGAGATGATTACTGGTGTGGACTTAGTAGTCGAACAAATTCGGGTGGCTCAGGGCGAAAGACTCAGGCTAACTCAAGACCAAGTGATTTTGCGGGGACACGCCATAGAATGCCGCATCAACGCCGAAGACCCAGACCACGATTTCCGTCCCGCCCCAGGTCGCATTAGCGGTTATCTTCCCCCTGGTGGCCCTGGTGTGCGAATTGATTCCCACGTTTACACCGATTACCAAATTCCCCCCTACTACGATTCTCTGATTGGTAAGTTGATTGTTTGGGGGCCAGACCGTGCCACTGCTATTACTAGAATGAAACGCGCCCTGCGGGAATGTGCTATTACGGGACTACCAACAACTATTGGTTTTCATCAAAGAATTATGGAAAACCCACAGTTTTTACAAGGCAATGTTTACACCAACTTCATTCAAGAAATGAAACTCTAGAAAATTAGGAAGTAGAAGGTAAAGGGAAAGGGTAAAAGGCTGAGAAATATCTTATTTTCAGTTGACTACCTGCCCCTTTCCTGATCCTGCTCAGGTTAAGTAGTCATGGTACGATGCAGCCAGCTATTCTAGTGACCACGAACTATGGGAATGTCGAATGAAGATTTGTCCATAAGCAAAGTCTATTGCCCTGGTTTGTTCGCCGATCTGGTTAGGAAAAAATCGCTGCCACAGGGATCAGAAGTTCCTGAACCAACCCATCAGACTAATTGATAGAATAATTGAACTCTAGCGATCGCCCATACAATAAGCCAGTATCCTCGACCTTTTCACCCAATCTTCAGAAAAGGAGATTCTCAAATGTCATTAGCTGAACTCATGTCACAAATCCAAGAACTTCCAAAAATTGAAAAGCTTCGGCTGATGCAGTTTCTCGCTACAGAACTGGTCAAAGAAGAAGATGCAAACTTCTTTGTTGCGAACCAAGAGTATCCGATCTGGTCGCCTTACAATTGCTCTGAGGCTGCCAATGTTTTAATGAATCTTCTAGCGACAAAGCAACAAGAACCGAATGGTTGACGCTCAAAGATTTCCCTACAAAATCATTGATAGCAGGCTTGGTATGGTTGATCGGATGGCGTATCTGCCATTGATGCTTAGTCTTAACGGTCAGTCGTTGAACACCGAAGGTTTATTAGATACGGGCGCAAGCGTTAATGTTTTGCCATACGAATTGGGTCTACAACTGGGCTTAATTTGGGAGAATGAAACTCTCTCAGTTGTGCTGACAGGAAACTTGGCTCGATTTGAAGCTCGCGCAGTCGTTGTTGATGCTCAAGTTAGTTCATTCCCAAGGGTTAATCTAGCATTTGCCTGGACACAAGCAACCAATGTGCCTTTGATTTTAGGACAGGCCAATTTCTTCTTCGAGTTTGATGTATGTTTCTTTCGTGCGCGATCAGAATTTGAAGTTCGTTGTAAGGTTTGAGATATAAGCATTGAGAAACGGAAAGTTTCTATATAAATAATAAATAGTTCGGTAAGCAAATATGATCGCTCACCTGGATCACTTGGTTCTGACCGTTGAAGATATTTATCGAACCGTCGATTTTTATACAACGGTTCTCGATATGCGTGAGGTTTCCTTTGGAGAAGGACGGACAGCCCTCTCCTGTGGACAACAAAAGATAAATTTACACAAGAAAGGGCAGGAATTTGAACCAAAGGCATTATTCCCGACTCCTGGCTCGGCCGATCTCTGCTTCATCGCATCAGTTTCCCTAGATGCAGTTATCGCACGACTATATGAGAGAGGTATTCCTATTCTGGAAGGCCCTGTTCGACGAACTGGTGCCAAAGGAGCTATTCTTTCGATATATTTTCGAGACCCAGATTCTAATTTAATTGAAGTATCCAACTACATAGAACGCCTATAATCGGTTTGTTGCAAGGGCGAGTGATTGCCATTGTCCATACAGAACATGAGGATTGCACTCGTATTATTTCTGCAAGAAAAGCGACGAAATATGAACAACGAACCTACTTCGAGCAACTCTCAAACTGATTGGCAACGATTAGACGCAATGAGTGATGAGGATATTGATTTCTCAGACTGCCCAGAAATTACACCAGAAATGTTTGCTAAGGCAGTAGTGCGACGAGGTTTACCTACCACAAAAATCAAAGCTCAAGTTACACTCCGCATTGATAGCGATGTATTGGAGTGGTTTAAGTCGCAAGGGCGAGGCTATCAGACACAGATCAATCAATTGCTACGAGCGTATATGGAGGCACATCAATAACAGGCAGCTTGAGATTGCCTACGAGAATGAAGATTGAAGCTATTTGTTAGTAACGATGCGTGCTTCCTTAACGTTTCTGATCTTCATACAGAGAGCGATCGCTCCAAACATGATAAAGTTGGTGCCGGAAATGCGATCGCATCCTCCCCTATCCCCTAGCTGGCATGAGACATCATCGTGATTAATCCTTGCTGACCTAAGAGAATTTCCCGCAGTAAGCTGAAAATCCCTACCCAAATAATTGGGGTAATGTCCACCCCGCCTATTGGTGGTACTAGCTTACGTAAAGGTACTAAAAACGGCTCAGTCGGCCAAGCTATGAGATTGAAGGGTAACTTATTTAAGTCGGCTTGGGGATACCAAGTCAGAACAATGCGGAAAATAAACAGAAATGTCATCAGTCCCAACAGGGGGCCGAGAGTCCAAACGGTCAAATTAACACCAGTCATCTGTTTGCGCTACTGTTTTTGAACGAAGAAAATTCCGAGAAGTAAATCAGAAAGTTTGAAGGTTTGTAAAGCTTATAGATATATTTTATGGCAAATGCCAGTCAAGCAATTTTAGATTTGGGATTGATACCATTTCACTTGAAAAATAATACACATCGGCAAGCTCTAGGAAGCAGCGCCTCGACTGCGCTCGGCAACCGGGAGCAGAGGCGCAGAGGAAGTGGTGATTTGTACTAGTACTTGAGTGAATTGGTATGACTCCACAGATAAATCTGGCGACTTTTTCCATACCGCTAACATTGGTCACAATCAACACAAAAGCATCACTTTGGCTAAATATTAAGATTTCTAGAGATTTTTGTGAAAATAATTTGTGTCTAGTTGCAGGAAATACGGAGCGATAAATATTCATCCCTAGCCCCTAGCCTGAATTTTCTGGTTTTAAAGCTTATACTAAAAGGCTTCTCAAGGAAGTACTACACTATTAGAATTATGATGAAGTGTGTAAAAAAAGGTTGAGAACAATGACACCATCTTTAGCAAATTTTCTTTGGAGTCTGGCTTGGGGTACTGCGATCGTTGTTATCCCTGCTACTGTTGGGCTAATTTTCATTAGCCAAAAAGATAAAATCCAACGTTCTTAATCTTTTGTCGAGTCAATTAGACTCTAATAGGACTTACGCATAAAAACGAAAAATCAAGGGTTTTGGAGAGGGTGCAAGGGTACAGGGTATAGGGGTGTATATATCTAAAACCCTTACGCCACACCCTTACACCCTTACACCCAATCTTCATAGACAATCTTTGTGCGTAAGTCCTGTCTAAGACCAGTATTCTGTCAGCTAATTACCTAATTGCATTCACATTAGCAATCTTCCTTGTGAGGACAGGGTATACTTAGCTGACAGATATCAATTTTTTGGCTGGCAATGATTAAAAAGCTTCAGACCTTCTGAGCCAAAAGCCGTGAAGCTCAATTATATTGTGATTAATTAAAGTAGTGATTTTAATTTTGACTCGCTAACATAGATTGTGATATTGGGATAAAGAACAATGCTAAATTTTGGGCTGAACTCAGCCAGTGTTCTGGCTCAGGTCAATGTAGGAACGAACTCAGCCAGTATTCTAGGAATTTTCCTGGCTGTGGCTGGGGCAGCACTGTATTTTATGCGGACTGTACGCCCAGAACTTTCACGAGATCAAGATATCTTTTTTGCGGCTGTAGGTTTACTCTGCGGCTTTATTTTGATTTTCCAAGGATGGCGGTTAGACCCGATTTTACAATTCGGTCAATTGCTGTTGGTGGGAACAACGGTGTTTTTTGCTGTGGAAAGTATTCGCCTACGTAGCATCGCTACCCAGCAAGCCAAGCGCAACACTCCGATTGTGGATAAAGAACGGGAAGTCAGCGATAACTATTCATATAATAGGAGGTCGCGCAAAGACTATGAAGCTGAGGTAGAAGACGATTACGAACCACTACCTTATGAGGAAGAAGAACCTCCAGTACGTCCTAGAATTCGACCCAGCAGAGATACTCGTTCATCCCGTGATGACTACAATGAGGAGCAACCACCCCGTCGCTCAAATCGTCGCCCCAGCAATGAACGGACAGACACGACTGATAAAAATCGTCGCCGGACTTCTACTCGTTCCAATAGCCGTTCGACTGAGAGATATGACGATGAAGAAAGTTGGGGTTCTGCTTCCGCAAAACAGGTAGATGATTGGGAAAGTCCCAGTGATGAAGGAAGAAAACCTGCGCGTCGTGGAAGTAACGGTAATCAGCGTTCTGAAAGTCGGGAAGATAATGTTCCGACTAGACCCAGAAAACGTCGTCCGCCTGCTGAGACAACTTCGCGCCGCGAAAGTGCAGATGATGATGTTATTCCAGCAGATTACGTTCCATACAAGCCAATAGACCAGTCTGATGATGAATCAGATAATTCAACTAATTTTGATGATGTCTAAAACTGGTGGGATGGATGTAAGCTAGAGGCGATGTAAAAAATAACAGTAGAGGTGAAAAAATTTACGCCTATTGTGTGGCTCCAAAGACCGATTCATTGGAGCCTGATTTTTGGCTTAAGCAGCTTACTTGTATCTTGTGGTGCCAGTGAGATTCCCCTGGGGCCGACTTCGTTAAACAGCCGTTATACAGAAGAACAACCGACGTTAAGTGGTAACGGTCGGTTCTTGGCGTTTGTTTCAAATCGTAATGGTAGTCACCAATTACTCATATATGATTTGCAACAACAAACATTTGTGAGAACTCCGGGTTTAAATCGACCAGAAACAATTAGTGAAAGCCCTAGCTTGAGCTATACAGGGCGTTATGTTGTTTATTTAACGAGCGACCAAGGTAGACCAGTGGTAGCCCTTTACGATCGCGCCATACAACAGTCACAAGTTCTCACACCTGTTTATCGTGGCTGGGTGCGAAATCCTGGGATTAGTCCTGATGGACGTTATGTTGTGTTTGAAACAGCCAGTCGTGGTCAATGGGATATTGAAGTGTTAGACCGTGGCCCGAATATTGAATTAGATATTCCTAATGGGGCGACGGTGGATGGGCCGACGAATTGAGGAGAGAGGGACAAGGGGGACAAGGGAGACAAGGAAGACAGGGGAAAGAGTCACGATGAAACTTATTTCCCAAGCCAAGCATGAAATAGCGACTATTGTGTTTACTCAGCACTTTCAACTCAGCACTCAGCGAGAAGTTGCGTGCGGGGGTTCCCCCCGTTGAGCAAACTTCGGTGACTTTCAAGCTAGGGAGATGAGGGGAAATTAACAAAGGACAAATGACTATTGACTAATGACAAAAAGTAGTATTTTTATCCCTATATTTGCTTGTTGTAGTTTACTAACTGGTTGTTTTGGCTATCCCCGGTTGGTGAGTTATCCTTTTGATCCGGGGGGGCAGAGTATGAATAGTTTGGCTTCGGAGTTAAGTCCGCAAACTTCTGGGAGATATATTGTTTTTATTAGCGATCGCCGGGGTAGTCAAGATGTTTATATGTTTGATACCCTGACGCGCAATTTAATTGATTTACCAGGTTTAAATGCTTTAGATACGATCGCCTCTCACCCCAGCGTTTCCCAAGATGGTCGTTATGTTGTGTTTGCGGCTAGTCGTCAGGGGAGGTCGGCGATTTTTTTATATGACCGCGAAACCCGCCAATCTCGCAATTTGACTAATAATTTGCAAGCGGAAGTTCGTCACCCAACTATTAGTGCGGATGGTAGTCGCATTGCCTTTGAGTCGAGTAATAACGGGCAGTGGGATATTTTAGTTTATGACCGTTTTGGGCGACCATTGGATATACCCCAAGATCCTCGATAAAAATAAGGAGTTGGGAGTTGGGAGTGGGAAATAAGGTTTTAGATATAGGGTTTAGGGGTATGAGGGGTGGGAAGTGTGGGAGGGGTGGGAGGATGGTGAAGAAATGTTTCCCCCCACACTCCCCACACTCCCCACACTCCCCACACTCCCCACACTCCCCACACTCCCCATTCCCTACTCCCCATTCCCTACTCCCTTAATTTTCTGTACTGATTCAATGAGCGATCGCACTTGTTTTGTCCCGGCAGATGGTTCAAAAGACAAGGGGAATTTACCTTTGGCAATCATTCTTAATCCCAGGGGTGCGAGACTTAATAATCCTCTCAAGTCCCGAAAATAATTACCCACAACTTGCAAACCAAATTGGCGTTCATCAATCCAGCCGCCTTCTTTGACTAATTCCACTAAAACTTTGCGGTGACGTAGGGAACGGGTATCAGCTGTTTGTTTGTGAGAGAGAATTTCTTGTTTAATTTTGGTAATTTGTTCGAGGGGGGCAACTTCCATTGGACAAACGGAATCGCAATATAAACAACGAGTGCAACCCCACACTCCTTTAGTACCTTCGTTGTAATTTTCTAAGCGATTTTCTGTATTACTATCACGAGAATCTGCAACCATTCGATAGGCTTTAGCTAAAGCATGGGGGCCGACAAAATCGGGATTTACTTCGCGGGCGTTGCATTCAGAATAACAAGCACCACACATAATACAGTTACCAGTTTGATCTAAAAGCGATCGCTCTTGGGGTGTTTGTAAAAATTCCCGTTCTGGAATTTGTCTGGCTGCTGTACTAACATAAGGAGCGACAGCTTCCAAATTATCCCAAAAACTGCTCATATCTACCACTAAATCTTTAATCACAGGCATATTACCCAGGGGCGCAACTGTGATTTCTAAATTGGGATTTTCTGTATTGGTCAAAGATTGTATTTGCTGTAATCTAGCTATTTCACTTCCGACATTTTCTTTACAAGCTAAAGCCGAACGCCCATTAATTCGCATCGCACAACTACCACATATAGTATTGCGGCAATTTTTGCGAAATGCTAATGTACCGTCTTGCTCCCATTTAATGCGATTTAGACAGTCAAGGATTGTATTACCAGGGTCTACCTCTAGTGGGTAAGTTTGCACCACAGGTAGAGAATTTTGTTGCTGTCGAATAACCTTAAAAATAACTTCCATTGCCACCAACCAAAGTCTTAAAATTGCTTTACCAGCTTGAAAAATCATAACTCAAGGCTAGTAGGTGCGAAAATTGAGTTATACTCTTGTTGCTCTTAATTCAAAACCGAGTGTTAAAAGGCTGATGAGCCAAGAGCTACTGATTATAGTTCCAGGATAACCATTAAAATTTTAGTTGTATTAGCACCATGTCCGAGATTTATGTTAAGCTCTGAGCTTTAGTAGCAAACAGGCGATCGCAGCTGATTGTTCACCTTCCCTGTTTCGGAGTTATAAATAAAAGAGTTTTTCGGGAGACCAACTCAAGTTAATTATCTACATAACGATAATATTCCCATTTCCTACACTTCATCTGCTTAATACATCTTTATATCCATCAGGCTTCTAGCTAAAATCTACTGATTGGAGAAATTAGGAAACTAATTCCCAAAGGTGAATTTTGGCTGATATGGAAGTGTGAAAGCTGATAATAAACATCTGATGGCGGTCATTAAGCACTTGACAGATGTGCAGAATATTTATTCTTCCCATAGACAGACACTCAAAATGCTTGAGAGGTGGTTTGTCTTGTGAGGATAAACCCGCAGGTGAAACCGCTTTGTATTTTTGTCTCTTCTCTATCTCGAATATCAAAGAATGGCACTTGCTCAAAACTACCGATCTAAATTTAGATGAATTTTTATAAAAGTGCTGCTGCAATACGCATGGTAGCTAATAAACCCGGATGAAAATCCTGACTGCTTGTTACCTCGTTAAGTTAAATGATTGAAATAAAAGTTCGTCTGTAAATTAAATTCAAACATAAACAATTATTTTGCTATTATTAGTCCATGCTAGTATTTAATATAAAATTACGAAGTAACAAAACTAGTCTCAATCGTCGTATAAGCGCGATGATCACTACTTTGTTTTTTCGTAACCTAGAGACAGAAAATTTTGTGTCTCTACATCTGAGGCAAAAGTTGTATGTCTAGGAGAGCATATTCAAATACTATGCTGTCTTAAGCTTAAGAGGAAGAACGGTTAAAACCTACAACTCAAGGGCAATAAAGGCAAGTACTGAAAGTGGAAAACCTGCAATTTCTTGGGTCTACTACTTATTTGGAGTAGAAACAACCTTATTTGTAAAGGTGGCTTAAAGTTACACCGCTACAGTAGCGCCAAAAGAGAAAATTATTGCGTTTTCAATGGCGAATCATGGTTAACAGTGTCCTAAAATCACCAAAATAAATGTCTGTGACAAAGCTGACTTGAATCTGTTGCAGACAAACATAATATAGGCGCTTGTTGCTCCTCTATCAGTAGCAATTTAACCCTTCCCTTAAAATTTTGAGCATCTTTTGACGGAGGCTCAAGAGTTAAATACTGCCGTCAGACTACATAGTTTATCAGTTTGGAGAGAGTAAGGATAATTTGAGCGTAATGACAGAAACTGCAACTGCACCATTAACTGGAAAAGCACTGCTTGCTAAAGTAAAAGAACTTTCTAATTTACCTAGAAGAGAAAGAGCAAAGCAGTGTGGCTATTACACTGTTACTAAGAATAACCAGGTGCGCGTCAATCTCACTGATTTTTATGACGCTTTACTATCGGCTAGAGGAATTCCCCTAAGTCCAGAAGCACCTAAAGATGGCCGTGGCCGCGAACCGACATATCGGGTTAGCGTTCATCAAAATGGTCAAATTGTCATTGGTGCAACATACACCAAGGCAATGGGTTTAAAACCAGGAGATGAATTTGAAATTAGACTGGGTTACAAACATATTCACCTGATTCAACTGGGTGAAAGTGATAAAAAAATCTCCCCAGAGGACATAGATGAGGTAGATGAGGACTTAGACGAAGAAGAGTAAATTCTTGGGTTGTAGGGAGAAGTTTTCGAGAAATTTTGAGAAAATATATCCCTACCACGAGAGCAAATAACTCTGTTTAAGAATTCTGTACTAATAAAACGATACGATGAGACATATTGCTCAAGCCACAAATTTTACTAGAGTCTTGACCACAACCTAAGAAGTCTATCGTGTTTTGTTTATTTGTTTTAGCAAATTTTTTTCAGCCATCAGGCAACACCTTACTGTCATTGAGAGAAAATGCACCAGTAGCCGTTGTCTTGATGGCATTTTTTATAAGTTGGGTAGTATGTTGGCTGCCATTGGCAGTAATATCTGCTATTGTTATGGGTTGGCAACCAACAAAGCCTTTACAACCAGAGCAGAAGTTACCATTAATTGTGACACTTTACTTATTAGCTCCCCTGGTACTTTGGGGAGTAATTTGGTTGTTTGGTAGGTCTTTTGCTGAGTATGGCTTAGGAGTAAATCTTTCCCTGGTGGGTGGTATTGGGATAGGTTTTGGCTTGGGATTATTCAGCCTCGCTATGATGTTTGCTGTAGAATTGGGGCTTGGTTGGTGTGAATTTGCCCAGGCGAATATTAAGTTATTACCATCTATCTTGCTACCAATTTTATTAGTCGCGTTATTGGTAGGTGGGGTAGAAGAATTAGTTTTTCGTGGGTTTTTGTTCACGGAATTAGAAAGAAATTATCCAATATGGATAGCAGCAACAATTTCTAGCTGCATATTTGCTATCTTGCACTTAGTTTGGGAACAGCAAGAAACGCTACCACAAGTACCGGGACTGTGGCTGATGGGAATGATGTTAGTGATGGCGAGAATAGCAGATAAAGGCAGTTTGGGTATAGCTTGGGGATTACATACAGCTTTGGTGTTGGCGATCGCTACTATAGATACAGCCCAACTCATCACTTACACAGGTAAAGTACCCGAATGGTGGACTGGTAAATATAAAAAACCTCTGGCTGGATTAGCTGGGGTTTTCTGCGTTCTGGGAACTAGCCTAATACTCTATTTAGGTAGTCTGTAGATTTGGCAAACGCGATCGCTCAACTATTTATGTTAGTCTGATTTTTATATCAAATTAACTGTTAATTTCATGCTGAGTCTATGATTGACCTCAATAACATTCACTCGCTCTCAGAATTTCAGCGAAACACCAAACAGTACATCCAACAAATGGAAGAAAGCGAAAAGCCGCTCGTCCTGACTGTTAATGGTGCTGCTCAACTTGTTGTCCAGGATGCTAAAGCCTATCAAAAGCTCTTGGAACGTTTAGAATATGCTGAAACTGTAGCTGCACTCAGACAAGGAATTCAGGAAATCGAGCAAGGAAAAGGAGTTCCAGCTAAAGAAGCACTAGAAGGTTTAAGAAGAAAGCATGGAATTTCGCGTTGACATCTCTCCATTGGCATTAGCTGATGCGGAAAATGCCTATCTTTGGATTCGAGAACAAGATTCAGATTTGGCTGACAAGTGGTTTGACGGACTGCTTGATGCAATTGATTCGCTTGAACGCTTTCCGGCTCGTTGTCCTGTCACTCCTGAAAGTGAGGAGTTAGGAATGGAGATTCGCCAATTGCTCTACGGAAAATCGAAAAGATTCCGCTACCGAATTCTTTTTGGAATCTCTGAAACTGAAGTGAACATTTATCGAATTAGACATACTGCACAACAATACTTGACAAAAGATGATGTGGAGTTATAGAAATAATCAAAATTATTGTTTAGTAGTATTTTAATGTTGAGAAATACGATCGCACCCCTAATTCTCCTAGTGCGATCGCATTTATTTTGGTCTACCTTAATTAAACAAGTGCAACTGAGCAATAACAGTACTCACCAAATGATGAGTAATGGGTAGACTATCAATCACCATTGCTAAACATAACAGCATCATGTAGGAGATGGAGTAGAGAAATAGTTCTCTGGCTACAGTGCGGTCTTCTGGTTGTTGTAATAAACACCAAGATTTGCGGATAAATAATCCACCTAAACCAGCTGCGATCGCTGCATAAATAACCCCACTGGCGTGCAGGGGATAAAACAACAACAACGTAGCGATGACTGTAGTTAGGGTATAATACCAAATTTGTTTGACTGTGGCTGTTGCACCTGCAATCACCGGGAGCATGGGGATGCCTACCTTGGCGTAGTCATCCCGAATCATCAACGCCAGCGCCCAGAAATGGGGGGGTGTCCATAAAAAGACAATGGCAAAAATTAACCATGCTGCCCAGCTTAAAGTATCTGTCACAGCCGCCCAACCAACCAAAGCCGGAATTGCACCAGCCGCCCCACCAATCACAATATTTTGAGTGCTGTGACGCTTGAGCCAATGGGTATAAATCAGTACGTAAAAAACAATGCCAGAGAATGCTAAACAAGCAGCCAATAAATTAGCAAACACAGCCAGTAGGGTAAACGAAAGTACAGCCAAAACGGCTGCAAAAATCAGTGCATCTCTTGGCTGGACTCTGCCAGAAGGCATGGGACGATGGCGCGTCCGTTCCATTTCATAATCAATATCTCTGTCGTAGATACAGTTAATTGTCTGGGCGCTGGCTGCTGCCAGAGTACCACCAGTCAGAGTGACTAACAACAGTAACGGGTCTACTTGTCCCTTGGCTGCAACCCACATACTCCCAGCCGTGGTAATCAACAGCAAGGGAATAATGCGAGGTTTTGTTAGTTGGTAATAGCTTTGAATTACCTGGAGGAATGTTTCGTGGTGGCGAGAGACATTAGTCTCAATCATCTTGGTTCTATTTCCTTAATTGTCAACAATGTGTGTCTAGTCTTGGCTTGGTTGGGTGAGAATCTTTAACCTTGCCGTTTCTCTGTTTGAAGCGCCAAAAGTTGCTAGTGGTTGAGAAACTTCAGCACAGCCAAGTATCTGTAGACTTTCACCAGTGCTAGTTAGGACTTAGGCATCAAAACGAAAAATCAAGGGTTTTGGCGAGGGTGTAGGGGTTCACGGGTATGGGGGTGTACTTATTCAAAATCCTTACACCGTTCGGCTGACGCTCACGGCGAAGCCCCAAACCCTTTCACCCTTACACCCAATCTCCACGAATAATCTTTGTGCGTAAGTCCTACTAGTTACTGGAGATGCAGTGAATTGGTAAATGACTCATGGCTAATGTCCTATCACCATTAGTCAAGAGTCATCGTAGCGATCGCATCAGTTTATCCCCAAAAGGTTAATTTAGGGATTTGAGCTGATAGCTGGGTTAGACAAACTGCTGATTTCACGATTAGCAGCCCAGTCACGCAATGCTAGAACCGTAAAACCCACCAAAGTACCCAACAAAGCCGCACCTACAGCTTGATGAGAGACAGTTAACGGCTCGACTTGCAAATGCAAGCGAAAAGTAGCAACTCCCAACAAAATTTGTAAAACTAACAAACCACCAGCCATGTTTGCCAGTCGCCGCAAAGCGGGATGGAGGGCTGGTGTGCGCCAGGAAATTAACACTACGGCTAAGGTGGCGACGGTTGGCGGGACTAAACCAAAAATATGGCTGTACATCACAGAGCAGAGTTCTGCCGTACCAAAACACTGGTGTAGCGCCCAGCGAGAACCCACAACCGCACCCAGTAAACTCTGCACGTACACCAAAATAGCCGCCGCTAAACCAATCCAGGGCAACTTACCGACATTGCCAGTTCCCTGATATTGAGCTAGAGCGGTACCGACGACTAGTAGGGTGGTGAAAAATAACAGTGCTGTTCCCAAGTGGGCGGTAACGATATCAAACCGCAGCAATTCGGTGACTGTGAGTCCGCCTAAGATGCCTTGAAACACGATTAAAAACAGGGCGAAGCTTGCAGCCCAAGGCAACCAGACAGGCAAAGAACGACGGTGCCACCAAGATAAACCAGCAAGTGCGATCGCGCTTACACCAATCAAGCTTGCATCCAATCGGTGAAACCACTCCAAAAACACTTGGAGATTCATTTGTTTGGCTGGTACTAGTTCCCCGTAGCATAGGGGCCAGTCTGGGCAAGCAAGTCCGGCATTCATTACACGGGTGGCAGAGCCAATAGCCATTAAAATCAACGTGGCTATAGCCATACGCCACACCAAGCGACGAATCATTTCTTTTGGCTTTTGCTGCTCAATTGCCGCATCATTTTGTTGTTTTAGGACAAATTCGTTCATGAACGATTCCTTCTGCCGATCTTGGTAGTAGCTCTCTTAAAATTTTTAATTTTTCCGTACCAACCCATCTCCACCCTAGCGTATACAACTTGGTTTCGAGATGGAGTTTCACCTATTACTTTGAATCACTTCAGATGGTTTTAGTCTGAAGTTTTAGGTATTTTTTAAGATGTGTGTAATAGACAGTTGACAAACAATTTTACTAACCTAAAGTTTTTCTTAAATTTTTCCAGTAATTACTATTTATCCTTGTCAGTATCTAATAAATCTCTTTTACTCAGAAATAGGAAAGTGGCTGAAAAAATTAATAAAAATTTCAGACCATTTGGCTTTTTGTTTAATAGCCTAGACTACCTTAGTAAGTGGGCAGCTTTAAAAAAACGTAGTCAATTAATTCTAGGTAAGCCGTGAAAATTCCAAGTTCCATCTGGACATTACTGATTGGCATCGGGTTGACGTTAGCCAGTCTTTGGTACGGTCAGAATCACGGTCTGTTGCCAACAGCAGCCTCAGATGAAGCCGTCTTAATTGATGGTTTATTTAACTCGATGATGACCGTTTCCGTCGGTATATTTTTGCTTGTTGAAGGTGCTTTAATCTACTCTGTAATTAAATATCGTCGCCGTCCTGGTGATCAAGGAGACGGGCCACCAGTGGAAGGTAACGTCCCGCTAGAAATCCTCTGGACGGCGATCCCCGCCATTATCGTCATCGGTATTTCTGTTTATAGCTTTGAAGTTTATAACGACATCGGTGGCTTCGATCCCCACGCTGTTCACGAAGCGCCGATGAATCAAAGTTCGATGAATATGCCAGGAGCCGCTCTCGCTGCTACTTTAACAGAAGCTCCTGCCAACCTCAATCAAGCAAAATCTGATGAGGCGATGCAAGACCCAGCCACCGCCGCCGTCCGCAATGCTGATCAAATTCCCCAAAAGGTTGATGCTCCTGGTGTTGGTAGTGTGGCTCCAACTTTGGGGGCTAGTCCTGACAAAGCAGGTCAGCCAGCGAGTTTAATTGTCAATGTCACAGGTCTGCAATATGCCTGGATTTTTACCTACCCAGACACCGGAGTGACCACAGGCGAGTTACACGTTCCCATTGGGCGGGAAGTGCAGGTCAATATGACCGCTAACGATGTGATTCATGCCTTTTGGGTGCCAGAGTTCCGCGTGAAACAAGATGCGATCCCTGGTAGACAAAGCGAAATTCGCTTTACACCCAAAACAGTCGGCGATTATGCCCTGATTTGTGCAGAACTTTGCGGCCCCTACCACGGCGCGATGCGAACCCAAGTGGTTGTAGAAAGTCAAGAGAATTTTGACAAATGGATGCAAGAGCAGTTGGTGGCAAGTCATGAAACCATGAATCAAGCCATTGCTGTTAATCCGGCAAATCTGACTCCCGACGAATTTCTCGCCCCATACATCAAAGAAATGGGAATTAAGCCAGAAACTTTACATCAAATTCACCATTAGTCAGTCAACAGTCAACAGTGATCAGTAAACAGGCTGATAACTGACAACTGATAACTGATAACTGAACAACTAACTCCTATGACACAAGCCCAAATACAAGAAACTGCCAATAGCCCGGTGCTGATTGATGAGCCAGGGAAGCGAAAATGGCGAGACTACTTTAGTTTCAGCACAGATCATAAGGTGATTGGGATTCAATACCTAGTCACTTCCTTCATTTTTTACTGCATTGGCGGTGTTTTAGCTGACTTGGTACGGACAGAACTACGTACGCCAGAAGTCGATTTTGTCACCCCAGAAGTATATAACAGCTTATTTACACTGCACGCCACAATCATGATTTTCTTGTGGATTGTGCCGGCGGGTGCGGGGTTTGCCAATTATTTGATTCCCCTGATGATTGGGGCTAAGGATATGGCATTCCCCAGATTGAATGCTGTGGCTTTTTGGATGATCCCTGTTGGGGGTTTAATGCTGGTGGCGAGTTTAGCTGTAGGCGATGCGCCGGATGCTGGTTGGACTTCCTACCCGCCTCTGAGCTTGGTGACAGGCCAGGTGGGTGAAGGGATTTGGATTATGAGTGTGCTGTTGCTGGGTACATCATCGATTTTGGGGGCGATTAATTTTCTCGTCACCCTAATCAAGATGCGGACTCCAGGGATGGGAGTACATCAAATGCCATTGTTTTGTTGGGCGATGTTTGCGACTTCAGCACTGGTGTTGATGTCAACTCCTGTTTTAGCAGCCGGTTTGATTTTGCTGGCCTTTGACTTATTAGCAGGGACAACATTTTTTAACCCGACTGGTGGCGGTGATCCCGTAGTTTACCAGCACATGTTCTGGTTTTACTCCCATCCGGCGGTATACATCATGATTTTGCCTTTCTTTGGGGCAATTTCTGAGATTATTCCCGTACATTCTCGTAAACCAATTTTCGGTTATAAAGCGATCGCCTACTCATCCCTGGCAATTAGCTTTTTGGGACTGATAGTTTGGGCGCACCACATGTTTACCAGTGGTATTCCCGGTTGGTTGCGGATGTTCTTTATGATCACGACGATGATCATCGCTGTACCCACAGGGATCAAAATTTTCAGTTGGTTAGCAACCATGTGGGGCGGTAAAATCCAACTCAACTCCGCTATGCTATTTGCCATTGGTTTTGTTGGTACCTTCGTAATTGGTGGTATCAGTGGTGTAATGTTGGCGGCTGTACCCTTTGATATCCACGTCCACGATACTTATTTTGTCGTGGCGCACCTCCACTATGTCTTGTTTGGTGGTAGCGTGTTGGGGATTTTTGCCGCTATTTATCATTGGTTCCCGAAGATGACGGGACGAATGGTCAACGAATTTTGGGGTAAGGTGCATTTTGCGCTGACCATTGTTGGTCTGAATATGACCTTCTTACCAATGCACAAGCTAGGGATGATGGGGATGAACCGCCGCGTCGCTCAGTATGACCCCAAATTCACGCTGCTGAATGAAATTTGTACTTATGGCGCTTACATACTTGCTGTTTCCACCTTTCCATTCATTATTAATGTGATTTGGAGTTGGTTGTATGGCGAGAAGGCTGGTAATAATCCTTGGCGGGCGCTTACCCTAGAGTGGATGACAACTTCCCCACCAGCAATTGAAAATTTTGAGGGATACCCCGTATTGGCTACAGGTCCTTACGACTACGGCTTAGAAAGAGCGGCCGAAGGTGTGCCATTATCCGATCCCAATCCTTTATTATCGGCTGGCCCCAACTCAGTACTCCGTGCTGATCCTGATGAGCCATATCCCACCATTGAGTCTGACTTGGAACAGCGTGTTTCTGGGACTAGGGATTAGAGGCTAGGGACTAGAGGCTAGGGGCTAGGGATGAGGATTTTTACTGGGTATTTTCCAATACGCTGTACATATAAGTCGAATTACCCCCCTTAATCCCCCCTTATAAAGGGGGGAAAAAGAGAACTCTAGTTCCCTCCCCTTTCCAAGGGGAGGGTTAGGGTGGGGTAATTCCAATGTTCTTAGCAGTCTCACGCTCACAATTTCCTAGCTCTTAGCCAAACTGCATTTTTCATACTTCATACTTCACACTTCACACTTTATAAAAATTCATGCAAAGTCAAACCATTGACCCAGCTAAAACCGAACTTAATCATCATCACAGTGCAGCCACAGTTGATCATCACGAAGCGCATCCAGATCATCGCTTGT
Source organism: Nostoc sp. FACHB-190 (assembly GCF_014696905.1). NCBI lineage: Bacteria > Bacillati > Cyanobacteriota > Cyanophyceae > Nostocales > Nostocaceae > Nostoc > Nostoc sp. FACHB-190. The sequence continues at coordinate 21,808 of NZ_JACJQW010000013.1, forward strand.
TTGGTTTGTTTGTCTTCTTGGTGGCTGAAGGGATGATTTTTATGGGCTTGTTCGGAGCCTATTTAGCTTTTCGTTCCACCTTACCTGTGTGGCCGCCGGCGGGTACTCCAGAGTTAGAATTATTGCTGCCTGGAGTCAACACCGTTAATCTAATTGCCAGCAGTTTTGTGATGCACAATGCTGATACGGCGATTAAAAAGAATGATGCCAAAGGTGCGCGAATTTGGTTAGCTATCACCGCCGCAATGGGGGCGATTTTCTTGGCGGGGCAGGTATATGAATATATGCACCTAGAATTTGGTTTAACCACCAATTTATTCGCCAGTGCTTTTTACGTGTTGACTGGGTTCCACGGACTACACGTTACTATCGGTGTTTTAGCAATTGTGGCAGTGTTGTGGCGATCGCGCGTTCCCGGTCACTACAGTAATGAAAAACACTTCGGTATTGAAGCCGCAGAAATCTACTGGCACTTTGTAGACGTAATCTGGATTATTTTATTCGGATTACTGTATCTTCTGTAGGTATTAATTAGCAAGTTGTTCACTCCACGCGAATAACTTAAAAATCAACCCCCATTAGGGGTTTTTTTAATAGGCATCTTGTCTGTCACTGTACTTAGTGCTGAGTGCTGAGTAAGAAAAAAGGAAGGAAGCACTTTCGCACTCGGTAAATGCCACGCCCAATTGTGGGCGGTCTTTTAACTCAGCACTCAGCACTCTTAATCATATTCTGCTGCAACTTTCCAAAATCGCGCGATATCATAGCAACAGTAACTATAGTCACTACTTAAGTAACCGTGGCTTTCACCTTCACCTTTGCTCTTAGCCAAAACCAAACTTTTGAATTGCGCTGCAATTACGGTACACGCCGTCTAGATGCTGATAAGTTAGCTAGTTTAATTAATCTGTGTGAAGAAAAATATTACTCTCAAAGGCTGGATGACACCGCACAATTGCGGAATATTGGGCGTGAACTGTATTCTTGGCTGGATGGTAAGGAAGGATGGCTAAGGAGGGCGTTAGATGAGACAGATGAGGGGCGCATATATCTAGATTTAATTCAAACCAGTGAAGCACAAAGTTTAAACCCCCAAACGCAGAAAGTGGCGTTAGGCTTGGCACATTTGCCTTGGGAATTGTTACATGATGGCACAGTGTTTTTACTGCAAAGACATAATGCACCTGTACCTGTGCGGACTGTGCAGCAAAGAAATACTAGTGTTTTGGATGTCCAAAATCGGCCTTTGCGGCTGTTGTTTATGGCGACATCACCAGAACACCCAGGCATTGCGCCGCTACAATTTGAGCAAGAAGAAAAAAATATCCTCGAAGCGACGAAAGAGCAGCCTTTGGCTTTGATTGTCGAGGAAAGTGGCTCCGTTATTGAATTGGGGAATTTAGTTCAGTCGGAAGCAAAAGATTATTTTGATGTGTTCCATTTGACGGGACATGGTGTAATTTATACAGAGGCAGAGTTAGGGCGATATTTGCCTAAAAGTCGCAAAATTAAAGATTATACTCCCTGCTTCATCACAGAAGATGATGAAGGAAAAGTAGAATTTACTACTGTTGATGATTTAGCAAAAGCTTTTCAAAATCGCTTTCCGCGTGTGGTGTTTCTCTCTGGCTGTCATACTGGGCAAATTGCCAACCAAGGAACATTCCCTTCAATGGCGCAGGCTTTAGTGAAAGCGGGTGCGGGTGTAGTTTTGGGTTGGGCGCGTCCGGTGTTTGATAGAACTGGTATTATTGCGGCTCAGGCACTTTATCACGCTTTGGCGACTGGGGCGACGGTGGAAGATGCTGTCAAAGCTGTACAGCAAGAGATGATTGCTCAAGAATGCAGTGATTGGCATTTATTACGAATTTATCGGGATAGTCGCGCTATTGCGGAGTTAGTGACACCGCTAAATACTAAAAAGCGGGAGAAGTTGAAGTTTACACCGCCTGAAAGTGAATTTCTGGATGAAAATAACATCGTTAAAGTTGCTAGTCATGGGGAGTTTGTCGGGCGAAGAAAAGCATTACAACGAGGAATGCGGGCGTTAAAACAAACTAGCGATGATATCGGCGTATTTATTGCGGGGATGGGGGGTTTGGGTAAGAGTTCCCTGGCAGCGCGGTTGTGTACGCGGGTGCAAGCGCAACGCCCGAATTTTGAACGGGTGGTGTTGATTGGGGTGGTGGATGAGGTAGGGTTAATTAACAAGCTGGCGAGTAAGTATGAACGGTTTGCAGGTGTACCAGCTTTGTTAAATCAACCGGGAATTTCGTTTAAAGGGCGGTTGCAGAACTTTTTTGCAGCGATAGAAGACGAACACGATAAGCCTGTGTTGTTGGTTTTGGATGATTTTGAGCAGAATATCCCCCAAGAGAATGTGGCTGATGGTAGTTTGCGGATGACGACGGCTGCTTATGATGTGTTAGCCGCGTTGTGTGCAGCGTTGGCAGAAAATCAAGCGGAAAGTCGGTTGATTGTCACCTGTCGTTATTTGGAAGAAAATACTTTACCTCCCCATCGTCTGCATTTGGAAAAATTAAAGGCGATGGGTGAGGCGGATATTAATAAAATTTACTGGCAATTGGATGGAGATGTGCGGTTGCAAGTGAAAAAGCAGCGCCTTCTCAGAATTGCTGATGGAAATCCGCGCTTGTTGAAGTGGTTGGTGGAAGTGGTGCAGTTACCAGATGTAGCTGAAGAAGAATTTTTGACAAAGTTGGAGGGTGTACAGCTAAAGTTTCGAGAGAATATTTTGGCAGAAACGCTGTTAAATGCTTTGGAAGATGAGGAGAAAAAGTTTCTCGCTCAGTTGAGTGTGTTTCGTTTGCCGGTGACAATCGATATTATTAACTCTGTTTCTTCTTGCTCACTTCGACTTCGCTCAGTGAGCGAAAGCCAAGTCGAAGTTAGCCAAAGCCAAGTTGAAGTAAACTCGCCATTCCCTACTCCCCGTTTACTGAGCGAAGTCGAAGTAAACTCCCTGGTTACTGAGCGCAGCCGAAGTACACTCCCCAAATTAATTAGCCTTAGCCTAGTGGAATCAGCGACGACTTACGCCAAGCAAACGCCAGAATATCGAGTGACGACGATTTTAGCACCGTTGCTGCAACCACTATTAAATGAAGAAGAATGGCAAACTACCCGCCAAGCAGCAACACAGATTATTTACCGCAGTTGGTGGGAAGAAGCAGATAACAAGAATGAAGAACAAGCACGAGAAATAATCAGATTAGCAGTGCTGGCGCAGGAAAAAGAAATCGCTGTTACTGTAGGAAATATAGTTGCAAGACGTTGGGTGAATCTTAGCCGATATGTGGAAGCGTGGGAATTATGCCAAGAAATTCTGCAATTGGGTGAAGATTACCGGATTTTAGGAACGATTGCTAGGGCAGAAGAAACTTTAGGTTTTGTCAAGGAAGCACTGACGCATTACGAACAAGCTTTAGAACTGTGTCCAGAAGATGATACACAAGAAAAAGCCACGACGCTACACAACATGGCAGGGTTAAAAGCCCAACAGGGAGATGTCACAGGGGCGATCGCACTTTACCAGCAATCTTTGGATATCAAAGAAAGCATTAACGATGTCCAAGGGAAAGCGGCGACGCTACACCAAATGGCTGGATTAAAAGCCCAACAGGGAGATGTCACAGGTGCGATCGCACTTTACCAGCAATCTTTGGATATCAAAGAAAGCATTAACGATGTCCAAGGGAAAGCGGCGACGCTACACCAAATGGCTGGATTAAAAGCCCAACAGGGAGATGTCACAGGTGCGATCGCACTTTACCAGCAATCTTTGGATATCAAAGAAAGCATTAACAATGTCCAAGGGAAAGCGGCGACGCTACACGAAATGGCAAGATTAAAAGCCCAACAGGGAGATGTCACAGGGGCGATCGCTCTTTTCCAGCAATCTTTGGATATCAAGGAAAGCATTAACAATGTCAAAGGGAAAGCGGCGACGCTACACCAAATGGCTGGATTAAAAGCCCAACAGGGAGATGTCACAGGGGTGATCGCTCTTTACCAGCAATCTTTGGATATCTATGAAAGTATCAACAATGTCCAAGGGAAAGCCATGACACTGATGAATATGGCTTATTGCGAAGGTAAAAGGGGAAATAAAACAAAGCAGTTAGAACTCAACTTGCAAGCGGCGCAATTACTAGGACAAGTCCGCGCTTATATTGATTTGCGTAGTGTGTTGAGTAACTTAGGTTTAACTGTCGACAGCAATGGAATTATTTACCTCGCTCAAGCTGTGTGGCTGTGTCTGCGAGTGCAAGTGCCTTTGGATGATATTGTAAATACGCTCCAGTATATGTACAATCTAATTCCCCAAGGTGATGAAATGGAAGCCTTGCTAGGTGCAGTTGCAATGTATTTCTGTCAAGTTCGCGGTGATGAGCATCCGCAGTTAGAGGAGTTGCAACAACTCAGTTTTAAGATGTTAGCAGGTGCGGCTACTGCTCAAGGTATTGAAATACAGGAAGCTTTGACTACTTGGTTTGTGCAGCAACGGTTAAATGATCCTAATTATTTTATTCCGTGTTTGGTGCAACTGCTAGAGGCGATTGTTGGGGATGAGTGGTTATTTGAGCGTTTTTGAGTTTTTCCAGATCCCCGACTTCTTTAAGAAGTCGGGGATCTAATCGTCGAGTAGCTACTACCGTCAAAACCACTACTAGCTAATACCAATTCGCAATTAAGAAATCTAGCTCCAGTAATACTTTCCTGATTTCTATCTGTCGCATTCTTCTTTCAAATTGGTATAATTACCCCCTTAGTCCCCCCTTGGAAAGGCTACCGTGTACACACAAGTCGAATTACCCTTGGAAAGGGGGGAGAAAGAGAAATCTAGTTCCCTCCCCTTTCCAAGGGGAGGGTTAGGGTGGGGTAATTCGAGAACTGGTAGTCATGTGTGTACAGGTTAGGGAGGGGTAAAATACTGTGCAGCTTCACATTAAATTGGTATAAGAACTTTTACTAAACTAAAGCTTTCAATAACGCCTGGAGTTTGAGTTGCACTTCAGCAAATTCTTTATCGGGGTCAGAACCGGCGACGATACCTGCACCTGCGTAAAGTCTAGCGCGATCGCCATCAATTAATGCCGAACGAATCCCTACAATGAACTCACAGTTACCTTGCGAGTCTATCCAACCTAGTGGCGCAGCATATAAACCCCTTTCAAAGCTTTCGTAACGCCGAATTTCTGCACAAGCCACGTCTCGCGCTGCGCCAGCAACGGCTGGTGTGGGATGCAGTTGCGCCACAATTTTTAAGGGGTGGACGTGAGGGGGAACGGTGGCGCTAATGGGTGTCCATAAATGTTGGATGTTAGATAGCTGTCGCAGACGTGGCGGTAATGTTTGGGGGGATAATCCTAGTTGTGATAAGCGTTGAGTTATAAAATCAATGACTAATGAGTGTTCGTGTCTTTCTTTTTCACTGTTGAGTAAGCGATTTGCATTCGCCGCGTCTTCGGCTGGTGTTTTACCCCGTGGCGCAGAACCCGCTAAAGCATCGGTGATTAATTGTTGATTTTGAATACAAATTAATCTTTCTGGACTTGCACCGATAAAGTTTTGTCCCTTACCATTACTGGTGGAAAAAACATAACAATTAGGATGAATTTGTCGGAGATTATCTAATGATTTATATAAATTAAACTGATGATTTGCCCGGACATCTAAAGCATCTGCTAAAACAATTTTGCTGAGATGACTAGCTTGGATTTTTTCTAAAGCCGAAACAACAGAACGCTTAAATGCTGTACCTTGCGTTACAGGTTGTTTACTCAAGTGGGTTGAGAAAAAGTCAAGTTTAGGTGAGAAATATTCTAAAGAATTAATTAGTTCGACTTTACTCCATAAATCATGCCAAATTTTATCTAAATTGGTGTTGGCTGTGATTAATAGGTTAGCGACTAAGATACAGTCCTGATTTTTTACAGCTATTTGCCAGCGCGGTAAAAATATCGTCGCGGAAGGAAAAGGATAATCTGTTTGAATATTTTGGTTAAAAAAACTAAAGTAACAAAAAAAACGGGGGCTTGCTAAAGGTTTGTGAATATCTCCAAAAGGAATTATATTTTTTAGACAACTTTTGATAAAATGTTCTGCTTGATTAAATCGGTCTTGCCCATTAATTTGTAATTTTGTGACAGCATCAATCGCGGCGATCGCTTCGCCTTTACCTCTATTCTCAAAGTAAAAATTTATTTCATTTGCTTGCGCTAGTTTATCCAATACAACTAAAGGATCAACCCAGTCGAGTTCTAAGGAAATACTCACAATTTGCCGACAATTATTGGTGAGGCAATTTTCTTGAACCGCTAACAGAAATTGGTATATGTCTTTGTGCGTTACAAAGAAGTTGTTACGACATGGTGAAACTGTCATGGATCTAGGAATAGTAAATTTTTTTTAAGTAATCTTCCTAAAGTGTAATTAATCATGGTCTATTTCTACAGGTAACATATTCAGACGACATTTCACCAGAGTATAGTTTGCTTTGTTTTAGGTATTACCAAACGCTGACAATCTATGCTCAGTTTCAGCCTGCAACTAAAGAATAAGTTTTACTAAGGATATGGTTAATCAGTTCAAAAAAGTGCTGACTATTCAGGGCTAATTACTGGGTAAAATAATTAAATAAGAATTCAGAAGTCAGGATTCAGGAGGCAGAATTAATTGGTGGGGATGTAAGCCAGTTATTAATTCTAGACAACTAGTTTTGAGATTTCTTGAGGGTGGAAATTATTGATTCATACCCCAAGATATAGCAGTCTTATTTGATGTGTGAATAACCGAGACAAGGGAGACAAGGAGGAGGGGGTAGACAAGGTAGAGAGATGTTTGTAAATCATTTAATATGGCTATATAGGACTCATATTTGATTTCTGAAAAAAATCAGTACATTCAGATCAGGCTTCTTTCCTACTCCCGACTCTCCATTCCCTATTCCCTACCTACACAAATAAATTCAGAAATCAAACCGGATTCCTATAGGCTGGATTCTATTTTGATAAGCAATCAATATTAACTAATGACTACCAAGCAGATTTCACATTCCAAAAATAAGCTGTGGATGGCGGCAATTAAACCACCAATGTACAGTGTGGCGATTATGCCTATCTGGATAGGAACAGCAATTGCTTTTGCCGAAACCAAGAATTTAAATACAACAGTATTTTTAACTTTTTTAGGAGCAGCAATATTAATTCTGGTATGGGAAAATTTGAGTAATGATGTGTTTGATTCTGAAACAGGAATCGATAAAAATAAACATCATTCTCTAGTGAATTTAACGGGGAAGAAGTCGCTAATATTTTGGTTAGCAAATCTGTGTTTGGTAATTGGGTTGTTAGGAATACTCGCGATCGCTACTTGGCAACAAGACCCAACTGTGATCATCATGATGTTAGTGGCTTGTGCTTTGGGTTATATGTACCAAGGGCCACCCTTTCGGCTAGGATACCAAGGATTAGGCGAAATTCTCTGCTTTTTTGCCTTTGGGCCTTTGTTAGTGCCAACGGTATATTACAGCCAAACTCAAACTTGGTCAGTTGCTAGTTTTACAGCTTCGGTGATTGTTGGGATTGTAACTAGCTTAATTTTGTTTTGTTCACACTTTCACCAAGTTAAGGATGACATAGCCGCAGGAAAGCGATCGCCAATTGTGCGTTTAGGTACAGCCAACGGCGCAAAAGTTTTAGTTTGGTTTACCGCCAGTATCTATCCTTTATCTTTATTGTTGGTGATTTTGGGAATCTTCCCAGTCTGGACATTATTGAGTTGGTTGAGTTTACCATCGGCTTTCAAATTATGTCGCCACGTCCAAGAAAATCACAACTATCCAGACAAAGTTAGCAATTGTAAATTTATCGCGGTGGCTGTACATTTCTGGAGTTGTTTGTTTTTAGGTGTAGGGTTTTTTATTGGGTGATGAGTCGTCAGAGGCACGAAAAGAATAATTAACCGCAGATGAACGCAGATGAACGCAGATAAATTTGTACCTCAACATTCACACTTCGACTTACCTCGACTTCGCTCGGTACAAGTCGCTCAGTGTACATCACTCAGCACTCAGCACTCAGCACTCAGCACTCAGCACTCCCAACTCAGCACTCAGCACTCAGCACTCAGCACTCAGCACTCCCAACTCAGCACTCCCAACTCAGCACTCAGCACTCAGCACTCAGCACTTTTTGAATTTCGTCCTTACCAGCGAAAATTTGCGCGTCCGCTTACTACTCATCATGGTGTTTGGGATATGCGCGAGGGAATTATTCTGCGTCTGGTTGATGAAGTGGGGAATGTTGGCTGGGGAGAAATTGCGCCTATTAGTTGGTTTGCTTCGGAAACTTTAGAACAAGCTTTAGATTTTTGTCGCCAACTACCTAAAGAAATTACATCTGAAACTATTTTTGCAATTCCTGATGATTTACCCGCTTGTCAATTTGGGTTTGAGTCAGCTTTTGAGGGAATGGAGAGTAGGGAATGGGGAGTGGGGGAAAACATGAGTTGTACCTGGATTTCTCACAAGAGAGAAATCCAGGGGAGTAGGAAGGGTGGGAGGATGGTGAAGAAATCTTTCCCCCCACACTCCCCACACTCCCCACACCCGCTACCCATACGTGAGAAATTCGGGTGTAGTGGGTTACTGGCTGCGGGTGAGGTGGCTTTACAACAATGGCAAAAGCTGTGGGAAGAAGGATATCGTACATTTAAATGGAAAATTGGTGTTGATGCGATCGCCACAGAACTCGCAATTTTTGATAACCTATGTCGTAGCTTACCCGCCTCAGCTAAACTGCGCCTCGATGCTAACGGTGGACTCAGCTATGAAGAAGCCGAGTTATGGCTAGAGACTTGTGACAAAATTCAGGGTGAAGTTACCGCAGAAATTGAATTTTTAGAACAACCCCTACCTGTGAAAGACTTAGCGGGGATGTTGGAGTTAAGTAAATTTTACCGAACTGCGATCGCATTAGATGAATCTGTCGCCACACTCCAACAACTCCTCAGTTGTTATCAACAAGGTTGGCGCGGAATTTTTGTCCTTAAACCCGGAATTATTGGTTCACCATCAAAGCTGCGTCAGTTTTGCCAACAACATAAAATTGATGCTGTATTTTCCTCTGTATTTGAGACTGTCATTGGTAGACAAGCTGCACTTAACCTTGCAGCCGAATTATCTCGCAAAAACAGAGCCGTTGGTTTTGGTGTTGATCATTTTTTTGCCCAAGCAGCAGCAACAAATCCTGAAAATTTATGGAACAACCTTTAACTTATCTGCAAAATTTACCTCCATCTGATTGGTTAATTACTGACAAAAGCCATCAATTTTCAGTAATAGCTAAAAAACTATATTTAGAACTCACAGAAATATTAGAAAAACGCCACACGCCACCAAAAATTATCCTAGCTGAACGCGAACCAGTCAAATTCTTAGCTAGTTTTCTCTCCGCTTGTGCAGCCAATTGTCCTGTATTTCTCTGTAACCCCGACTGGGGAACACAAGAATGGGAACAAGTATTTGAATTAGTCCAACCAGATATTATCTTAGGAATCAATTTTAATTCCCCTTCCCGGTTACTGAGCGAACTTGTACTGAGCGCAGCCGAAGTAGCCGAAGTAAACTCCCCACTCCCGGTTGGTGAGCAAACTTGTACTGAGCGCAACCGAAGTAGCCGAACCACCACTCCCCACTCCCAACTCCCCACTCCCAACTCCCCCCAAATCATGATTCCCACAGGCGGTTCATCAGGTAACATCAAATTCGCCATCCACACTTGGCAAACACTCACCGCATCTGTGCAAGGATTTACAGAATATTTTCAGTTAACTCAAGTAAATTCTGTTTGTGTATTACCCCTTTATCATGTCAGTGGGTTAATGCAATTCATCCGTTCTTTTACAACTGGCGGTAAACTCACTATTCTGCCATTCAAAAATTTAGAAACTGGACAAATACCTACAATTCAACCAGCAGAATTTTTCCTTTCCTTAGTACCAACTCAACTACAACGCCTTTTACAAAATCCAGAATTAACTCAATGGTTAGCCCAATTCCAAACTATTATGTTAGGCGGCGCACCAGCTTGGCAAGAATTATTCGATAAAGCCCGATTTCATAATATTAGATTAGCACCAACCTATGGTATGACAGAAACCGCTTCGCAAATTGCCACCCTCAAACCTGATGATTTTCTTCAGGGTAAAATTAACAGTGGACAAATTTTACCTCATGCCCAGGTAACAATTCACAATTCCCAAGGCGAAGTTTTACCACCTAATCAAATTGGGAATATTACTATTCAAGGCAAATCTTTAGCCCTTGGTTATTATCCTCATCATTGGGAAAATCAAGATTATTTACAAGTAGATGATTTAGGCTTTTTAGATAATCAAGGTTATCTGAATATCATCGGACGCAACAGCGATAAAATCATTACAGGCGGCGAAAACGTTTACCCGTCCGAAATTGAAGCAGCTATTCGCGCAACTCAATTAGTTGTTGATGTTTGCGTAATTGGTGTACCTGATAAACATTGGGGACAAGCTTTAACAGCTATATATATTCCTCAAAATACTCATATTTCTCATTTAGAAATCACAACTTTACTAAAAAATCAACTCAGTAAATTCAAAATTCCTAAACATTGGATTTGTCTGGACGATTTACCCCGGAACGCCCAAGGTAAAGTTAACCGTCAAGCACTACAACAAATAGCCGCAGAATTTCTGCACAATTAACCCATATCTTGCACCATTCTCAAGACTTTGTTGGGTTTCGCTATCGCTCCACCCAACCTACTTTTCTTGAGTAGCAGAGAAATGAGAGTTTGACAGGTATTTTGCGTCAGCCTTGTATTATTTTCCATCTTGGAGATTACGTGAATAAATCTCGTCTTCTCGTTGAATTAATTTGTGGCTAATTAAATCACGTCGCAATGTCATGTAATCAGGATGATAACGACTGAGAATTTCGTTCACCATCGGTTCATTATATTCCACTCCTGGCTCAAACTTCTGAGAAAGCCATTTAAGAATGACTAAACGTTTTTTACGACTTACAGGAATTTCCTTAAGGCGCTGAAATCCATCTGAACTGTTGGAATTACTGTCTAAATAACTGTGTAGAACTTTGTTTTCCCAAGCTTCAGTATCTATATTTTCAATTAAAGATGCTATCCTTCCTGGCGTAAAAATTTCCTTACTGATATTTTCTAAGGCTTCACTATCTAGCTGATACAAACGGCTGTTACCATCAGGGCGCATAGTCACTAAATTTACTTCTTTAAGTTTCGCTAAATGGTGAGATACGGTTGGTTCTTTGAGTTGCATGAGTACAGCCAATTCTTCCACACTACACTCTTGATTTGCCAAAATACCTACTATCTTCAATCGACTTTCGTCAGCTAACACTTTAAAAAACTGTAGCAGGGTCTGAAACTGTTCTTTTCCCATAATTTTGTTATAATCAATTCGATCCCGATCTAATTAGAAAGAAATCGAATTAGTTATACTGCCCTCCTAAGATGCAGTAAGAATCTCCTATTGGTTAATTTTTTTATTAATGTCAATTTTGCGATTTGTTTAGAGAAAAAATGAATTTTCTTAAGTTGTTCTTCACATTTCGCTATGCTGAAACATTCGTTAGTTAGAAAAATCAGAAACCGGACAATTAAACAAGGTACATCTCTTGTACAAGCGGCTAGATTTTTAGGCGCAGACCAGAGTACTTTGTATGTAGCTCTGCAAAAAGGGCAAATTCCCTCAACCACCAGAAATGGCAGGACTGTGATTAGTCAAGGAGCCTTAATGGATTATCAAGCGAGGAGCAGACCTCTCTTATAAGTAATTGAAATAGCAATGATTAGAAATTAAAATTTAACCGAGATTGAGTAGCGATCGCCTAAACAATGTCAATGATTAATTGACATAGAGTTCTAGTCTAGCGTAATAAAAACCAATTCAAGATAGCAAATACAAATTTGGGTAGATACACAATGTTTTTTTAGGAAACTGTATTTTAATCAAACACAGATATTTTTCTGGGTAAATTTTTAGTTGATGTTTTGTCAGCCAGACTTGGCGATCGCTTCACCAAAACCATCACCCAAGTTTATTGATAAAGTAATATAATATTTCCCTTGTTGAAATTATGACTACTGTTATTCGCGTTGCAAAACCTGTTAGTCAATTGCAATTGGCTCCTGGTAGTACAGTGACGATACCTGATGTCAGTTGGTCAGAGTTTGAAGCGATTTTGGCGGAATTGGGACACAAGCGGCGTTCCAGAGTAGCTTACAGCCAGGGTACTTTAGAAATTATGGTTCCTTTACCTGAACATGAAATACCCAGAGACCTGCTTTCAGATATTGTCAAAATATTGCTAAAGGTAAAAGGTCTGAGATATCAACCTTTTGGTTCGACTACTTTTAAAAGGGAAGGTGTCGCCGGCGTTGAACCCGACGCTTGCTTTTACATCCAAAATTATCAGCGCATGATTGGTCGTCGTCGCTTGGAACCAGACGACCCACCACCGGATTTAGCAATTCAATCGGATGTTACTTCTAAAACTAAACTTGATGCTTATGCAGCCGTTGGCGTGCCGGAACTTTGGGTTTATGATAACGGCACACTAAAAATTTATCTATTGCGTGATGGAATTTATTTAGTTTCTGATTACAGTCCTCTGTTTGAAGATATCCCAATCAAGCAAGTCATTCCTACTTTTGTAGAACGTGCTTGGCAAGTTGGGAATCTGCAAGCATTAGAAGAGTTTGAAGTGGCGATCGCAAATGGATGACACTTCGGTATAAATATTACACAAGTCGAATTACCCCCCTTAATCCCCCCTTGGAAAGGGGGGAAACAGTAAAATCTAGTAGTTCCCTCCCCTTTCCAAGGGGAGGGTTAGGGTGGGGTAATTCAAAGGTTGGTAGTAATTTAATGACTTGTGTGTACACGGTAGCCCCTAAACCCCTACACCCTCAATTTATTAACCAAACTGCTGTTCAACATCCAAGTTAAACAACATTTGTAAGGTTTGCATACAGCGCCTTCTGGCCTCTACATCCTGCTGCGCTCGTAATTGCACCATTGGATCATGTAAAATTTTGTTAACGATGCCTCGTGTTAAAGCCTCAATGACTTCTTGATGTTTGTCACCAAATTCCGAACCTAACCGCGATAAAGCTTTTTCCAATTCTTGCTCACGGATGGTTTCGATTTTATTTCGCAGACAGCTAATAGTAGTTACAGTTTCTAAACTGCGCCACCACACATCAAAAGCTTCGACTTCTTCATCTAAAAGTTTTTCGGCTTCTTGAGCCATTTTGCGGCGGCTTTCGTAGTTCTGTGCAACGACGGCTTTTAAATCATCGACGTTAAACGCTTGGACATGCGCCAATTCATTTACATCTGAGTGAACGTTACGCGGCACAGAAATATCAAATAACATTAAAGGACGGCCAGGTTCTAAGACTACTTCTAACTTGGCACGGTCAAGTATTGGCTCGGTTGCCGATGTACTTGTAAATACTAAATCACTTTCGGCAATTACAGTCATCATTTCCCCAAGTAGGTGGGTGCGGATGGGGTGTTCTGAGAATTGCTGTGCTAATTCTGCGGCGCGATCGCGGGAACGATTCACAATACTAATTTGTGTCGCACCTTTAGAAACTAAATGCTGTACCAACAACCGCGACATTTTGCCAGCACCGAGAATTGCCACGCGACAAGCTGCCAAATTATCTACTTTGATTTGTGCCAATTCCACAGCCGCCGAACTAATAGAGACTGCACCAGTACCAATACTGGTTTCGGTGCGGACTCGCTTACCAGCTGTAATTGCTTGTTTAAATAACCGATTCAAAATTGTTTTTATACCGTTGTATTGCTGCCCCAGTTTATGAGTATTCTTCACCTGAGCCAGAATTTGACCTTCGCCGAGGACTAAACTATCTAAACCTGCGGCGACGCGCATAATGTGCATCACAGCATCTTCGTGCAGCAATACAAACAAGTGTTGTCTTAAAGAAGTTACAGGTAATTTGCTGTGTTCTGAAAGAAATTGAGTAACTTCGCGCACACCTTGGTCAGTTTCGCTGGCGACAATGTAAATTTCCAGACGGTTGCAAGTGCTGAGTATGGCTACTTCGTCAATGTGGGGATAACTAGTTAAATTAGCGATCGCACTTTCAGTTTGTGGTTCTGGAATACTCAGCTTTTCTCTAACTTCGACTGGGGCTGTTTTATGGCTTAACCCCACCACTGCAATATTCATTTCTTATCAACAATTAATAATGGGTTATTAACAATTGGGGAGTTGTGAGTGGTGAGTGGGGAGTAGGTTTTTTCTACTTCCTACTCCCTACTCCCTACTCCCTGAGTCTTTAGTGCAATTGCAGAGTCTTAGGCTGGTCGAACATGTGGATTGTATCGACGAATCTAGCTGTCTTAGACTGGCTAGAAATGACCAAGCTTTGAGTTCTTGCACCACCGTGGAAGAACCGAACACCGTTCATCAAGTTACCAGAGGTAATACCGCAAGCAGCAAATAGAACATTTTCACCAGATGCAAGCTCATGAGCATCGTAGACCTTATCGGGGTCAGTGATGTTCATAGACTTCAAACGCTCAATGTTAGCTTCTTTGCTTTCTCCAATTAGACCTGTTTTGACTACTGCTGGATCGTAGATCAATTGGCCTTGGAAATGTCCACCCATAGCTCGCATAGCCGCCGCAGAAATCACACCTTCAGGTGCAGCACCAATACCCATGAGTGCATGAATATTAGTTCCCGCAAAACCACAAGATATTGCAGCGCCTACGTCACCATCAGAAATGAGTTGGACTCTAGCGCCAGCATCGCGGATTTCTTTAATCAAGTCGTTGTGGCGTTCGCGCTTCATGACGACTACTACGAGTTCATCAATTGAGCGATCTAGACACTCGGAGAGAATTTTGAGGTTTTCGGTGGCTGACTTGTTGATGTCTACCTTACCTTTAGCGGCTGGAGGTGCTGCGAGTTTCTTCATGTAGAAGTCAGGTGCAGCAAACAAGCCACCTTTTTCCGAAATTGCCAACACAGCCATTGATCCAGGCTGTCCGTAGGCTACCAAGTTTGTACCTTCGCAGGGGTCTACGGCGATGTCAATTTCGACTAATTCATCTGGATTACACAATTCTTTGGCATCTTCACGGGTACAGATACCAACTTCTTCACCGATATACAGCATAGGAGCGTCATCACGTTCCCCTTCCCCAATCACGATGCGACCGCGCATATAGATTTTATTCATGCGCTCCCGCATAGCTTCTACTGCTACTTGGTCAGCTGTATTCTTTTCGCCCTTACCCATCCACTTTGCAGATGCGATCGCGGCTTGTTCTACTACCTCAATAATTTCTAACCCAAGCGTATTTTCCACAGAGTCCCCCTCTCAACTGCTCTCTATTGCGTTATTTCATCTAGCCATTTCAGTTTTCAAGTCTACCAAAGTGCCGATACCTATGGAAAATAGTATTGACTCACACAATTGTTAATTTTTGCTGCTAATTGATATCAATCTATACCAGTAACGCAAAAATACAGTTCTTTTGTACTGATAATATAGAAAGATTAACTGAACTTATGAAATCCCTCAATAGATTACCGCACAAGACTTTAAGACAAACTGATCAATTTTAATATGATTTCTCAATCATTCAGTCGGTATAATAAATATCCTTTTGTGGTGTGTGCATATAACTAGAGCAAGTCACAAAAACTGCGTATAAGTTGACGAAAAAAATTAGCTACAACAGCAATTCATCTCATCACCTACTCCCGACAAATAAAATTGAACCCGCACGGCCAATAACTGAGCGCAGCGCCGCCCTGAGCCTGTCGTTCGCGTAGCGTCTCCGGCAGGAGAAGGGTCGAAGTTGGTCACTGAGCGAAGCCGAAGTGCAACAACTCCACCCCCCCCCCGTTATAAGATGTCAATAAATTCATCCCTCAACTCATCAACACTTCACACTATATGTTGGACTTCCTCAACCCGCTTCTCGGTCGCCATCCCGAAAAAATTAAAGCTAACGTCGAAATATACACTTGGCAAACCTGCCCCTACTGCATCCGTGCCAAAATGCTGTTGTGGTGGAAAGGCGTAAACTTCACCGAATATAAAATTGACGGTGACGAAGCCGCTAGAGCCAAAATGGCAGAACGTTCAAACGGTCGTCGTACAGTCCCGCAAATTTTCATCAATAATCAACACATCGGTGGTTGTGATGACATTTATGAGTTAGATACTAAAGGTCAACTCGACCCATTATTAACTCAGACGGTATAACGGTATAAATACTATCTTTCGTTCCCGCATAAAAAAGCCAGGATTAATTAAATAATCTAGCCAAAATTTGCAATTGAACAGGAAGATTTTATGGATAAGATTGCTCAGGAGAAAGATATAGCGATCGCGCGGATGTCAAAAATTGTTGACAATTTAATTCAAGGTAATAATTTATATGAAGAAAGGTTGCAAAAAAGAGAAATAATGCAGCATTACTTTGCTGGACAAATTTTCTCCAGAAACCATCAAATCAATTTCTGATGATGAATTAAAACATAGACTTGATAGCATTTTAGTATTAGAAGCAGTTTCAGGAACATTAAATGATTTGACACCAGAGCAAATAGAAAAATTTGATGTTGCCGTTAATGGAAGATAGTTGTAATAAAAAAGATAAGTAATATCAGATTGCTGGATGTACCGCAACATTGGCTTATTGCAGAACCCCGAAAAGCATTAACTAATTGAATAAAGAATACTAAAGGTAATGAGTATGTTAGAAGTTACAAATTATCATCAAGAATTGGCTGTGCGAATAGCAAGAATATTAGATAAATTATTTAAAAATAATAGTTTATATTTGGTAAGATTAAACAAAAAAGAAATGATAGGAACTTTGGTGGAAACTTTTGCCAAGTTTACTCCTGAAGAAATGCGGATAATTAAAGATGATGATTTAACAGAAAGAATTAATAGTATTCTTGTTTTAGAAGCCGTCTCAGGAACACTAAATGAATTGACTCCTGAGCAAATAGCAATTTTTGATGCAGTTGTAGAAGGTAAATAATAAGGTGGCTTATTTACTTGATACAAATATAGTTACCTATATTCTTAAGAGAAATCAAATTATAGATAGTAAAATTCGGTAATTAAGGCGACTCAAACAAGATATTTTTATTAGTTGTATAACTTACTATGAGATAAAAAGAGGTCTTTTGGCTATTAATGCTACAAGACAGTTAGTCGATTTCAAGCAATTTTGTGAATTTTATCCAGTTTTATTAATAGATGATCTAGAAATTATTGAAACTGCCTGTAAAATTCAAGTTGATTTAAAGAGCAGAGGTCATCGTTTAGAAGATGCAGATATTTTAATTGCTGCTACTGCGATCGCACGAGGTTTAATTCTAGTTTCTCACGATTCTGATTTGCAGCGAATACAAGGATTAAACCTAGAAAATTGGCTATCATAGCAGTAGTCAATATACTGATGATCACAACAATTCCTTACGCTACATATCGTAAAATTTCCACCTCCGCACCTTTATTAACAGCTTCCTCTGCACGTTGTAAAACTTCTTCGCTGACAACAGCACTTAAATAATATTCACCACAATTATTACAAACTTGTGCTGGTACACCTTTGAGAATAACAATGGTATTATCTCGCTCTAAAGTCACTGTCACTAGTCCAGGCTGAGTATTGCCGTGTTTACATATAACGCATTGCATAGATTCAATACCTTTATTTTCGTTTTCTAAAGTTATCTGTCCATAAATTTGAGTCAGGGATATAAGCTGTAACTACATAGCCAGTATCGCTAACTTCATCATAAGATTTTTATGCCCTATTGTAGCCTTGCCACGCCAGTAGGGTGTGTTCCGGCTATGCAATGATTTCAGAACTGAAAAGAGTGAGAATCAGCCTTAATGCACCATCTTTCTAGGCTAGTTAAGTTAAATTACACAGTAAGTTTTACTATTTAAGTATAAAATAGTGATGTATTCAATTGCCATAAACCCATGATACCAGCATCAGTTAAACCCTCATCTTGGCTAGAAAAAGGGATTCAAATTGAAAAAGTCAATAGTGTGAATCTGTTTAAATTGACAGATGAATTACAAGACCGAATGCAAGAACTTGTCGATAAAAAATTAGCTGATTCTTTGACACCAAAGGAAGCCTCTGAACTAGAAGCAATTGGCGACTTAATTTTTATTGTTACTTATATTAATGGGCAGATTGTTTCTGCTGTACAAGAATCTCAAGATACTGAAACTTGGGAACAAAAACTAGACAAAAACTAGTACAACAAGGCAAAAGTAAAAAGGTGAGCCATTGCGGTGGACGGGTTTCCCGGCATAAAGCAAATGGTGAACCCGAAGGGCAAAAGTAAAAATAAAAAATAACGATACTAGAAGCCTTTTCGCAATTTCTTATGGTCTGTTTATTTACGCCGACCTTTACTAGATATTGTCAAAGCATTTTGTTTATATAAAAAGACAAACAATATACTTTTTGCTGTGAAGGCGAACAACCGCTATAGTTGTGAACTTAAAGTCTAACCCCTGCCCCGCAAGGAACTTAAGTTCCTTGCTCATAGCAAAAGTCATCTGAAGATGACTCAGTACGCCTAAAATTTCTTATACCAATTCTGTATGAAGATACACTGAATTAAAGAACGAACCACAAAGGGCGCATAGACGCGATAGCGGCTTCCCGAAGGGTAGAACGCAAAGAAAGAAGAGATAAAAGATTAAGTGCAGCCTCACATAGAATTGTTATTAGTCTACTTGAGTAGACTTGAGCTATTAGCCTGGAACTTGAGTTCAAGGCGGGTTACGCAGCCAACATCGACTTTTTATCCTCTGCTGGTAAACCTTCACTGGCAAGGTTACTCATAATTTTTGCTAATAGAAGAATGATGATTGTTGATATTTTATCGTTTAAATTCTACTGATTCAAATACCCGACTTTGCAAAGAAAGCCGGGTATTTAACTATTACGTTAAAATTTGCCGGATTAAAATACTCATGACTTCATCGGCGTTTCCGGTTGGTAATAGTGGACTCCAGTCGCCAACGCTGGCGTAGCCAATTACCTGTAAGCGGTGAATGGTGTTGGTGACGGCTTTGGGAGAACCCATTAACAAATGCTTGATTGGTTCTCGATGGGAAACTGGTGGTTGGGTTGGTTGGCTGCGGATGGTTTGATTTAAGTCTTCTTCACGCAGATATTGTTCTAGTTTTGACTGGGCAGGCTGTTGTAATTGTGTCATGATGAATTTGTAATCGTAGTAGGGTTACATAAAGGCGATCGCAAACTCTGGCCGGAGAACGATCGCCTTTATTCTGTAGTAGGGTTTAGATAAGAGCGATCGCAAACTCTGTTTGGAGGGCGATCGCTTTTATCATGATTTTATCTTAAAGTATAATTTTATACTTGTCAAGCATAAGTGAAAAAATCTTTAGCTAATCAAACGCCCCTAGAAAACCCTGTCTTTCTGACTGCTGAATTTTTGTTGAAAAGTGGATTAAAAACCTGCTGGTTGCTATATCGATGATTCATCTTTATATGTAGTCACAAACAGTTCATATTGACTTTTATTCCTAAAAGTTTTAGATTCATTTGTTGAAGTATTTGAAACTTTTTATCAAAAATACTGCTAATAGTTCCTAACGGGGAGTGAAAAATGAGTGTGAGTAAAAAGGGTGTGTTGAGTGCTGGTGTTGCCTTTGCGGCGCTGACAGGTTTGGTGGCTGGCAGTTTTGGGGCGATGCGGACGATTGATGCTAATACTAATGTTATGCCTCATCAACAAGCGCCTAACTTACTTGCCCAAGCTAGAAGATTAAACAATTTAACGATAATTTTTCCCAGTCGTTCTGACTCCACAGATTTGCAAAATAAAGCCAATGCTGTAGCCAGATTTCTCTCGAACGAGTTAAAAATTCCCGTGAAAGCCCAAATTGGTGATGATACGGCGGCGGTGGAAGCTTTGAGAGCAAATCGCGCTGATGTCGCATTTCTGAGCAGTCGTCCGGCGTTGAAAGCGGAACAGTTAGCAAATGCAAAGTTGTACCTCGCAGAAGTCCGCGACAATTACTCTGGAAGATACACCTATAATTCAATATTTGTTGTTCCCAACAATAGCTCTTTAAAAACTAGAAATACGGCTCAAGCAACTCTGGGACAATTGCGGGGTAAGCGCATCGCCTTTACTTCCCCAACTTCTGGTTCAGGGTTTGTTTTCCCGGTGAGTGAATTGGTGAAACAGGGATTTGTCCCCAACCGCGATCGCCTCGATGGTTTCTTCGGTCAAGTAGCTTATGGTGGTAATTACAGCAAAGCTTTACAAGCTGTGGTGCGTGGTCAAGCTGATGTAGCGGCTGTGTCTGAGTATGCACTGTTCCCTCCGTACATCACCGCCCAAGAAAGAAGTCAGTTGCGCGTACTGTATAAAATCTCCGGTGTTCCCGCCCACGGTATCGCTATTGATGATGATGTCCCAGTCCAAGACAGAGAAAGATTAATTAACGCTTTACTCAAGTTAAATCAATCACAAAATAACCAACTCCTACGTAACTTATACAATTCCACCGAATTGGTGAGAGTTGATCATAACCGTCACTTGTCCCCAGTTCGCACCGCCTTGTCTCGCATTGGAATTGCACCTTAAGAGTGCTGGGTGCTGAGTGCTGAGTGCTGAGTTAAGGACAATTGTAGGTTGGGTGAAGCGATAGCGAAACCCAACATTCTCGCTTTTGAAAAATACGTCCAGAAGGAGGACAAGGAAGACAAGGAAGACAAGGGAGATAGACATATATTTTTTTGCATATAGCCCCAAAGAATAAAACTTCGTTGGGGCTAGACGAGAACATCCCCTGACATCCTTACACCCCTTAAAAAATCGATGAATGATTTTGTAATTGAATGTCATAACTTAGAAACAGCCTACACCGCATCTTTGAATCGTCCTATTTTGAATGGCATTAATTGTCAGATAAAACAGGGCGAGTTTGTGGTTTTACTGGGACTGAATGGTGCGGGTAAATCAACATTACTGCGATCGCTGATTGGGTTAGTTCCTTACACCAAGGGAGAAATTAAAATCAATGGTGTAACTATGACACCCCGCACACTGGTGCAGATTCGCCGTCATGTGGGAATGATATTTCAGGGCGGTGGGTTAATTCGGCAGTTGTCCGCCATTGATAATGTATTGTGTGGCAGACTGGGCGTGAGGACAACTTGGCAGACATTGTTTGGTTTTCCAGGACGCGATCGCAACTTAGCAATGGATTTACTTGCACAGTTGGGTTTAAAAGAACAAGCCTATCAAAAAACCAGTCAACTCAGTGGGGGACAACAACAACGAGTTGCGATCGCCCGTGCATTAATTCAATCACCGCAGATACTTTTAGCTGATGAACCAATTACAGGTTTAGATGTTGTTGCCTGTCAACAGGTGATGGAAACTTTATCAGAACTGCACCAGCAAGGAATGACGATTGTCACAGTTTTGCATGATTTAGGTATAGCTGCAAAATACGGACAACGTGCGATCGTCTTAGATGCTGGACGCATTGTTTACGACGGAATTTGTGAAAACCTGCAAGCCCAATTTGTCCAATGTTAAATCTCAAGACTCTTCGCCGTTATCCTTGGATTAGTCCCTTACTCATCCTATTAATTACAGTTGTAGTTTATACATGGGCTTTGCAAGGTATCAAAGTCGATTTTGAATTGCTAACCTCTAGCTGGCCTTACATCACCGACTTTGTATCTCGCCTATTCCCCCCAGATACCACGGTTATAGATATAGCAATTAAAGCACTCATAGAAACAGTGCAGATGTCTTTGTGGGGAACTACCGTTGGTGCAATTTTATCTTTACCCATTGCGGTAGCGAGTGCTAGTAACGTTGCGCCTCGTTGGTTGCAATGGTTAGCCAACTTACTCCAAAATGCTGTACGTTCCGTTCCTTCCATCATTTTAGGTTTGATTTTCGTCGCCGCCACTGGTTTAGGCGCACCAGCCGGAACTTTAGCCTTAGCTATATACACCATTGGCTATTTAGCAAAGTTCTATCAACAAGCCATTGAAGCCGTCAACGCCAAATCTTTAGAATCTTTAGAAGTCATGGGTGCATCAAGATTTCAGATTGTGCAGTATGGCATTTTACCCCAAGTTTTACCCTTGGGTTTAGGCTACACCTTATGGATGTTTGAATATAACATCCGCGCCGCTTCAGTATTAGGTGTAGTTGGCGCTGGTGGAATTGGCTTTCAATTAAAGAGTTATATTGATGGTTTTGAATACAACAAAGCCACAACGATGATGTTAGTGCTGTTGGTGGTTGTGACTGTAATTGATACCTTTAGTAGTAAATTACGTCAGCGCCTAGATTCGATGTAGCTTTTACTTGGGAATACTGGTAGTAGTGGGCGATCATACTCTTAACAATTCTTGAAACAAGTATCGTATTGCTGCTGAGGTAGTTAGCACTTGTAGGAGTGATGCTGTAACAAGACTTGCTGAGTGCATTTATGAAAAAAAATATCCAAATTTGCATATTTATTACAATTTTGACTGCTGGTTGTAATTCAGCTACTCAGCCCCAAGCTAGTACAGCGTCTATCCAAACACCTGTACCTATAGAAAATAGTACAACAATGGAACCAATCACAACAAACACAGCATCTGACCTTATACCAATTCAATCGGTAGCACAAGCACAGTCTAGACCTCAATTCTGTCAAATTTACGATGGCAATCTTAACCAATATGTTTCAGGGTACAACATCGACAATCTTAATCAGCCAACTCCTACGCCATATCGTCCATTTATTCACAACTATCAAGCCTATAAAATAACTGAGCAATTAATAGCTAAACCGTTGTTTTATACTGCTCTTACAGATGGTAATATTGTTTCCGCATTTCAACTTAAAGGTATATACGGAAACTTATTAATCACCGATAAAGATGTGGTAGTTCAACACATTAAACATTCTCCAATAAATTCTTATGCTGAAGTGTTGGGGCTTTGTATAAATGGTTCATTTGTGCCTCCCCAAAAACAGGAATTTTACAACATTGTTGACTTACCGCAGAATACCCAATCAGCATTACAGGAAGCCCATTTTGGTATAACTACAGAACAAACAGGTAGGATGTTCAAGTAGGCGCAACTATACTCTTAACTATATAAAGAATGCTAGGTTGGATTGAGCGATCATAAAACTCAACAAAACTAACAGCTAAATTACAAATTACGAATTATGGCAACGAGGCGTATAGACTGACGTACTACCATCGCTACGTTTAATAGCTGTAGGGTGCTTCAGATACCAGAATTTTGGATATCATCTCTAACTTTATCGTTCTGATGCACCCTACTTAACCTAACTATAAACTTGGCGGATTGATATTGGGTAGGTCAATCTTTGGTAAAGGTGCGGGTGGTTCTGGAATAAGCTTTTTTCGTTGTGTGGGAGGGTTTCTGAATTTAAAATTGTCTAAATTCTTAAATCCAAAATTATCGCCATAGTTTTTCTTTTTACCCATAGGTTTTCACTTTAACTAGTATCTATATACTATAATAACTTCCCTAAGTAAGATCGCCATCTTCTGTAGATGCTAATTTGAGCGATCGCACTAACTGTTGATTTATGATCAAGGTTAAAACAGAGGACTTGAGTGAATACAAACCTTTACAGACAGGAAAAAATAATTAACCGCAGATGAAAGCAGACCAACGCGGATGAATTTGTATTCTACCCAAGTAAAAATCGCTATAAATAACTACCCACTAACATATTAAAAATTAAATAACCCAGCTATAACTCTTGCATCTTTTTTGTCAAAGTTATAGCCAAGTTTAAAGGAAACACACTAATCTGCCGACTTCATGATTTTCTCATTAAATTGCAGAAATTTTTGCAGAAACTTTATTGAAATTAGAGATATTTATTTGTAATAGTTCTGAACTTTCAGTTTGCTTATCTTCTGGCTGTGGTGCAAAGTGCTTATCCATCACAGAAGCAACTTCAGAAGGTTGAATCCGGTTATAGCGGGTTTTATCAGGCATGACTACATTGGGGCCTGCTTTGCAGTTTTTCATACAACCTGTACCTTTGATGGTAACTTGGTCTTCTAGGCCGCGATCGCTCAATGCAGCCTCAAATGCTTGACAAACTGCTTTACCGCCACGTTTCCAACAGTCTGACTTTTGACACATTAAAATTGTCTGCTTCGTCTTTGCAGATTTAACCTTAGCAGCAGTATCCGCAGGCGGTTCCTGTAATGCAACTCTACCTAAATCAGCACTCGCAGCCATTACCCGTTCAGCTTTGAGTGTAAACTCTCTTTTTTTCTCATCATATTTTTTAGTACCAACCACTTGCAGCCAAGTACCTTTAGGTAAGCGCCAATCAAAAGCAGCCCTCAAGGGTTTCGCCAGCTTGACATAGCATTCACCCTCAGAAGTCTCTAAATTTAAACCTTTGAGCTTATAACCATCTTTAATAACAAAATCTATAAATCTGCCTTCTAAGCAAAATTCCGTAATTGATTGACTGTAGATTATACCCATATTTTTTACCCTAATTTCTTACCGACTAAGTTTGTTCTAACCACGTAATAGCTGTCAGACATCTGTCTTTGGCTATGAATTTCAATAGTGACTTTGCCAGCTATTCTCAAGAATCTGAATTAGTTCTGGGCGACAAGCGAAAAACCGTTGCATCACACACCAAAACTGCACCATTGCTAAAGGATGAGCAATTTCCACTTGCAATGGTTGGTTAGCCTCACAAAAACAGGGAATATCTAGCTCATTTAGACGTTGATAGACTTGCCAACGGTCTGCCCAATTAATTTCTACTACGTACTTTTGGTCTATTTCTGAACCGGAACTAAACGATTTCAAGAGACGAACCCTCAAAGCGCGACGAATTTGCAGTAACTAGCCTGCCTTGGCTCCCCGATTTTGCCAATCTGGGGATCACAGCTTCTTTAAATAAGAATAACCTAAGTGCGAACAATTCTCAGTTATTTTTAGGTAAAAATATGAAAGTTTCTCATTAACTGGAGGTTAAAAATTAGCTCAAACCCTTATGTCATCAAGCTTTGACGTGATGGAAAATTTGTAAAAATTTAATAATCTTTTAGGAATTACGTAGTGGGGAGGTGTGGGGAGGGTGGGGGGAAAGATTTCTTTAGCATCCTTACACCGTTCGGCTGACGCTCACGGCGAAGCCCTAAACCCTTTCACCCTTACACCCAATCTCTACAGATAATCTTTGTGCGTAAAGCTTATTTATTGATACCCAGTCATAATCAACTGGGTATTAAGTAAGAGCAATAGTAAATAGTCTGCTTTAACTCAGTGTTGCTACTGGGAAAGACTGAACAATGTGCAGGGAAATTAGGCTCAAACCCTCTTCAGTTCTGCTTCTGGGCTTTTGAGTTCTACCTTTTCCTGAATGTCTTTCTTGTTTCCTTTACTGCATGAATTTCTTAATTAGCAATTTCTCCTATTAGTAAATATTTCTACAATCTCTCGATATAAGCCTTAAGAAATAGTTCAAGATTGATATGCTAAAAAGCAAAAATTTGCAATTATCGCCACAAAAAATTTTAGAAATTTATGATATTCTTTGGACTTGCTTTTATTTTCTGAATGTTAATATGTAAAAACTAAGCGGTTAAAAACTATAAACTGCAAAAATAGCGAGGAGAACCATGTCTGATACACAAACTTTGGTACAAAATTTCGGTCAAGTTTATGACAACCCTGTATTGTTAGACCGCAGTGTTACGGCTCCAGTTACAGAAGGACTAAACGTTGTCTTAGCTAGTTTTCAGGCACTTTACTTGCAGTATCAAAAACATCATTTTGTTGTAGAGGGTGCAGAGTTTTACTCTTTGCATGAGTTTTTTAACGATAGTTACAACGAAGTCCAAGACCATGTTCATGAAATTGGTGAAAGACTTAACGGTTTAGGTGGTGTACCGGCTGCGTCTTTCAGCAAATTAGCAGAATTAACTTGTTTTGAGCAAGAATCTGATGGTGTATATTCTTCCCGCAAAATGGTAGAAAATGACCTAGCTGCCGAACAAGCTATTATTAATGTGATTCGCCGCCAAGCCGCACAGGCAGAGAGTTTGGGCGACCGTGGTACACGCTATATGTACGAAAAAATTCTGTTGAAGACCGAAGAAAGAGCTTATCATTTAGCTCATTTCTTGGCAAAAGACAGCTTAACTTTGGGTTTTGTTCAACCTGCTCAAAACTAGAAATCTCATTATCTAGTTCAGTCTTTATATGGTTGCAGCAAAATCTCATAGTACAGAATATTAAGAGAAGGTAAAAAATGACAGAGAGGCAATCAGTATCTCTGTCATTTTTTATTCAGATACACAAAAAATCACAAGAAAAAATAATTCTTTAGTTAGATATTAAAAATTATTGGCAATTAAGTAAATGATAAATACTTTTATTTAAGAAATATTGTGTGTCTTGTTAAATATTTATATCAGCCGGAAAATTATACTTAAATAATTAGAGTATGTAGCAGTTTAGATAAAAATTATTTGCGGGTAATTGCGAATTTACTTTTTGAGAATTAGTTAAAACTGTCAACACAGAAAAACGGGATACCGCGTTAGTCAAGACAAGTAAGATACATAAGATAGTAAAAGAGATATATTCATCAATAGTCATTCGTCGATACTCATTTGTTCTCTGTATATCCTGGTTTTCTTACTTTCTTTTCGCTAGCGGCGAAGATTTAACCCGGAAAACTTGATAATAAACAAGATGACTGAGGGCAAAGACCCTTAAAATAATCAGGATTTGTATTTTCTTACTCCAACCCCAAGACTATGCCCCGCCGTCAAGACCTGAAAAAAATACTACTGTTAGGATCTGGCCCAATTGTGATTGGGCAAGCCTGTGAATTTGACTACTCTGGAACCCAAGCCTGTAAAGCATTACGAGAAGAAGGCTATGAGGTGGTGTTGGTCAATTCCAATCCTGCCACAATTATGACTGACCCGGAAACGGCCGATCGCACTTATATTGAGCCGTTAACACCAGAATTAGTCGCTAAAGTCATCGCTAAAGAACGTCCAGATGCTTTACTCCCAACAATGGGGGGACAAACTGCCCTCAACCTCGCCGTTGCCTTAGCTAAAAACGGTGTCTTAGATCAATATAATGTGGAATTGATCGGGGCAAAGTTAGACGCGATCGAAAAAGCGGAAGACCGGAAGCTATTTAATGAGGCGATGGCGAAAATCGGTGTGAAAGTATGCCCCAGTGGTACAGCCTCATCTTTAGAAGAATCCAAAGCGATCGCTCGTAAAATTGGCAGTTATCCCCTAATTATCCGTCCTGCCTTTACAATGGGGGGGACTGGTGGTGGTATTGCCTACAACCAAGAAGAATTTGAAGAAATGGCACAGGTGGGGATTGATGCGAGTCCGGTATCGCAAATTCTCATTGACCAATCCCTCCTCGGCTGGAAAGAATATGAATTAGAAGTAATGCGCGATTTGGCAGATAACGTGGTGATTATCTGTTCTATCGAAAACCTCGACCCGATGGGGATTCATACAGGTGACTCCATCACCGTTGCACCCGCCCAAACCCTCACCGACAAGGAATATCAACGGTTGCGGGATATGTCGATTAAAATCATCCGCGAGATTGGGGTAGAAACTGGCGGTTCTAATATTCAGTTCGCTGTTAACCCAGTGACTGGGGATGTGGTGGTAATTGAAATGAACCCCCGTGTATCTCGCAGTTCGGCGTTGGCTTCTAAAGCTACAGGTTTCCCGATAGCCAAAATGGCGGCGAAGTTAGCCGTTGGTTACACCTTAGACGAAATTAAAAACGACATCACCAAAAAAACCCCCGCCTCCTTTGAACCGACAATAGATTATGTAGTTACCAAAATTCCCCGCTTCGCCTTTGAAAAATTCCCCGGTTCGGAACCAGTGCTAACCACACAGATGAAATCAGTCGGGGAAGCGATGGCGATAGGGCGCACCTTTAACGAATCTTTCCAAAAGGCGCTGCGTTCTTTAGAAACCGGACGCGCGGGATGGGGTTGTGACAAAGCCGAAAAATTACCCAGTGGCGAACAAATCCGCGCTTTGTTGCGGACACCGAATCCCGATCGCATTTTTGCTGTGCGTCACGCTATGCAAGTAGGGCTAACTATTGAGGAAATCTATGAACTTACAGGGATTGACCCTTGGTTTTTAGATAAAATGCAGCAGTTGTTGGAAACTGAAAAATTTATCAAGCGCACCCCGTTAAAGCAATTGACAAAAGAACAAATGTATGCTGTCAAGCGGGAAGGTTATAGCGATCGCCAAATTGCTTTCGCCACCAAAACCACAGAAGATGAAGTTAGGGCATACCGTCAAGAGTTGGGAGTCATACCAGTTTATAAAACTGTTGATACTTGCGCGGCTGAGTTTGAAGCGTTTACCCCTTACTATTATTCCACCTACGAAGAAGAAACCGAAGTTTTACCTTCCGAGAAACCCAAGGTGATGATTTTGGGTGGCGGCCCGAACCGTATCGGTCAAGGAATTGAGTTTGACTATTGTTGCTGTCACGCTGCTTATGCTTTAAAAGGTGCAGGCTATGAAACCATCATGGTCAACTCTAACCCAGAGACAGTTTCTACTGATTACGATACTAGCGATCGCCTTTACTTTGAGCCATTAACCAAAGAAGATGTTCTCAACATCATCGAAGCCGAAAACCCCGTGGGAATCATTGTCCAATTCGGCGGACAAACACCTCTGAAATTAGCACTACCTCTGCAAAAGTATTTGCAGGGAGTAGATGCTTCCCAACTCCCCACTCCCCACTCCCCAATCCCCAAAATTTGGGGTACATCCCCCGATTCCATCGACACAGCCGAAGATAGAGAACGGTTTGAGAAGATTCTCCAGCAATTAAATATCGCTCAACCACCAAATGGAATTGCGCGGAGTTATGAAGATGCGTTGATTGTGGCTAGACGCATTGGTTATCCAGTCGTGGTGCGTCCTAGCTATGTGTTGGGTGGACGGGCGATGGAAATTGTCTACTCTGATACAGAATTAGAACGCTACATGACCTTTGCGGTACAAGTAGAGCCAGAACATCCCATCTTAATTGATAAGTTCTTAGAAAATGCCATCGAAGTCGATGTAGATGCGATCGCTGATCATACCGGACGGGTGGTGATTGGTGGCATCATGGAACACATCGAACAAGCCGGAATCCACTCTGGCGACTCTGCTTGTTCTTTACCTTCAATTTCTCTCCCCCCCGCCGTTCTCAATCAAATTCGTTCTTGGACTGTGCAACTAGCGCAAGCACTTTCGGTGGTGGGGTTGATGAATATTCAGTTTGCGGTGGTGGGTGCTGGTTCCTACTCTCCCCAAATCTACATTCTCGAAGCTAACCCCCGCGCTTCCCGGACTGTACCTTTTGTTTCTAAAGCTACAGGTGTGCAGTTGGCGAAACTGGCATCATTAATTATGTCGGGTAAAACTCTGGAGGAGTTAAACTTTACAGAAGAAGTCATACCTTCACATATTGCCGTCAAAGAAGCAGTTTTACCCTTTAATAAATTTCCTGGTACAGATACAATATTAGGCCCGGAGATGCGCTCGACTGGTGAGGTGATGGGCATCGACAGCGACTTTGGCCGCGCCTTTGCCAAGGCAGAATTAGCTGCTGGTGAGCGTTTACCCCTAACTGGTACTGTATTTGTATCCATGAGCGATCGCGACAAAGCCTTAGCCGTTCCCGTAGTCAAGGAGTTTATTGACCTAGGCTTTACTGTGATGGCGACTTTCGGCACACGCCAAGTACTTCAAGAAAATAACTTAAAGGTTGAGTTGGTGCTGAAACTCCACGAAGGCCGTCCCCACGTCCTGGATGCAATTAAAAACCAGAGGATTCAACTCATCATCAACACACCTTCTGGTGAAGAAGCGCAAACCGATGCTAAACTCATCCGCCGCACAGCCTTAGCTTACAAAATCCCGATTATTACTACCATTGCTGGTGCTAAAGCCACCGTCGCCGCTATCCGTTCTCTGCAAAATACGACTTTAGACGTAAAAGGCATCCAAGAATATTGTATGAAGCGAGAGCCGTAATTCTGCCCGGCGTGGCACTTAATTTAACTGGAGTATGAGGGGTTTGGAGGCAGTGTAAAGATTTCACTTGTCTCCTACCCTTTTTTCATGAATCTGCTTTAAGCAGTATTTACAAGGAAAATTAAGTAATTATTATAGAAGAAACCTTATGGTTCATATTGAGATATTTTAACAAATATGAGTAAACTAATTTTTCTCTCTGCGAATTTTTATTAACTGGCAAGTGCGATCGCCCTCATCCCATCTCAAGCAATTATACTCATTCCAAATACTTGCCAAACAATTGATTGATAGGAGTCTCAGCCCAAAACCACAAATTCATAATTTTTGCCTACCTATTGACCACAGTCTATGGTTCTCATTGTTGCTGTACGAGGGATAAAGCTCGATCAACCACTGTGTTGAGGCTATTACAATCATTCTCAAATTCAATCGTTTTCAGCCTGTGGGGCTTTGCAATCTTTTTAATAAATGTTACAATTATTAACAAAGTTTAAAGATGTAAGGTGTTGTTCTAGCTACTCTTATCTATCCGTAGATACTTGTACAATCTCAGAAAAAACTGTAACGTCTAGCAGTTAATAGCCTAATTTGATTAATAAAATCTGCCGCCCGTAACGGAAGCGTAAATCGTAAACCATATCATGTGTTCCCAAGTCAATTGGGCAGCACCTCAACAAACATCTATTTATCAGTTATCTACTAGTTAGTTGAATGACTACAGCAATCAACCCCCCAACATCACCAATCAGTAGCGCCGTCAAGACGGCCCCGACAGCTACAGACCTCGTGCGGACTTATCTGCGTGAGATTGGCCGTGTACCCCTGTTAACCCATGAAGAAGAAATTCGCTACGGTAAACAGGTGCAGCGTTCAACTGCTTTACAAGAACTTCGAGAATCTTTAGCTGGCAAGTTAGGTCATGAACCCACATTAGAAGAATGGGCGAAGGAAGCCAAGCTAGATACAACCGAATTGAACAAAGCGATCGCCGAGGGTGAAATTGCGAAACGTAAAATGGTCGAAGCCAATTTGCGCTTAGTCGTATCTGTCGCCAAGAAATACATCAAGCGCAATGTAGACCTACTTGACCTGATCCAAGAAGGTAGCATTGGAATGCAACGGGGTGTAGAAAAATTTGACCCCACCAAAGGTTATCGGTTTTCTACCTATGCTTACTGGTGGATTCGCCAAGCAATTACGCGGGCGATCGCCGAAAAAGCCCGTACCATTCGCCTACCCATTCACATCACCGAAAAACTCAATAAAATCAAAAAAGCCCAGCGTCAGTTATCGCAAAAACTCGGACGCGCCCCTTCAGTCGGCGAATTAGCCCAAGAACTAGACCTAACTCCCAAACAAGTCAGAGAATACCTCGAAAAAGCCCGTTTACCCCTTTCCTTAGATTTGCGCTTGGGAGACAACTACGACACTGAACTTGGAGAAATGCTAGAAGATCCTGGTGCTTCTCCCGAAGAGTTTGTTATGCAAACCTCCCTCTCATCGGATTTAGAACGAGTCATGGCGGAACTCACCCCCCAACAGCGAGAAGTCATCACCTTGCGCTTTGGGTTGATTGACGGTCAAGCCTTAACCTTGGCCAGAATCGGTGAAATCTTAAACATCAGCCGTGAACGAGTCCGCCAAATTGAACGGGAAGCCTTAAACAAACTCCGCAAATCCAAAGCCACCATGAATGAGTATTTGGCGAGTTAGTTCTTTGTCATTTGTCCTTGGTTATTAGTAGCAGGACTTACGCATCAAAATTTTCTGTGGGGATTGGGTGTGAGGGTGAAAGGGTTTTGAATACTTACACCCTTATACCCTCATACCCCTGCACCCTGTTCTAAAACCTTATTTTCTCGTTTTTTTGCGTAAGTCCTAAGTAGTTCACAAATGACCAATAACCAATGACTAAATAACTATTAGGCGAGAAAATACTCCGGTTTTGGTACGGTTACACCGACTTCTATATGAGAATGTGCCTGTTAAATTATTTAACAGGAACAATAAAAGGGCAGCGATCGTTAAATATAAGACAGGCACATCTTATCTCAGTTGCAAACATAGCCACCAGCAACAGTAGTACAGGAGGTTAAACGTGAGTAACCAATCTAATCGAGTCTCAGAAGAATTTTTCCCCAGCGACGCATCAGAAACCAGTAACTTACTGTGGCAATATGTTAAATCTTTAAGTCCCGAAACAGTAAGCCATTTATCTAAACCAACATCTCCCGAAGTCTTCCAAGTCATGGAACGTAACATTGTGGGGTTGTTAGGTAACTTACCTCCAGAACACTTTAATATGACCATTACAACCAGCCGGGAAAGTCTTGGTCGTCTATTGGCCTCCGCAATGATTAGTGGTTATTTCCTGCGTAACGCTGAACAACGTATGGACTTTGAAATGGCGCTACAAGGCACAGAAACCGATAATCAAGAATAGGAATAGAGACAAGGGAAGAAGATGTTTAGACATTAGATTTCTCAGAATAGATTAATCAATAGTTCTGAAATCAAAACTTGTAGC
This sequence comes from Nostoc sp. FACHB-190, assembly GCF_014696905.1. Lineage (NCBI taxonomy): Bacteria > Bacillati > Cyanobacteriota > Cyanophyceae > Nostocales > Nostocaceae > Nostoc > Nostoc sp. FACHB-190. Next base: position 54,596 of record NZ_JACJQW010000013.1, read on the forward strand.
TTTGGGCGACTTCTGCGACAATATTTAAGCAATTACAAGAAATTTGACTATCAATCATATAAACTCGGCAGATTCAAAATTATCCTGCCGAGTTTTTTGATCAGTCTGCGAGATCCCCGACTTCTTCAAGAAGTCGGGTATCTGACCACTCCAGTTGATTAGATAAATCACTAAATCTGTAATCTAAAATCTAAAATTGATATGACTTCTATTCCACATAAAATTATTGGTGTCGCCGTCATTTGGAATGACCAGCAGCAAGTTTTAATTGACCGTCGTCGTCAGCAAGGTGCAATGGGTGGTTTATGGGAATTTCCTGGGGGCAAAATTGAACCAGGAGAAACCATAGAAGAATGTATCCGGCGAGAAATAGCCGAAGAACTAGGTATAGAAATTGTAGTCAAAGACCATCTCATCACCATCGACCATACTTATACTCAATTGCGTGTAACTTTAACAGTGCATCACTGTCACCTGTTATCAGGTATTCCCCAACCGCTAGAATGTGAGGAAGTTCGCTGGGTCAGCTTAGATGAATTAGAAAATTATGCTTTTCCCGAAGCTAATGGTCAAATTATCGCCGCTTTAAAAAGTGCTGAGTATAAATTTCTGAGTGCTGAGTAAAGCAGTTCAGTTAAGAGAATAGTAGCGATAGCGTAACCCAACAAAGTCTGAGTAAAGCAGTCTTTTAACTTTTGACTTTTAACTTTTTACTTACTTATGCCTTCTCCATTTCCTGGGATGAATCCCTATCTAGAGCATCCAGCATTATGGTCTGGGATTCATCATCGCTTAATAACTGCGATCGCTAATGATTTATCACCACAAATTCGACCAAAATATATTGTGGCGATTGAAGAGCGTGTTTATCAAAGTAGCGGTGAGGAATCTTTATTAATTGGTGTTCCTGATGTATCAGTGCAACGAGCGAGGACTAACATCAATCAACCTAATAATATCGCCCTTGTTACTCCCAATGTTGAGCCAATAGAAGTAACAATTCCTTTGCCAGAAGTCATAACAGAAGGTTATTTAGAAATTCGGGCAGTACAAACCAATGAAGTTGTTACAGCCATTGAAGTTCTATCCCCTAAGAATAAGCAATCTGTGATGGGTCGCTTGCAATATGAAACGAAACGTCAAACAGTCTTAGGCAGTTCTACTCATTTGGTTGAAATTGATTTACTCCGTCAGGGAAAACCAATGCCGATTTTGGGTAAAACCATAGAAAGCGATTATCGAATTTTAGTGAGCCGCAGCGAAGTCCGTCCCAAAGCAGAACTCTATGGTTTTAATCTCAAAGATACTATTCCTCAATTTGCCTTACCTTTGTACCCAGAAGACCAAGAACCATTCTTAAATCTCCAAAAGGTCATCAATGATATTTATGACCAAGGTAGTTATGACTTGAGAATTGATTACACTCGTGACCCCATACCTGCACTATCAGTCACAGATACAGCTTGGCTAAGTGAACTGCTGCGTCAACAAGGTTTAAGGTGAAATGAGCAAATGACAAAAAAACTACTCCCCATTCCCTACTTCCTACCTCCGTTTGGTGAGCGCAGTCGAACCACTGCCTTCTGCCATAACATTGTCCGCAAGTAACAATCTATTAATTCAATTCAGTTCATCCCGGCAATTTTCTACAATAATGCCAGAGACTGTAAAAAATGGTGTCAGCAAGCAAATGTCTAGAAATGTTGACGACGTAATGAGCCGCAACCCGATTGTTGTTCGGCCGGAAACTCCTCTAAAGGAAGCTATTCAAATTTTGGCAGAGAAACGCATCAGTGGGCTGCCTGTGGTGGATGATGTCGGTCAACTGGTGGGGATTATCTCGGAAACTGACTTGATGTGGCAAGAAACTGGTGTAACTCCGCCTGCCTACATTATGTTTTTGGATAGTGTGATTTATTTAAAAAATCCTGCCACTTACGATCGCGATTTACATAAAGCCTTGGGGCAAACCGTGGGAGAAGTGATGAGTAAACATCCGGTCACTATTTCCCCCAACAAAACCTTAAAAGAAGCAGCACAAATGATGCACGATCGCAATGTGCATCGCTTACCTGTATTAGATAACCAAGGTCAAGTTGTTGGCATTCTTACCCGTGGTGATGTGATTCGGGCAATGGCAGCAAGTTAATCATGGTCATTAGTCATTAGTCCTTTGTCATTAGTTAGGAGTTTCTTGACTATTGACTATGGACATTTGACGATTAACTATGGAGATTTTTTAAAACATTTTAGAAGTTAGGATCATTAAATGAGTATTACTCCTGAGTCGGTAAGACAAATGCTCAGTTCTGAAGATTTGGGCGATCGCCTGCGTGCTGTCAATCAAATCCGCGAATTAGAACCCGCAGTTGGTTTAGAACTTGTGCAGATTGCTATAGGTGATAGCAACTCAAGAGTGCGTTACTCAGCCGTGAGTCAGATGGATACACTCGGTAGCCAAGATTTGCAATTGTCTTTGGATATTTTACGCGATCGCTTGATCAATGACCCCGAAGCCGATGTGCAAGCCGCCGCCGCCGATTGTTTAGGTGCGCTCAAATTACACGATGCTTTTGTAGATTTACAGCACCTTTACCACTCTACTAATGAGTGGCTAGTTCAATTCAGCATCATTGCGGCATTAGGTGAATTAGGTGATCCGCGTTCTTTTGACTTACTCCAAGAAGCCCTGTCATCCGAGAACGAATTAGTCCAAACTGCTGCGATTAGTTCCTTTGGTGATTTAGGAAATACCGCCGCAATTCCTTTATTAGCACCATACTCTACTAATCCCGATTGGCAAATGCGTTATAGAGTCGCCCAAGCTTTAGCCAGACTGGGTGGCGCAGAAGCCAAAGCGATATTGGAAACTATGGTGAATGATCAAGTCGAAGCAGTCGCCACAGAAGCACAGAAATCTTTGCAGACTTTTTAGTGATTCGTTAATTTAGGCGATCGCACCGTTGTGAGTTGCAGGTGCGATCGCTTGCCACATCAGAAAAGTCTTAAGATTCTTTGTGTCACAATTGAGGAAAAGAATATTTATCCTACAACCCGGCAAGCACTGATGTGTATGATTATTTGCCAGTATTTGTCCAATTTCTACCGGGAAATTCAGCTATTTCGTTTTAGTGACAAAACTGGCAATGTGTTTATTTTGGCAGGTGATGAACTGCAAATCCTGGTATTTCGTGATGGAACTTGGAGATTTGTCAATGAAGCCTAATTTTGCCCAGATGTCTACAAAAGAATTGAGAGCTTATGTACTGGCTCATCGAGAAGATATAGAAGCATTGGAAATTTTATTTAGCCGTCGGACTCCTGATTCCCAAGCAATTATCTATCCATCAATGTTTGCTGAAGATGGTACGCCAATTGAAGAGAATATTCCGATAATTGAGGAAGCGATCGCCAAAATAGTTCAGAGAGAAAATAATCAGGGTTAACTGATTCTATTTAAAAAGGCTGTATATTCATTGATAGCATCATATTGGTCAGCCATTCGTGCATATTTCGCTAATACATCCAAATTTAAATCGGGTAACAAATTACTCTGATTAGCTTTGATATAGCTGTCACCTTGCAAACAATAAACTGATAATAAACCATCTTCCCAAAACCAAACTTCAGCTACTCCCAAACGTCGATAAATTTCTAACTTATTAATTCCACCACTTGTAACAGTTACTTCTAAAATTAAATCGGGAATTGGTTTTTTTGTGCCTAAATTATAAGACTCATCTGGTTCTCGCCGTGTATTGTCTTCCTTTTTACCTATAGTTGCACTTCCCCGTCCATAAAACCGAATATTCTTCATCCGCATATAGACTTCTAGTAACATCGCCAGAGTTTTTTTATTATCCTCGTGGTCATCAGATAGGGGTGACATAATTTCGAGAAGACCATCTAAATAACTTAGCCTTGCGTTTGTCCCAGCAAGAGCAACATCAAGCTGTTCTAACTTTTCCCAACTGACATTGTACAGAAGAACGTAGGAAGTCTCAGCATTACTAGGTTGTTCCAAGACAAGGGAAGACATAAGCTAGACCATAGCGTGGCTTTTTTTATGATAAAACCTAATGTTAATCTTTAATGCAATATGGTGCAGTTAAGAGAATAGTAGGTTGGGTGTAGCGATAGCGTAACCCAACAGAGTATGCGTGAATGTTGGGTTCCGTTCCTCCACCCAACCTACACCTTTTCTATGGTAGCCACCAAACTTTGACGGTTTTGTCCATATTCCCACGGGCAAGGGTTTTGCCATCTGGAGTAATAGCAACAGAATTAACCCCGTAATCATCTTCGAGGTTGAAGATTTCCTCTCTGGTTGCAATATCCCACACTTTAATTGTTTGGTCATGGCTACCACTGACAAGGGTTTTGCCATCTTGACGAAAAGCGACCGAATTAACTTCAGCTTTATGACCTTCTAGGATGTTGATGAGCTTTCCTTTTGCGATATCCCACAGTTTGATGGTTGTATCATTACTACCACTAGCAAGAATTTTGCCGTTTGGACTAAAAGCCAAAGAACGAACTAATTTTGAATGACCAGGGAGAGTCAGGATTTCTTTTCCTGTTGCAATGTCCCACAGTTTGATGTTGTTGATATTGGAGTTTCTGTCCCCACTACCACTAGCAAGAATTTTGCCATCTGGACTAAAAGCCAAGGAACGAACTGCTTCTGAATGACTAGGGAGGGTAAGGATTTCCTTTCCTGTGCCTATATCCCACAGTTTGATGTTGTTGATATTGGAGTTTCTGTCACCACTACCACTAGCAAGCATTTGACCATCTGGACTAAAAGCCAAGGAACGAACTGCTTCTGAATGACCAGGGATAGTCAGAATTTCCCTTCCTGTGCCTATATCCCACAGTTTGATGTCGGAGTTTTTGTCTCCACTACCACTGGCAAGAAGTTGACCATCTGGACTAAAAGCCAAGGAACGAGCTGCTTCTGAATGACCAGGGAGAGTAAAGATTTCCTGTCCTGTGGAGATATCCCACAGTTTGATGTTCGAGTTTTTGTCCCCACTATTACTAGCCAGAATTTTGCCATCTGGGCTGATGGCGATGGGAATAGGTTGATTGTAATTGGAATAACCTTTGAGGACATTTTCCAAAAAGATTTTGTTTGCTTTACTTTGACTAGCTAATTCACTAACATTTGCAATTACTAAATTAGCTGGAAAAAAGCGATCGCGGACATAACCATATACTTGAATTCCTACTAAGGTAATAGCAACACCCAGCAGCAAGTGTTTTGCCAACTTAGCATATCGTCTCGATGGTGGTGGTGATACTTCTGAATTTACTAGTCGCTCTACTAATTTTTCTTTTGTGAGTACTTGATCCTGAGAAGATACTAAAGCAGGTGAGGATGATGGTGAAAATGAAACTAGTTGTTGATGTATTGGTAGTTGTGTAGGTGGTAAGTCGGCAAAGTCTTGCTGGATTTTGGTTATAGAAGGCTGTGGTGGTGGATTTAAATCTTTTAATAATTCTTCCACCGACTCATAACGGTGATGAGATTCTTCTTGCAATAATTTATCTAGCATCTGCCCAAATTCTTGACTTACACCTTGTCGTAAATGATTTCTCCAACTAAAAACCCAGCCATAACCTTGTCGTTTCCACAACTCCCAAGGGTGGGTTCCACTCAACAGGTGAAAGCAAGTTGCACCAACACTATATAAATCACTGGAGGGGAAAGCTTCCCCACCTTGCATTTGTTCCATAGGTGCATAACCAAAAGAACCAATTTGAGTTCCAGCTTGCGTCACTGCTGTTGCGGTCAGTTGCTTGGATGCACCAAAGTCAATCAGTACTAACTTGCCATTACTGTGACGAATAATATTCTCTGGCTTAATATCGCGGTGAATAACTTTTTGTTGATGAACTGTTTTGAGAATATCTAATAAATCCAGCAATAATTCCCTAACTTTATCCTCTGTGAAATGTCCGTGCTGTTGTAATTCTTTTAATAAATTTTGTCCTTCAATAAACTCCTGTACCAAGTACAGACGTTTATCTTCATTAAAATACGCTAACAGTGTGGGGATTTGCGGATGTTTGCCTAACTGTTGCAGTCGCTTTGCTTCTTGTTCAAATAGTTCTGTAGCTTTTTTAAGTGCGCCTGTTCCCTGGACTTGCGGTGCAAATTGCTTAATGACACATGGCTCATTGAGTTTGTCGATATCTTCTGCTAGATAAGTTTTACCAAATCCCCCGCCACCAATTGATTGAATTGGACGATAGCGGTTTCTTAATGCGATTAATGGCCCACCACAGCTAGAGCAGTACTCTACGCCTTCGGGATGGGGTGGGTTGTGGCAAGCTGGATCTAGGCAGCAGGTCATAACTGTGCATCTGTCTGGGGTTGTAGTTATTATCGCTTAAGCATGGACTCATCTGAGTAGTTACCGCAAAATAATTAATAAATGGATGTAAAGTTGATTAAGTCAAGTCAATATTATGCTTGTTAATAGGAAAGTGCTGAGTGCTGAGTGCTGGGTGCTGAGTAGAAACTCAGTATTTTCAAGAGTTTTAGGCACAAACATAGTACTAAACTATATATTCTCGCCTGCCAGAATATTCAAATCATCGTACCCCCTAGGGGATTTTGGAGGTTTTTAAGTGAAACCGAACTTTGAAGCAATGACTAACAAAGAACTGACAGCTTATGTACTTACCCACAGGCATGATGATGAAGCTATTCGGATCTTATTTAGTCGCCGTAACCCTCCAGACTCGGAAGCGACATGGTACGGGCCAATGTTTGCTGAAGATGGTACGCCAATTGAAGAGAATATTCGGATAGCAGAAGAAGCAATTAGACAACGTATTGAACAAGCAGAGAAAAGAAAGCAAGATTCTCAAAGTTAGCTTATCCACCAAATACTTGCGGCCAAGTTGTCACAATAAAAACAGCAACTGCGGCTACTGCTAATAAACCTTGAATCAAATTTCCGACTAATGTACCGACAACAATTCCAATACCTGCTTTCACTGCTGGCCATAATTCTCGGCGGTAAATAAATTCACCGACAATTGCACCTAATAGTGGCCCCAGTAACATTCCGAGTAACGGCCCGCCAAAGGGTAAAGCTGGTAAGAATCCCAAAATTCCTAATACTAACCCTACAACTGCGCCAATTTGTCCCCATTTACTAGCACCTGCTTGTTTTGCGCCGATATAACTGGCTAAAAAATCAACGCCTACACTTAATAGCAAAACAACGACTGTGACTATTAACGGTATCTTAATCGCTGTAAAAGAACCGCTCACAATTCCCCAAATAATAATGGCAGTTAAAATTAAGCTGCTACCAGGAATTGCTGGTACTACAGCACCAATAATTCCCACAACCATTAAGGCAATTAGTAACCAATAAATAATTTGCATAAGTAATTTTTAATTATGAAGCATCAACGCTGATTTGTTGGAGAGTTACGGCTAATTTATCAGCAATGCCAGCAATCCAATTTTCATCTTGTTTGGTGTAACTTCTGGGTGCATTGGCTCCTAAAATCATCGCACCTTGATTGCTAATTGGTTGACAAATTACTCCTTGAGTATTTTCGGGTAAGTAATCAAATTCTATTCTGCCAGGGTAAAGGTTTAATGCTACTAAATAAACTGGCTGTTGTTTTTCGATAACCCGATTGAAGATTGGCCCTGGTACGACTTCTGATTTAGAACCCAGAATACCGCGACGTAACAAAACTTTGCCTTGATATACAACTACCAGCGATCGCGTGACGGTATTCGTTAATATCAAGTGAGATGCCCAGGCTAGTTCTGTTTTCACGGCTTCTGGTAAGTCTTCTGACAGGATAAAACCTTCTTCCCCAATCAGTTCCACAACTTCAGGCGATCGCGGCTGTACTTGCTGCCAAATTAACCCTGTTAAAATTAACACAGCACTCAAAATTACACCCAACACATCGCCACGGGATTGGGATTCTGTAAGTTCTGGTGTTAATAAACGGTTAATCAGCAAAAGTATAGCGCCTAACCCACCAACAACTAGGGGTAAACGGCGCAGAACTCGATTGGGATCATCAGGTTTAGTCATCTTAAGTGCTGAGTGCTGAGTCACCGAAGTTTGCTCAACGCGGGGAACCCGCGCACGCAACTTCTCGCTGAGTGCTGAGTAATGAACGATAAGATTTCATACTTCACACTTCATACTTTCCTTTACTCTTCTCCAGGTTCAATTATGCGTTGAAACAGATAACCTGTACCGCGTGCAGTCAGGATTAATTCTGGGTTACTGGGGTCATCTTCTAATTTTGCTCGTAACCGAGAGATATGCACATCTACCACCCGCGTATCTACATGGCGTTCTGGTGTGTATCCCCAAACTTCTTGCAAAATTTCGGAACGAGAGAAGGCTTCGCCAGAACGACTAACTAGCAATTCTAGTAAACTGAATTCCATTCCTGTCAAGCGAATGCGTTCATCGCCTTTGTAGACTTGGCGTTTGTTGGTATCGATTTTGATATTCCCTACGTGAATTACACCCGAACTGGGGATACCCGACGCACCTGTTTTATCGACACGGCGCAAGACTGAGCGAATCCGCGCTTCTAGTTCTTTGGGGGAGAATGGTTTAACTACGTAGTCATCAGCACCTAATTCTAAACCTGTGATGCGATCGGCAACGTCCCCCAAGGCTGTTAGCATAATGATAGGGACATCTGATTCCTTACGTAATTCTTGACACACGCCGTAGCCATCCAGCTTTGGCATCATCACATCCAACACTACTAAATCAGGATCAGATTTGCGAAAAGTGTCCAACGCTTCTTCACCGTCGCCAGCCGTCACCACATCGTAGCCAATCATCGAAAGGCGCGTTTCTAAAATCCGACGAATGCTGGCTTCATCGTCTACCACCAGAATTTTTTCTTTATGACTTTCCAAGTTTCTCAATTCTCCTTAACTAAAATTTTTCATGATTAATTTTTAATACCATAATATTAAGATATCATTCCCACAATTGATTTGAAAAATGCGGTAGAACCCAGTTTTGTTTGACTTTAGATTTCTGTAAGAATTAAGAAAAAATTAAGAATAATTAACTTAATTAAGATTTAAGAATGCCTAAGCCTAAAACCTTTTACATTTGTAACGAATGTGGTGCAGAATCTCCCCAGTGGTTTGGTAAATGTCCTAATTGCGGAACCTACAATTCTTTAGAAGAACAATTTGCGATTCAATCTTCTGTGGATGTCCCCACAAGAGGCGGAGTCAGCAGTTGGCACAAAGAGCAAAATAATGGTAAGCCTAATGCTAAACCAGCAAAACCGCGAGCTTCACTGACTTTTGATCAAATTAGCGATCGCCAAGTCACGCGCTGGGAATCTGGCTATGGAGAATTAGATCGAGTCTTGGGTGGTGGCATTGTTCCCGGTTCAATGGTGTTAATTGGTGGTGATCCGGGAATTGGGAAATCGACATTATTGTTGCAAGTATCCAATCAACTGGCGCAGAGATATCGTATTCTTTATGTTTCTGGGGAAGAATCAGGACAACAAGTCAAATTGCGGGCTTTGCGTTTGGGTGTGTCTAAACCGATGAATGTAGTTGGGGATGCTAATGATAAACAAACTGAGTCTCAGGAAAATACAGAAGCATCAGAAACATCCGCTACTACCGAAGCATTAGAAGCAGAAGCCCCAGAAGGCATGAGTGCAGACTTGTATGTATTACCAGAAACTGATTTAGAAGAGATTTTACGGGAAATAGATTCCCTCAGACCGAATGTAGCGGTAATTGATAGTATTCAAACAGTATTTTTTCCGGCTTTGACATCTGCGCCTGGTTCGGTAGCCCAGGTAAGGGAATGTACTGCGGCGCTGATGAAAGTGGCGAAGCATGAAGATATTACGATGTTAATTGTGGGACACGTCACCAAAGAAGGTGCGATCGCCGGGCCGAAAGTTTTAGAACACTTAGTAGATACAGTATTGTATTTTGAAGGCGATCGCTTTGCCTCCCACCGCTTATTAAGAACCGTGAAAAACCGCTTCGGGGCCACCCACGAAATCGGTATCTTTGAAATGGTAGAACACGGACTGCGAGAAGTTTCTAACCCTTCAGAGTTATTTTTAGGCAATCGTGATGATCCCGCACCTGGTACAGCCATTGTGGTGGCTTGCGAAGGTACACGCCCGATTGTGGTGGAATTACAAGCCCTTGTTAGTCCGACAAGTTACCCTTCTCCGCGACGGGCTGGAACTGGAGTAGACTACAACCGCTTAGTCCAAATTCTCGCCGTCTTAGAAAAACGTGTGGGGATTCCTATGTCTAAATTAGATTCTTATGTTGCTTCGGCGGGTGGATTGAGTGTAGTAGAACCAGCCGTAGATTTAGGAGTAGCGATCGCGATTGTTGCCAGTTTCCGCGATCGCATTGTTGACCCTGGTACAGTTTTGATTGGGGAAGTCGGCTTGGGTGGACAAGTCCGCGCCGTTTCCCAAATGGAACTGCGGTTAAAAGAAGCAGCTAAATTGGGATTTAAAAGAGCGATCGTCCCGAAAGGCACAAAATTTCCTGACCTTAATCTAGAAATCTTACCAGTATCCAAAGTAATTGATGCAATTATCGCCGCCATCCCCCATCAAACACTAGAAGATAGCGATTTCGATCCCGACGATGACGAATAGGTAACTTTCTTCCCCACTCCCAACTCCCAACTCCCAACTCCCTAGCAAATATGACAGCCACCATCACCCAAACCTACCAAATCACTTGGGAAAAACTACCCGAAGATTATATTCTGCCTGATGAACCAGTGGACAACATCAACCAACCAGCCTTAGCCGCAGCCTTAACCCAAAGCCTAGAACTAGCAGGAAAACTCCCAGTTAATGCGCTGACACCAACAAATTACGGCATTTGCGCCACTTTAAACGGTGCAACAGTTGTCAAAGCACCAGATTGGGCATATATTCCTAACATTACAGTCAGCAGAGAAGAAGTAATTCGCAGTTACACGCCGCAATTAGAAGGAGACATCCCCATAATTGTGATTGAATTTCTCTCTGATAAAGATGGCGGAGAATATTCCATCAAACCAACGTATCCCCCTGGTAAATGGTTTTTTTACGAGTGCATTTTAAAAGTACCAAACTATGCAATTTTTGAACCAGCCAGTGGTAACTTAGAGGTTTATTTGTTAGATAACAACACAGGTAGGTATGCCATACAAAGTCCTAACGAAAACCAACATTACTTGATAGCCGACATGAATCTTTACCTTGGTGTATGGCAAGGTACACATGAAAATCGTACAGGTTATTGGTTGCGCTGGTGGGATGAAAATGGACAATTATTATTGTGGGGTTCTGAGTTAGTTGAACAAGAACGCCAACGTGCAGAACAAGAACGCCAACGTGCAGAAAGACTAGCAGCACAATTACGAGCAGCAGGTATTGAACCACAAGATTAAATTTTTGGTCAATACTTCCATAACATAAGCTTTAATCCCGCACCCCACTCTTCCTTATCTGATACCATTTCACTTTAAAAATGATACGGATATGCAAGTAGCGCCTCGACTTCGCTCGGCGACCAGAAGCAGAGTTGCAGAGGAAGCGATTTCTATCAGTAATTTCGTGAAATGGTATGAACAGTGGGGTTTACTCTGTCTGTATTATTTCAGTTCCGGAAACTGCTTAATTGATATTGGATCTATAGCCATCCTCGATAATTTGCGTTCACAAATTAAATAGGATAGTGAAACTTATTTCGCATTGAGCAACAAAAATTACCTCTAAATTCAGTTGTTCAATTACTAACAATCTTAATTCAGTATTAATTATCGGTTTTCTGGTCAATATGCAGTTATCTAAAAACAACAAAAGCGGATATTTAGCAGCAATTCTCGGTAGTTTTATCGGTGCTGTGCCACTTTTATATTTGGGTGGTTATTTAGGTAGAGAATACGTAATTAAATTTATGCCTAATGCTGAATTAGAAGGTATTATACCACCTTTAATGGGTCAATTTTTAGGTTGGTGGATTGGAGAAGTGCTTGGATGTTGGATAGCTTTACGCTGGCAGAATTATAGAAAGGTAAATAAAACAGTTAAATTATTAGCAATACTAACTCCGATTGGGATCATTATTTGGGTTGTAGCCTTTCTTTTTGCATTCCAATTGCTCAATCGTAGTTTTAGTGATACGGAAATTTTGCAATTACAAAATCAAATTAGACCAATATCTGTCGGTTTATGGATAATTGCCTTAGCATGGCTGGCGAGATTTTTAACAAAACCCCTGCCGCGCGATCGCTACACTTATGAGTAAGCAAACCTCCGTGAGAAACAAGATCCCCGACTTCTCAAAGAAGTCGGGGATCTGAACAAACGCAATTCTCTGAGAATTGGACGTAACGCAGTATCTTTCTCGGTGTGTTAAGCGTTACTATAAAGCATCCTAAAATTTAAGGTTTACTTTAATAAGTCATCTCTTAGTTATCATCTAGTTCTGCAAATAAACTTTCTAAGTCTTGACGACCACTAACAATTCGCAAAATAGTGACTCCATCATTAATAACTTGATACAAAATGATATATCAATTTAGTGGTAAACCACGCAATGAATCTTTAACATGAGCATAGCTACGCCCCATATTGGGAAATTGAGCCAATTTTTGACACTTATTATGAAATTCTCTAAAGATTCTTTCGCCAGCTTCCAAATTTTTATCAAGAAAGTAATTAGCAATATCATTCAAATCACGAATGGCAGATGGCGCAATAATATATCGGCTCATTCCGTACCCTCACGCGCCTTTTGAAACCTGTCGAGTATTTCCATAACTACTGTTTCTCCATCCAAACCTTCCCCTCGTTCAATTTCAGCAATTGCAACATCAACTTTGTGCCGAGTTTCTTCTATCCACGAAATGTAGTCAGTATTTAGTTTCTCTAGCAGTTGAAATGCTATATCAATAACCTCATCTGCATTAGTAAATCTGCCACTAGCGATTTGAGCTTGGATAAATTGCTCATGTTCTGGCTTAAGTTGGATATTCATAATTGTTGCAATTAGCTTTATTTAAATAGTACTAACTCCAGAAACAGTTTAGGAATTAAAACAACTGTATAACCCCAACTTTTCATAGAAGTTGAGGTTATGAGCTAATCTACAGCGTTTTTCATTCTAATGAGCTACATTTATCTAGCCTCTAGTCCCTAGCCTCTATCCCCTATTAACTTGTACTGCACTCAACCGGAAAACGCTGTATCAGTTTCAAACCACTGCGATACAGTCAATTTCTACCATTACATCTTTTGGTAAACGCGACACTTGAACACAAGCACGCGCTGGGGCTGTATCTTCAGGGAAGTATTTAGCATAAACCGCATTCACGGCAGCAAAATCATTCATATCAGCTAAAAACACTGTTGTTTTGACGACATTGGCAAAAGTCGCCCCAGCAGCTTTTAAAATTGCTTCTAAATTTGCTAATACTTGCTCAGTTTGCTTTTTGACATCATCTGTGTAAACAACATCACCGAGTCGAGGATCGATCGCAATTTGTCCAGCCACAAATATCATTTGTCCAGAAGCTGCGATCGCTTGATTATACGGCCCCACTGGTGCAGGTGCTTGATCAGTATTAATAACTTGTCGTGTCATAGATATTACTTTTTCTGGTGATACTACCTGTTTACCGACTTCTACCTCAGAGGCGATCGGTTTGTAAATTTCTCCATCAGGCATTATCGCACCAGTTAGGTCAGCATCTATAAAGCTGGCTCCATAAATATTCGCCCCGGTTAAATCAGCCTTCCTCAAATTTGCACCGTTGAGATTTGCTTTCATTAAATCTGCTGCTTGCAAATCCGCTCTTTCTAGATTTATTCCGTGTAAATCAGCTTTTCTAAAATTTGTATTTCTTAGATTAGCTGCACCTAAATCAGCCTCGGCTAGATTCATCCCTGAAAAATTATATTGAGATAGGTTAGTTCCTCGAATTTTAGTTCGCTGGAAGTTAACTTCTTTAAGTGTTGCGCCAACTATTTTAACTCTGCTTAAGTCAGAACCAGTCAAGTTAACGAAGCTTAAATTAATACGATTCAAATTGGCTCTGACAAAATTTACTTCATTTACAGAGGCTTCTGTTAGGTTGGCATACTCTAAAGTAGCATCACATAAATTAGCATTATCTAACTTGGCATGACTAAAGTTAGCACTAGTGAGATTGGCTTCACTCAAATTAGCATTATCTAAATTGGCGTGACTAAAGTTAACATTACTGATATTTGCTTTACTTAAATTAGCCTCTCTTAAATCAGCCCAACTCAAGTTTAAACTAGGACTTTCTGCTAACTCTGATAAATTTGCACCTATTAAAGAAGCTCTAGAAAAGTTTGTGTTTTGAAGGACAGCTTTACTTAAATTTGCATCATTTAAATCTGCCCCTGTTAAATCAGAACCTTTTAAATCTATTCCTCGTAAGTTTGTACCTTTTAAATTTGCTCCTCGAAGATTTGTTTTCTCGAAATTTCGCTGACCTTGTGAGTACCTTTTTAATAGTTCCTCAGCATCCATAGCATCCATAATGCACCATTGACTACCACTGACACAGTATAATCGCAATGGTTGTATGTCACCAGTATTACTCTCTCTGCGGAGATGATATCAAACCACAACGCTGGGAACAGGGAACAAGTAAGTAATGAGTAATAAGTTAGGACTTATACCAATTTTTTATGAAGCTGCATAAAATCTGATCTCCTTGAACCTCCCCTTCAAAAGACTACGGTGTACACACAAATCCAAATCCGAGTTGAGTGCATCTATCCCGCCTCGGAATCAATTTCGAGTCTCATACATAGCACAAGTCCTCTCAAGAGGACTCAACAAAAGACTCATTCCACTTCACTTGAGTGGACTTTGGTTATCAGCCTGAAACTTTAGTTCAAGGCGGGATGCGGTTTCATAGAGCAAATTTTCGGCTTGTGTGTACACCTTAGCTACTCATTACGCATCAAATTGACATCCTATCTCAAAGCATTCATTCAACGTCTTTGATGCGCGTTTTGCGTTCTAAAATTTCTTTCAGTATTAATGTGACGACGGCTAACAGTGCCAAGAGTACAGCCGCAGAAAAGGCAGCTTCAGTTTCATATTGCTTGTAAGCATCTTCGACAAACAAGGGTAAACTCTGAGTTTTGCCAGCAATGTTACCAGAAACTACCGAAACAGCACCGAATTCGCCCATTGCTCTGGCGTTGGTCAAAATTATGCCGTAAAGTAATCCCCAACGAATGCTAGGTAAGGTGACGCGCCAAAATATTTGCCAATCTTTTGCACCCAAGGTTTTAGCTGCTTCTTCTTGGTCACTACCAAATTCCTCTAATACAGGAATGACTTCTCGTGCGACAAAGGGCATACTAACAAAAGCGGTTGCTAATACCATTCCCGGAAAGGCAAAGATAATTTTAATATCATGAGCTTGGAGAAAAGGGGCAAACCAGCCGTTGCGGCCATAGAGTAAGACAATCATCAACCCAGCGACTACGGGAGAGATAGAAAAGGGTAGGTCGATGATACTTAAAACTATGGCACGACCAGGGAATTTATGTCGCGCGATCGCCCAAGCTGCACACAAGCCAAAAACGGTATTTAACGGTACAGCAATTAACGCCAATATAAACGTTAACCAAGCTGCATGGAGAAACGCTGGGTGGGTTAAGTTGGCAAAAAACGGGCCGACTCCTTTTTTAAAGGCTTGGACAAAAACGTTAATTGCTGGGATGTATTGAATTAATGCTAAATAACCAATGGCAATGCCAATTAAAACTGTCGGAACCCAACTTTTCTGTTGTTTGGGGTTAAATCTTGGCTCATTTACTGTCATATCTTCTCGCCCACGCTTGTAAGAAATTAATTGCCAACAGCAGTATTAAAGAAATTGTCAACAACACCATCCCAATCACAGTCGCGCCAGAATAGTCATACTGCTCTAATCTCTGGAAAATCAACACCGGCGCAATTAAATCTTGAAAGGGTGTATTAGAAGCAATAATTACTGTTGAGCCATACTCACCAACTGCACGGGAAAAACCCAAAGCAACACCCGTCAAAATTGTGGGAAATAAAGGCGGTAAAATGACTTTCAAAAAGGTTTGCCATTGGGAAGCACCCAAACACCAAGCCGCTTCCTCAATGTCATGTTCCATTTCTTGCAATACAGGTTGGACAGTCCTCACCACAAAAGGTAGGGAAATAAATATCATGGCTACACCCACACCCAAGCGAGTGAATGATACTTTAATTCCTAGGGGTGCTAACAGTGAACCAATCCAGCCATTATCGCTGTAAACTGTTGCCAATGTTAAACCCGCTACAGAAGTTGGCAGGGCAAAGGGTAAATCTACTGTGGCATCAATTATCCTTTTTAAAGGAAAGTCGTAACGCACCAAAACCCAGGCAATTAAAGTACCAAATACACCATTGAGTAACGCCGCCCCTATGGATGTCACAAAGGTTACGTTGTAAGTTGCCAAAGCAACATCGCTAGTGGCAATTTCCCAAAACCTAGCAGGTGGTTCGGTACTGGCTTTTAAGAACATAGCTGCTATTGGCAAAAACAACATGAATGTTAGATATGCCAAAGTAATGCGCCATGTCCAAGGCAAATTAATCAACTGATGCAGAAATTTCTTCCAAACAGGAGTTTCGGCAACAATGTCTTGAGGTGATGACGGGGAAGATACAGCCATAAAAAAATATCAATTTATCCTGTGTGATTGGTCATTGGTCGTTGAACAATAAAGCCTTGATGTCCGTTTATTGTTCATTGACTCTTGACCATTGACTCTTGACTAGTTACTTTTTCTTTTGGGCTTGAATCTTGTCAAAAACGCCGCCCTCAGCAAAGAATTTCTTGTCAATTTCACTCCAACCACCGTAATCTTTGACTGTGCCTAATGTTTTAACGCTGGGGAACTTGTCTTTGACTTCTTTGCTTTGGGCTACAGTTTCATCAACTGGTCGGAATCCCAATTTGGCAAATTCTTGCTGTGCTTCTGGAGTGTAGAGATATTTCACAAAAGCTTCTGCTACTTCTCGATTACCATGCTTATCAACATTTTTATCTACCACAGCAACTGGGTTATCGATAGAAATATTTACATCAGGAACGATGTAATTTACTTTTTCACCCTTCTGTTCAGCTAACACAATTTCATTTTCGTAGTTGATTAAGGCATCACCTTGACCTTGTTTGAAAAATGCGTCAGTTGCTTCACGGGCATCTTTAGTCAAAATTGGTACGTTATTATACACTTTTGTGACAAATTCTGTGGCTTTAGCCTCATCTCCGCCAGTCTTAATGACTGCGTTCCACAGTGCTAGGAAGTTCCATTTGGCTACACCAGATGTTTTTGGATCGGCGGTAATTAATTTTACGCCTTCTTTTGATAAATCTGTCCAAGTTTTGATGTTTTTCGGATTACCTTCACGAGTAACGATCGCCGCAACGGATTTCGATACAATACCATTATTGGGAACTTCAGTTTCCCATCCTGCCTCAATCAATCCGGCTTTCTGGATCTTTTCTGTATCTCCAGCCAATGCTAGGTGAACTACATCTGCTTCTAAACCATCGATGACGGCGCGAGTTTGCGAAC
The DNA here is from genome assembly GCF_014696905.1 of Nostoc sp. FACHB-190. NCBI lineage: Bacteria > Bacillati > Cyanobacteriota > Cyanophyceae > Nostocales > Nostocaceae > Nostoc > Nostoc sp. FACHB-190. The sequence goes on from NZ_JACJQW010000013.1 coordinate 72,254, forward strand.
CAGAACCACCATAACTTTGCTTGAAGGTGACAGTTTGATTATGCTCTTGTTTCCACTTCTCTACAAACTTGGGAATAATTGCTTCGTGAGCAGCTTTAGTCACCGCGAAGGAAACTAAGGTGATTTCCACATTGGATTTATTTGCTGCAACAGGACTAGCAGCAGGTGTAGTACCATCACCAGAACTACTACTATTTCCACCAGAGCAGGCGGACAGCGCCACACTCAAAATAGCTCCTACTAAGGTGAGTGATACAAAACCTTTGAGTGAATTGAGTCTAAACCGATATGGTCTATTCTGAATTTGCTTCAGGGGATGCTGCCAAAATTTCATTCCGTGTTTCCTCTCAATCTACGGTAAACTGATGTATATATGGTTATATACGATTTATGGTACTGGATGATTGCACGTATTAGTAATGTTTAATTGCAAACTCAATAAAAAATTCATATTCTCTATCGACAATAGGGAGATTGTAACAGTTTTGTTGGCAATTAAAAATACTTAAGTAGTTTTGATGAGAGAGGGAGACTTTATTTATTCTTGAAATAAGTCGCATTGGGGCTGTCTGGCAGATGAATTGGTATTGTTGTTTCGATTAAGATGTTTCTAGCTGTATTCTGAAATCTGCCAACATGAGTTTTAGAGAATGGGCAACCAGGGTGCTATTAATTTCTCTAGTGTTTACTGCTTTGAGTGTGGCACTGTTGATTGGCAAAATTAACCAAGCAAAAATCCATCAAACCACCTCATCAAATCAAGAGATGACGACAGCTTGGAGTGAATATCCTCAAGTAAAGTTGCAATCTTCTAAAAATCAATCAGCCAAGTCTCCAGTCATTCCCAGGCAAAATCTTGGCAGATATCGAACTACAGAGGCTTTTGCGAAATATCAACCAAGATATGAGATTGCCATAGTAGACCCTAGTAATTATGGCGATCGCTACACTCAAGATATTTACGGTGTCACACTCACCAATCCAGCTATTATCGTACTCCATGAAACTGGTTATTCTGCCGACAGTGCGATTAATTTCTTTCAAACACCCCACGAAGATGAAAGTGTGCAAGCAAGTTATCATTCCTTAATTAAATTAGATGGCACAGTTGTTTATTTAGTACCACCAGAAAAGCGAGCTTTTGGGGCAGCTAACTCAGTGTTTGAAAGCTTTAATGGCATTGAAACTGTCCAGACTAATCCTAATTTATCACCATCTGTCAATAATTTTGCCTATCACGTTTCTTTAGAAACACCACCCGATGGACGAGGTGATAATTACATCCAAGCTCATAGCGGCTATACTCCAGAACAATATCATTCTCTAGCTTGGTTAATTGCTCAAAGTCAAATTCCCGAAGACCGCATTACTACCCATCAACAAGTTGATCGTTCTGGGCAAAAAATTGACCCAGTAAGTTTTGATTTTGATAAGTTCCTGACTTTACTTAATACCTATCGTCACATCAGTCCAGTTTATCGAGCGCAGGGGTCATAATATAGCAGTTCTTGGTTGGGTGCAGTACATTTTGACCTCTCTCCTACAAGGCTACGGTGTACACACAAATAAATGAAATGTTCGTTGAGTGCATCTATCCCGCCTCGGAATGAATTCCGAGTCTCATAGCGCAAGTCATCTTCAGATGACTCAAAAAAAATTAATTCCAGTCTACTTCAGTAGACTTTTGCTATCAGCCTGGAACTTTAGTTCTAGGCGGGATGCGTTTCATACTGCCTATTTTCGACTTGTGTGTACACGGTAGCCTTAATAAGGGGAGGCTCAAGGGTATCAAATTCTATGCAACTTCATAAAAAATTGGTATAACCACACAAAATTAATTTTCCTACTCTCCATCTTTCACTTTCTCTTGTTAATGCCAAGCTTGATAAAAAGCGGGGTAGGGCATACTTTGGGCGCACGTCCAGATCAATCTGTAGCAAAAATAAAATCGCTCAAAGTCATTTTTGTAAGTTTCAGGTGATAAGTAATTCTTCAACACGGTGACAACATTCGGCATCTGTTCCTCTGACATAATTTTCTTTAAGCTAGATGCCGCTTCTATTAGGGTAAGATCATCCAGTTGTGGTTTGCCGATTAACTCTACCAAAGCAGCGATCGCTGTTTGGTTGCCAGAGCCAATTTGCCCTAAGCTAGATGCCGCTTGCCATCGGGTAGAATAATCCAGTTGTGGATTGCCGATCAACTTTACCAAAGCAGCGATCGCTGTTTGGTTGCCAGAGCCAATTTGCCCTAAGCTAGATGCCGCTTGCCATCGGGTAGAATAATCCAGTTGTGAATTGCCGATTAACTTTACCAAAGTATCAATCGCTTTTTGATTGCCAGAGCCAATTTGCCCTAAGCTAGATGCTGCTTCATTTAGGGTAAAATCATCTAGGATAAGATTATCGAGTTGTAGGACAAAATCATCGAGTCGTAGGATAGAATAATCCAGTTGTGAATTGCCGATTAACTTTACCAAAGCGTTGATCGCTGTTTGGTTGCCAGAGCCAATTTTTCCTAAGCTTTTTGCCGCTTGCCTTCGGATAGAATAATCTAGTTGTGGATTGCCAATTAACTCCACCAAAATATCAATCGCTGTTTGGTTGCCTCGGTCAATTTGCCCTAAGCTTTCTGCCACTCGGCATCGAGTAGAATCATCCAGTTGTGGATTGGCGATTAACTCTACCAAGGCATCAATTGCTTTTTGGTTGTCAGAGCCAATTCTTCCTAAGCTAGATACCGCTTGCCTTCTATAATCTTTCATCTGTGGATTGGCAATTAACTCCACTAAAGCAGCGATCGCTTTTTGGTTGCCAAAGCCAATTTCCCCTAAGCTTTCTGCGGCTTGCTCTCGGATAGAATAATCCAGTTGTGGATTGCCGATGAACTCCACCAAAACATCAATCGCTTTTTGGTTGCCAGAGCCAATTTTCCTTAAGCTTTTTTCCGCTTGCCATACGGTCTTCTCACGATACACTAGTGGATTGGCGATTAACTCCACTAAAGCAGCGATCGCTTTTTGGTTGCCTGGGTCAATTTTCCCTAAGCTTTCTGCCGCTTGCAATTGGGTAGAATAATCCAGTTGTGGATTGGCGATTAACTCCACTAAAGCAGCGATCGCTTTTTGGTTGCCTGGGTCAATTTTCCCTAAGCTTTCTGCCGCTTGCAATCGGGTAGAATAATCCAGTTGAGGATTGGCGATTAACTCCACCAAAGCATCAATTGCTTTTTGGTTGTCAGAGCCAATTCTTCCTAAGCTAGATACCGCTTGCCTTCTATAATCTTTCATCTGTGGATTGGCAATTAACTCCACTAAAGCAGCGATCGCTTTTTGGTTGCCAAAGCCAATTTCCCCTAAGCTTTCTGCTGCTTGCCTTCGGGTAGAATAATCCAGTTCTGGATTGCTGATGAACTCCACCAAAGCATCAATAGCTTTTTGGTTGCCAGAGCCAATTTTCCTTAAGCTTTTTGCCGCTTGACTTCGGGTAGAATTATCCAGTTGTCGATTGCCGATTAACTCAATTAAAACAGCGATCGCTTTTATGCGATTTGTCTGAGGTAGTGCTGTCCTTGCTACCTCTGAGATTGGTGTAAGAAATTCTACCCACTTATTTTGTTCAACCTTAAACTCGCCAAAACCCCATTTAACGATTTCCGCCACAATAGCATCTGCGTAGCAAGAATTTTTCCACTCATCAACCCCCGCAGCAGCGAGAAAATAAGCGCGAAAATCGTAAAATCCTATTGTGACTCTATCATTTCCGCACCCATCATCAAATTCCACCAACGCCTGAATAAACTCTTCTTTCTCCTTTCTCTCCACATCCTCACGTCCCAACCACAGCAAAATCACCTCTTTCCACTGCGGCGCAAAAATGCGATAAACGCCTAGCGTGGGGTTGTCGGGAACATGATTCAGAAACTCGTCCCAATTTTTAACCGCCAACGCTGCAAAATATTCCTCAAATGTGGGATGGTAAAAAGCGTAAACTTTCTCTTTCGTTGCTGATTCCGCAGCCAGTCCAACTTCATTAAGCCATCCCAACTTTAACGCTAACCAAAATAAAGAATCTTCCCTTTTTGCATCGCCTAATTGCTCACGCACAAATTTATGTGTTAGCCGAAACCGTGACTTTTCTTGCTCAATTGCCCGTTTTGCCAAACGTCCCAAGGCTGCGTTTAATTCTTCTTGCTGCTGTTCGGTGGTAGGGAAGCGGTTTTCTTTCCACTTGTAAAACTCTTCTACAAACTGCTGATAAAGTCCGGCTTTAGTTTCTGGTAAACCTTTATCGGAACTTTGCCAAGTGCTACACAACAGCGCCAACCGCAAAGGATTTTTAACTAAATCTTGGATGCGCTGACGTTCAGGTTTATCTAATTCCTGCCATAATCTTTCCCCTTTGTCTACATCCTTGTTGTGAAACCAACGCCCAATAAACTTTTGCACTTGTTGGGGATATGCAAAATTGAGTAACCGATACGTCTCAAAATTTTCTAAAGCGTTGGCGTTTGCTTCCCAAACATTCACCCGACAAGTCAGCACAACCCGCGCATGTTTCACCCATCCCATCAACTGCTGGGAAATCTCAGTTAATGGTTGGGGTGAAGACATTTCATCTGCTGCATCCAAAAACAACCACACAAAATTATTCTTGAATAAATCTGCAAAAAAGTTTTCCTGTTCTTCTGTTACACGCACCACTTCTAAAGCATTCTTCAGCCAATTTTGCAGTAAATAATCTTCTACGCTCTTTCCTTGCAAGTCTGCCAAAGAAATCCAAATTGGTAAACCCAGATGATTGTTTAATATCCAAAAAGCTATAGTTTGCAAATGAGTAGTTTTTCCCGCACCCGGTTCTCCAATTAATGCAATGCGGTGTCCTTGAGTTTTACCAACACCATCACGGATAATTTGCTTTAAAAAAGCCTGATGTTCAAATCGCTGCTTCTCTTCATAACTCGGTTCGTAAAGTTGCGAACCTTGTTCTGGGGAAGTATCCTCGCTGCACTTTTTCGGTTTATTACGTTCCACCAATGCTAAAGGGACATGAATTTCGTCTAACTCAAATTTCATCTCATCATCAGCAAACAGCAACTCATTTGTGGTGAGACGCTTGTGTTTTTGGAGCATAGCGCGGCAGATTTTTTGCCAATAGAAGCTATTATCTGTTGTTTGTTCCTGGGATGTTTCTTTTAAATTTAGCTTTTGGTGGTATTCCTTCCACTTCTGCTTAACCACCTCCAGATTATCTTTTATCGATGCTGTCTGATGTTTTAACGTTAGGGTAAATTTCCAATAACCTGGATTTCTCTTAACTTGTTTGTCTCCTAGCACTTGCAATTTATTTAACCAGTCAAGTGCAGTTTGAAGCTCATCTAACTCATCAACGTTAGATTCTGCTTTTTTTGGGGAAGGTTTTAAAGTTTTGCCAGCTTTTTTAATCTGATTGAGTAAATCTTCTTTCTTTGTACCAACTTCAGTTGTTTTGGTTCTGTTTCCTGTTCTCTGTTCGCTTTTATATCCGGTAATTTGCAGCTTATTAGCATTCCAAACAACGCAAAGTGGAAGTTTTGACTCACACTCCTGTTCTTGTGACAGTTGTAGCAATGCTTCTACCAGACTGAGTACATTGTCTAAAGCTGATTCATCCTTACGAAGATTTCTTGACATCAGTCAAATATAAAGAAAATATAAATAATTTGTAATTACCCAAACAAACAAGCTTCCCCAAGCCGCAAAAGCTGACGATACAAGCATTATAGACTTTGTGTGGGGGATGTGTCTGGGGAAACACCCAAAAAAATAATTCACCTTGTCAGCTTAAAAACAAGGTGAGTTCAGATGTCAGCTAAAAAATCAGGTAAGAGTGCAAGTCAAAAAGCTATTACTTTCTTGCTAATTCTGCAAACAATATTAATTGGCGTAAATGCCGAAAACCGCCTTCAGCAAGGAGACTCAGCAATTGAGGTTTTAATGTGGATGATTAATCAGTGTATTCCAGTCTTGAAACAAGCTAGGAGTTTGCAAGAAAAACAAAAAAAGAGCTTGTTACCCACACATCGCCGTTCTGAGGAGCAATAATATTACAAGAAACTCTTTGCAGAGCTACGGTGTGGTGTACACAAATCAAATTACCCCCCTTAGTCCCCCCTTGGAAAGGGGGGAAAAAGAGAAATTTAGTTCCCTCCCCTTTCCAAGGGGAGGGTTAGGGTGGGGTAAAACCTTGTTAATCAGCTATTTCAGATTTGTGTGTACACCATAGCTTTAGCAATAGGTGGGCTTCTTTAGGTTAAATATAGGACTTACGCAAAAACACTCTCGAATCCTCTTAACTTCGTGTCCTACCCTGCGGGAAGCCGCTATCGCGTCTATGCGCCCTTTTTGGTTCGTTTTTTCATGATTCTGCGTAAGTCCTGAAATAAATAATCAAGTGAACAAGCTTATTTGTTCACAACGCAAGTTTATTCATTCACAACGCAAGTTTATTCATTCACAATACAAGTCTATTCATTCACAATACAAATCTATTTATTCACAACACAAATTCATTCATTCACAACACAAGTCTATTCGTTCACAACACAAATCTGTTTTCAACGATTTATTATTTTTTGTCGTAAAAATACTGAGTTAGTAATCAAACCTTATTACAAAAAACATTTTATTTTGTAAGTTTTACTGAACCAATAAATCGCTCTATTGAGACACCTTAGAAAGATAAAGTTTAGTAAAGGCTATCCATTGATGCCACGCAAACAAAAAGGCTCTCCGGTACTAGAAAAAACAGAACAGAGATTAATCGGATTTAAATCAATTGATTCTAGCTTGGACTTTGGTGATTCCATCAGTTTAAACCATTTAACTGAGTTAACAGAGCAACTCCGCCAGGAGCTTGACCAGTATAATATGATGCTAACTGCCCTTGATACAGCCAAAGCAAACATACAAACCCTGGAAAAGACCATTCGTGAAACTTCAGAACGCTTGGTTAGTGGTGTGGTGTTGAGGTATGGCAAAGACAGCCGAGAATACGAAATGACAGGTGGAGTACGCAAAAGCGATCGCATTCGTAAAGCCACCATTACCCGGTTAAAATCGACCGCAGACTCAAAATTAGCTTCTACACAGACGGCGTAACAAGCAACAAATAGGCATCATATTGTGTCCGCTAAAACACTTATCATTAAGACCGCAGGGGGGCAAGGGAGCAGAGGAGCAGGGGAGAGAATTTTATCTTTTCTGCACTGATGTATCGAATTAAAACTGATTAGCCGGAGATGATATTATTCATGCTGAAAGATGTTCATTGCTTTGCGATCGGCATCAATAAAAATTCTCAAAAAACTGCTAGAAATTGCTAAAAATGGGGCGCTGCATATAGCAATCTTACATGAGATGTAAAAATTGAGAGGCTTAGATCCCCGACTTCTCAAAGAAGTCGGGGATCTTGTTCTTCACAAATGATTTAGGACTGCTATATTTGTGGGATGAATTATGTGGTGAGTCTAAATCCTCCACTACTCACATCTTGCACCTAGCCTTGGCAAATGGAATTCGCGGCTACACAAACGAAGTCCGCCTACGCGGACTAACGTAAAATCAAGGGTTTGGAACCTGCGTAGGCAGGTTTTGTCTGTGTAGCCGCGACTTCAGTCGCCTGGTGCAAGATATGTGACTAATTAATTTCAGACTTTAGACTTCACACTTCAGACTTTAGACTAATCGCGCCACAAGGCAATTCCGCCTAACAAACCCGTAACATTGGGTATGAGTTTAACATTTAAAGGTAGTTGTAAATTTACTTTTACAGCTTCACCACCACCGATATAAAGACAATCATAATTAAATAAATGCTGCAAAGAAGCGATCGCTTTTTCTAAGCGCCTGTTCCATTTCTTCTCGCCATACTTTTGTAAGGCTGCACGTCCTAATTGTTCTTCGTAAGTCTGGCCTTTGCGGAACTGATGGTGTCCCATTTCCATATTCGGTACAAGTTTACCATCGACAAATAAAGCCGAACCAAAGCCAGTCCCCAAGGTAATTACTAACTCTACACCTTTACCTGCGATCGCACCTAAGCCTTGCATGTCTGCATCATTAATTACTCGGACTGGTTTATTCAAACGTTGGGATAATGCTTTAGCAAAATCAAACCCAATCCAATCAGAATGTAAGTTAACTGCTGTTTCTGTGACTCCGCAGCGCACTACACCCGGAAACCCAACCGAAACCCGATGAAAATCACCTTGAGAATCTGCTAAAAGTGCGATCGCATTAATTACAACATCTGGTTTAGCTGGGGATGGTGTATCTACCCGCGCCCTTTCTGTAACGGGAGTTCCGGTAATATCCAAAACTATCGCCTTTACACCGCTACCACCAATATCAACCGATAAAGTGCGAATTGAGCCATTGTCATCAACCATTGATTCTTCCTTGTTACTACTTGTTCTTTGGCTATTATGCTTTAACTAAAGACTGAAAATTAGAAAACTAATTCCTTTCATCCTCATCCTCAATATTTAAACAGTAATTACCTAAGTATTAATTAAGAATTACAAAACTTTTGTCATATTGAAATCATTAAGTTTGTACACAATATGTTACGACTTAATTATTGTTGTAAACAGCAGATAGATCAGTAATATGTGCTAATCCAAAAATGTACAGCAATGGCTGATATTAAGATTATGTTTTAATACACACTTTTCCAAGTCTTTTTGATTACCTGAATTTCTTCTTGCTTGAATCTGTTTGATAAAGCTTTTGTGAAGCTTTATACATAAACTTATATTGTTAATCTAGGATGTCAGTATTAACCGAATACTTATGAGAGAATTAAGTACATAGAATGTAAGATTCAACTTACAGTAATTTATATTGCACAGAAATACATCAAGATAGCGACATGGCAAAGGTAGCACTGCTGATTGGAAACAGTGAATATATGTATAATTTATCGCCTCTGCCTTGTGCTACTAACGACGTTGAGGCAATGCAGAGAGTATTGCAAAACTCAGAAATAGGTGGTTTTGATCAGGTAGAACAGCTACTCAACCCTGATCTTCAAGAAATTCAAGTAAAAATTAAAACACTCTTTTCTGGACGAAGAAAAGAAGACTTGGCACTATTATTTTTTTCAGGACATGGATTAAAAGATAGAAACGGCAAATTTTACTTTTCTAATCGAGCTACCAACAGTGAACATATTGAGGCAACAGCTACACCAGCCAGTTTCGTGCAGTACATTATGAGTGGTTCACGCTGTAGCCAGGTTGTAATTCTTGACTGTTGTTTTAGTGGAGCTTTTGCAGATGGACTCACAGTTAAAGGTGATGAAACTGTGGATATTCAGAATCAACTAGGTGGAAAGGGACGGGCAGTTCTCACAGCTTCAACTTCGACACAATATGCTTTAGAGCAACAGGGAGAAGACCTTTCAGTGTATACTCGTTTCATAGTAGAAGGTATTGAGACTGGTGCTGCTGATATAGACAATGATGGGCTGATTTCAACAGATGAATTACATAGATATGCTCAGAAAAAAGTTCAGGAAGTTGCACCAACGATGTCACCTAAAATTTTTACCGCAGAAGAAGGATTCAGAATTTACATAGCAAAAGCACCTACTAATGATCCAAAACTTCAGTATAGGAAAGAAGTTGAAAAATATGCAAAGAAGGGAGAAATTTCTAGTACTGGACATAGAATATTAGCAGCATTACAAGAAGCTTCAGGATTAACAATTGAACAAGCCAAAGAAATAGAAGCTGATGTTTTAAAACCTTATCAAGAATACAAAAAGAAGTTAAAAAAATATGAACAAGCTTTAGTTGAAGCACTTGAACATCGATATCATTTAAAGCAAGATACTTACAATGAACTCAAATATTATCAAAAGATTCTTGGATTGAGAGATAAAGATATTGCTCTCATTGAAAAAAACTTGCTTTTGATGCTGCCTGGAGTAAACAGGTTTGTTAAGCTGTCGAGAAAATCTTCTTTACAGTGCTTAAGTATAACATGCTTACTAATGGGTTTAGGTATAGTAGCAGCTAACGCAATTTATGCCTACAAGAAAATGGCTACAAAACCAATTGAAACATTAATAAAATACAAAAGATATGAAGAATGTATTACAAAGATAAATCAAGATTTATTACTGCGTTTAACAGAATCTCAAACTGCTCAACAGTGTTATAACGGTTTAATTGCACAGGCTAAAGAAATTTTTCAAGTCAATAATGATTTTGAGCAAGCAATGCGCCTTTTAGATTTAGTTCCTCAAGGTGTTCTTTTCCATGAAGTTACAGAAGCCCGTGAATCAATCGTTGATTTAAAACATTATAGAGATGCTAAAGAAGCAGAAAGTAGATGTGATTGGATTGAGATGAAAGCAAATTTAGAAAAAATTAAGCATCGTTCTCAAGAAATAGAAAATTCTCTGGCAGAATTAATAAGAAAAATTAATACGGGTGAAGCGTTAATTCAAATGAATCAATGTCCTAGTAAGGCAATTATTACAAATTAAGGTAAAGTAGATATATAAACATAATTTATACATAAAAATATAAAAAAATGAAAAAAGCAATAAAATTAACTTCTTTAATATCATTATTTTTGCTATTTACCCTTTTGAAAAGTGAAAAAATTATTGGATTAGATAAGAAAAATAAAATAAAGTTTGTTTGTGATGAAACATTATTAGCAACACAGGCAAAATGGTTAAATAATAATAGAGTAGATAACATTATTTTTTGGAGAGACCAAAATTGGATTAGTGAATACGACACAACTCTTAGGCAGAAGTGTATTGATGTATCAGCAGCTTTCCAAAAAGCTTATCAGGAAGATAAATTAAAACGCATTATTTCATCTGATTATAATGGTAGAAAGATTATCTGTGCTTCGCAAAAGGGTAAGCAATGTGATTACCCGTTATATTCTCTGCTTCCTGGAGAAAATACAGCAGTTGAAGTAGCACAACAATTATTTAAACGTATCTTTGATGGTAATACTTCTCCATTGAGACATAGTGATTTTTCTCTGGATATTGAAAGATTCCTGTTTGGAAATGAAATAGTGAAGAAAAATCAAATATCATGCCCTATAAAAATAACTTCTATTTCTAAACCATCAGATATAGAGAAATCGAGTACTCTAGAAGAAAGTGTTCGTGTTAAAGAGAATGCAAAACAGTTTACTATCAAAATTGATGCTTTAGAGTCACAAGGTTCAGGTGTAATCTTCGCACGTCAAGGAAATAATTACTGCATCCTTACTGCCAAGCATAATATTTCTACAAGTATTAAGCATAATAAAAGTATTAGGATTATAACTCCTGACGGAATGCAATACGAAGCTCAAAACCCTAGAGTAGCGCCTGATGATATTGACCTAGCTGTTTTAGAGTTTGTGAGTAATAAAAAACCTGGGTATGAAATTGCCACTATAGGGAATGCAAAACAGACATATTTATTATCAAAACCGCAAGTCTACATTATAGGTTTTCCAGCGAGTTTTGCTCGTAAAAACATTGAAGAAGCTCTTGTTTCAGAAGGAAAATTTGATGCTGCTTCTAAAAAAAGTTTTGATATTACGTATACTCCTAGTGATTCTGAATCTGCTGCAACTTTTGGGATGAGTGGAGGAGCTGTTCTTGATTCTCAAGGAATCTTAATAGGAATTCATGGTTTAGGTGAACCCATTGGTTCTAAAACAACTATTTTTAGGGGTGTAGCAATTAATGCTGATACTCTCTCCAAAATGGCATCTTCTCTTGGACTGAATTTACAAGCTCCAAAGGTTGAAATATCTACAAATAATCTTTCACCTCCAAGAAATACTGAAGAAACTTCTCTTGTTGGAGGTTTAATAGAAGATATACCAAAAATTATAGAGCGTATTAGACGTAAGTTCCAGGATCAAAATGTATGTATTATTGAATTTAATTCACAGACTCAAAAGGTTGAAAGAATATTCTGCGATGTGCGAAGTTGAGTTTTACAAATCTCTCAAATGGAAACTTATTAGGAGCAGAATTACGAAACTTAGACTTTAGTTACGCCAAGTTGCGTAATATAAAAACAGATGAGACAACTAATTGTGAAGGTGCAAAAATTAGAAATACCTCTTGGTAAGAAATTTACACTCAGCATCATTCATTAAAAACTGGAACTCATAATATCCAATATCCAGTAACCATTAATATAAAAATGACGCGATCGCAGTGATATGCACAGCTTTATTCCCCCAGAACGCTTTTTTCCTTACCTGACTTGGACTGATATCCAAGATATGCCCAATAAAGAAAATGTGGTAATTATTCAACCAGTCGGGGCGATTGAACAACATGGCCCCCATTTACCATTGATTGTAGATGCGGCGATTGGTGTTGGTGTTTTGGGGAAAGCCTTGACTAAATTAGATGCAAATCTTCCCGCGTATGCCTTGCCGACTCTGTATTATGGGAAATCTAACGAACACTGGCACTTTCCTGGCACAATTACCCTCAGTTCCGAAACCCTGACAGCCACAATTATGGAAGTGGGGGAAAGTCTTTACCGGGCTGGGTTTAGAAAATTGGTGTTGATGAACTCCCACGGTGGACAACCCCAAATTATGCAAATGGCGGCGCGAGATTTACACGTTAAGTATGATGACTTTTTAATATTTCCGTTGTTTACTTGGCGTGCGCCCAATATTACTAAAGAATTGCTCACACCCAAAGAAGCCAAATTTGGTATGCACGCCGGAGATGCAGAAACTAGCATTATGTTGGCAATATTACCAGAACAGGTAAAACTCGAAAAAGCTGTGGCTGAATACCCACCAGAACAGCCAAACAGTACTTTAATTAGTTGGGAAGGACAGTTACCAGTATCTTGGACAACAAAAGATATCAGTAAAAGTGGCGTGATTGGTGATCCAACAACCGCCAGCAAAGAAAAAGGCGATCGCATCTTGGAATCTGTCTCTGACGGTTGGGTGCAAGTCATCCAAGATATTTATGCTTTTAAGCTACCAGAAAGCATAATCTAGATTTGCTAGTCTAGAAATAGTAACCCCACGTTAAAAAATATATTAATAGTCAAGACTATGGCAGGATTTGAAAGTAATAGCCATCATTCTTATAGTCAAGAAGATGTACATCGTATTCTTCAGTTAGCGATCGCGCGTCAAGCTGATAACCAAGAAAAAGAGTTTTCTTACGAATTACTCGTAGAAATTGCGGGTGAGTTAGACATATCACCAGAGTCTTTACAATTAGCAGAACAAGATTGGCGATCGCAACAAAATGAAATTCAACAGCGCCAAGCTTTCGATGCTTACCGTCTTGCAAAATTTAAAAAACGTTTAGGAAATTTTGCAATTGTCAATAGTTTTTTAATATTAGCTAATTATTTGATTATTTTGCCGAATATTCATTGGTCACTGGGCATTTTGCTATTCTGGGGTTTAACAGTTGGGCTGGATTTTTGGAATAACTTTTATGCCAGAGGAGAAGCCTATGAAATCGCTTTTCAGAAATGGTATCGCCAGCATCAGCTAAAACAAAACTTCAATACAGTCATGAAAACTGCCAATACACTGGTGAATAAATGGCTGAAGTCATTGCAGACTTAAAGCATAGTTAAAATTAAAACCTGCCTTCTCAAGCCGGAATTATTTCTCATCTGGAAACAGACTGGAGACTTTGTTATGACCGTAGCAGCCATCGCCAAACCAGCAAAAGAATCACCTCTGTTGTTTGAGGGAGTCACCTGGAGAGAATTTAAAGCAGTTGAGCAGTTATTAGACCGTCCAGGATATCGACTGTCTTTTTTAGATGGAGTTTTGGAGATTCGCAGAATGCCAGGAGAACCACACGAAACTGTTAAAGAAAGACTCGGCGCATTGTTAGAAATATACCTGCTCATGGCAGGATTTGACTTTACTCCTACTGGTTCAATGACTTTAGAAAATGAAGCGGGTGGAGTAAAGCGAGAAGCAGATAAATCTTATAAACTTGCTCCTGGTCGAGTACGCCCTGATTTAGTAATTGAAGTAGTGTTTAGCAGTGGCGGTATCAACAAATTGGAAGCATACAAGCGGCTGTTAATTCCTGAAGTGTGGTTTTGGGAAGATGGAGCTTTGGAAGTGTATCACCTGCGGCAAAACGGGGACACACTAGACTATGAAAGAATATCCAGTAGTGAAGAAGTCAAAGGCATCGATTTGGATTTGTTGCTACGCTGCATTAATATGGTGAACCACGTTGATGCCATCAAAACTTTTCAACAAGCTTTGGCAAAGTAACAAAACCCAACATTATCAAGTATTCTCTCTTCTCTCTGCGTTCTCCCGAAGTTTGCTCAACGCGGGGAACCCGCGCACGCAACTTCTCTCTGCGCCTCTGTGGTTCGTTCATAAAAATTGGGTGGAGGAAAGGAACCCAACATTCACGCATACTTTGTTGGGTTACGCTATCGCTACACCCAACCTACTATTCTCTTAACTGAACTGCCTTCTGCCCCCTACCCTACCTGTCTACGATAAACTGAACAATGTAAATCTCTAGTTCAGTGCTATGCCATTAATCAAAGTACAAACTTCTGTATCTGCGCCTGCAAAAGCTGAAGTTGAGACAATGCTCAAGAGTTTATCAGGGAAATTAGCCAAGCATTTAGGTAAACCAGAATCTTATGTAATGACGGCTTTTGAAGCAGATGTCCCCATGACTTTTGCTGGGACTACAGACCCGGTTTGTTACATTGAGATTAAAAGTATTGGTTCCATGAAGCCAGACCAAACCCAAGCGATGAGTCAGGATTTTTGCCAGCAAATTAATCAAGCTTTAGATGTCCCCCAAAATCGCATTTACATAGAGTTTGCAGATGCTAAAGGTGCGATGTGGGGTTGGAACAGCACAACTTTTGGCTAGTTTTTAAGAAATTTATATAGCTGTAGTTACTCACGGATGTGAGATTACAGATACCCACGGGAATACTACTTATAATGTATCTCCTGTGGTTATCTTTATGGTAAGTACTTTTATTCCTGGGTATGAGATTTTTGAAAAAATTCATGACAGTCCTAAAACCAGGGTTTACCGTGCTGAACAGAAAGAAACCCACACCCCAGTTGCTATCAAACTGTTAAATACGGAATATCCCCAATTTCAAGATTTAATTTTATTTAGAAATCAGTATTCTATTACCCGCCATCTCAAACATCCAAATATTGTTAAATGCTATAGCTTAGAAACTTATGGCAATAGTTATGCACTGATTTTAGAAGATTTTGGGGGAATTTCTCTAAGCCAATATACTCAAGGTCAAATTTTAAGTTTAGATGATTTTTTTAAAGTTGCGATCGCAGTCACCCAGGCACTAGAATTTTTATATCAAAATCGGATTATTCATAAAGATATTAATCCCAATAATATTTTAATTAACCCCACAACTAAAGAAGTTAAAATCATAGACTTTAGTATTTCTTCTTTATTACCCAAAGAAAACTCCGAAATTAAAAGTCCGAATATTTTAGAAGGCACATTAGCTTATATCTCTCCCGAACAAACAGGGAGAATGAATCGCGGAATTGATTATCGCACTGATTTTTATTCTTTGGGTGTGACTTTTTACCAATTACTCACAGGTAAGTTACCTTTTAATAGCCAAAATCCTTTAGAACTCATACATTGTCATCTGGCTAAAGAAGCAATTAACCCAAAAACTATCAATTCTGCATTGCCATCAATACTAGCTGAGATGATTATGAAATTAATGGCAAAGACGGCAGAGGAACGTTATCAAACTGCTAGAGGTATTCGCCATGATTTAGAAGTTTGTCAAGATTATTTATGCCATCAAGGTGAAATTATACCATTTAAATTAGGACAGCGAGATAGGAGCGATCGCTTTTTAATTCCCGAAAAACTTTATGGTAGAGAAATAGAAGTTAAAACCTTATTAGATGCCTTTGAGAGAGTTAGCCTTGGCAACATTGAATTAATGTTAGTTGCAGGTTTTTCTGGTATTGGTAAAACTGCCGTCGTCAATGAAGTTCATAAACCCATTGTCCGCCAACAGGGTTATTTTATCGCTGGTAAATTTGACCAATTCCAGCGAGATATTCCTTTTTCAGCATTAGTTCAAGCTTTTCGCAGTTTAATGCGGCAATTACTCACAGAAACTAAAACCCAATTACAAACATGGAAAAGCAAAATATTATTAGCCTTGGGAACTCAAGGACAAGTAATTATTGATGTCATTCCCGAATTAGAAAAAATTATCGATCAACAACCAGAAGTCACTCAATTAAGTGGTAATGCTTCCCAAAATCGCTTTAATTTATTATTTAGTAACTTCATTCAAGTTTTAGCCACACAAGAACATCCCTTAGTAATTTTTTTAGATGATTTACAATGGGCAGATGCAGCATCGTTAAAATTAATTCAACTACTATTAAGCGGTACAGAGACAAAATATTTATTAGTCATTGCAGCATATCGAGATAACGAAGTCTATCCTGGACATCCATTTATGATGGCTTTAGATGATATTTATCAAGCCAAAGCCATTGTTCATCAAATTCATCTCAACCCTCTAGACGAAACGCAACTTAACTGCTTAATTGCTGATGCCCTCAATTGCCACGAAACACAAGCTATACAATTAACTCAATTAGTATTAGCCAAAACTAAAGGTAATCCATTTTTCACAACTCAATTACTCAAATCATTACATGAAGATGGAGTAATCACATTTAACTTTCATACTGCTAACTGGCAATATGATATTACCGAAGCCAAAGCTTTATACTTGCAGGATGATGTGGTTGAGTTTGTAGCCAAACAGTTGTGTAAACTGCCTCAAGCTACGCAAGAAATCATGAAAATTGCAGCTTGTATTGGCAATAAATTTGATTTAGCTACCTTATCTATAGTTTCGGACAAATCCTTAGTTGAAACCTCTGCTGATTTGTGGAAAGCACTCAAAGAAGGCTTGATTTTGCCGACAAATGAAATTTATAAATTATTTACTGATGATGAATTAACAACTGACCAGACACCAGCCATTATTAATCAAGATAATATCAATGTTACCTATAAGTTTCTCCACGACAGAGTACAGCAAGCAGCTTATTATTTAATTCCAGAAGCTAATAAAAAGACAACACACGTAACCATTGGTAAACTACTCCTCAAAAACACTGAACCCGAAAAATTAGAAGAAAATATCTTTGAGATAGTTAACCAATTAAATGTCGGTATTGCTTTAATTCACACCCAAGCTGAAAAAGATGAACTAGCGCAACTAAATTTACTTGCTGTTCGCAAAGCAAAATCAGCCACAGCTTACGAAGCGGCTAAGAAATATTTAGCTGTTGGCTTAGAATTACTATCTTTGGATAGTTGGCAAGCGCAGTATCAATTAACACTGAATTTGTATACAGAAGCAGTAGAAATCGAATATTTAAATATCAATTTTGACCAAGTAGAAATTTATGCCAATATAGTTCGTCAGCAAGCAGCTAATTTACTCGACCAAGTGAAGGTGTATGAAATTCTCATGCAGATGTATACCTCCAAAGTCCAGATGCAGTTAGCTATAGATACAGGCTTACAGTTATTAGATTTGTTAGGAATTAGTTTAGAGTCAGCACCACCACAAAATTTAGATGTTACTAACTTAATTAATTTACCATTGATGACTGCTCCCGATAAACTTGCCGCTATGCGAATTTTAACTAATATGATTTCTGCGGCTTATTTCACAAATCCCGGATTATTACCAGCAATTATATTTACAATTATTACTCTTGCTGTCAACTATGGAAATTCGATGTTTGCGGCTTATGGGTATGTTTTATATGGCTTGTTAATCAGTGCATTATATTTAGAAATTGAAGCGGGTTATCGCTATGGTGAAGCTGCATTAAATTTACTCGATCAAGTCGATTCGAGAGAAATTAAATGTCGAGTTTTATTGATGTACAATAGCAATGTAAAATTCTGGAAATCTCATCTACAAGAAACAATTACTCCCCTAGCAGAATGTTTACAACTGGGTATGGAAGTAGGAGATATAGAATATGCACTTTATTCTGCTTCTAATAATTACTCACATTTAATTTATGTCGGTGAAGAACTACCAAATGTATTTAACCAGTTAGAAAAATATTATTTATGGATGTGTCAGTTTGAGCAGTATGGCGCAATAGTTATGTTGCGAGGCTGGCAACAATTTGCATTAAACTTAATGGATATGAATGCCAGTAGAGAACAATTAGATGGTAGTTTATTTAATCACGCTGAAAATTTAGCCTATTGTCTCGATAAAAAGACAGAAACTTCTTTATTTAATATATTTTTAATTAAAACCTTACTATTTTATTTATTTAAACAGCCACACAATGCTGTAGAAAATGCGGTAATTGGGCTGCAATATATCCAAGCTGCTGTCGGACAATATGGTACTGCTAAACATAATCTTTACTATTCTTTGGCTTTGTTAGCAGATTATCATAATCAGCCTGATAGCAAAAAAGCAGAATATATGCAGCAGGTGTTAGCCAATCAGCAAAAAATGAAAGTTTGGGCTGAAAATGCACCAATGAATTTTCAACATCAGGATGATTTGGTCGAGGCAGAAATAGCTAGAGTTTTAGGCAATAATTGGCAAGCTGTAGAGCTTTATGAAAGTGCAGTCCAAGGGGCTAAAATTAATGGATATGTCCAAGAAGAAGCAATAGCAAATGAATTAGCTGCGGAATTTTATCTGGCTTGTGGTAAAGAAAAAATTGCTCAACCTTATTTGATTGATGCTTACTACTGTTATACCCGTTGGGGTGCTAAAGTCAAAGTTGCCGATTTAGAAAAACGCTATCAGCAGTTACTAGCTAAGGTGATTAACAATCAAATCAAAAATACACAAATTAACTCTTTTACCAGCCCAATCACGGTTGATGCTAATACCACAAATGTCTCAGATGCTTTAGATTTAGAAACTGTGACTCAAGCATCTCTAGCAATTGCTTCAGAAATTCATTTAGACAAGCTATTGCAAAAGTTAATGCAGGTAATTATCGAAAATGTTGGTGCAGATAAATCTGCATTGATGTTGCAAGAGGATGATGAGTTGAGAATTGTGGTGCAATGTCACAATCATCTATCATGCGAGATAAAATCAACCTTAGCAACAGAAAGTAAAAATATTCCCTTGAGCTTGATTAATTATGTTTCACATACCAGAGAAAATGTATTAATCAACGATGCGAGTGCTGACAGACATTTTGCGGCTGATCCATATATTTTGCACAATAAACCAAAGTCTATATTATGTACGCCTATCTTGAATCAAGGGCAATTAATTGGCATTATTTATTTAGAAAATACTTTAACGGTAGGTGTATTCACCCCCGATAGACTGCAAATCTTAAAGCTGTTAGTTTCTCAAGCAGCGATTTCTTTAGAAATTGCCCAGCTATATGCCAAATTAGAAGAAAAAGTAGCCGCTAGGACTCAAGATTTAAATGAAAAGAATCTGCGGTTAGAACAAACTTTGTATGAATTGAAATGTACCCAATCGCAACTCATCCAAACCGAAAAAATGTCTGGTTTAGGACAGATGGTAGCTGGTGTAGCCCATGAAATTAATAATCCGGTGAATTTTATTTATGCGAATATTGAACCTGCAAGTGATTATGTTGATTTGTTACTGCAATTAATTGAGGCATATCAGCAAGAATATCCCAATGTGACACCGAAACTAGAACAAATTATTGCTGAGATTGATTTAGAATTTTTAATTGAAGATTTGCAAAAAATTCTCTCTTCAATGAAGGTAGGCGCAGACCGGATTCGCAAGATTGTATTGGGTTTAAGAAATTTCTCGCGCTTGGATGAGGCTGATATGAAGCCTGTAGATATTCATGAGGGAATTGATAATAGTTTAATGTTGCTGCAACCCCGGTTTAAGGGTAAGACTGAAACTAATGTAATTCAAGTGATTAAAAATTATGGTCAGTTGCCTTTAGTTAACTGCTATGCTTCGCAGATGAATCAAGTATTTATGAATATTCTCAGTAATGCGATTGATGCGTTACATGAGATGATTAAGGAGCGATCGCAGCTACCAACTGCACCTCAAATTACCATTACCACGCAAGCAATCAATCACCATTGGGTGCGAATTTCTATTCAAGATAATGGCATAGGAATTAACGAAGCAGTTAAACCACGGATATTTGATCCATTCTTCACTACTAAACCAGTAGGTGGAGGTACAGGTATTGGGTTAACTACCAGCTATCAAATTGTTGTGGAACAGCATAAAGGTAAAATAGAGTGTATTTCGGAATCAGGAAAGGGTGCAGAGTTCATCTTGGAAATTCCAGTTAGATAAGACTTTATGTAAATTTCAGTGTTTTTTCTCTCAAAAATCCGAAAAACCATCAGTTAGATTTGAAGCGAATAGTAATCAAACTTCAGGACTGATTATGAACAGCTTTTATCAAGTACAAAATAAGTCTTTTGTTTTCATTTTAGCCACAGCTTCACTACTGTCTGGAATTGTAGGTATATCTTCATCCGCGAATGCTGCACAATTAGAATCTACTCCTGTTTCAACAGTTAATAGTCAGACAATTGCCCAAGCATCTAATTGTCCTAGTTCTACAGGTGGCGGCAGATTAGAAGCTTATTTTGAAACTAAGAATTTTCATATCTATATTTGTAAGAGAAGAGGCAACCTGTTTTACACTGGAATTGCTAAATCAACTGGTAAAGCTATCCGTTCCCTACCTACTTCCTCCGAAGAAGGTGTAGGATATGTAGCTCGGAATAATAACTATGAATATGCAGTTAATGGTGCATCCCTGGAGATTCTCAAAAATAATCGGGTGATTCAAACAGAACGAGTTATTAGATATGTAAGCGGATACTAAAAGTCAATATGCAAATTTCTGGCGTAACAGCTTAGGATAGAGATCCAAGTTTAAACTCGTAAGTCTCTCCCTATGTCTGTTACGCCATCCATTTCTCAAGTTGACTCACCCACCACGGAAAAATTAGCGATTCCTCCCTTACTCGGTGCTTCGGTTAGCGAGTTAACTGCTTGGGTACAGCAGCAGGGACAGCCGGCTTACCGAGGGAAACAGTTACATGATTGGATTTATCATCAGCAAGTGCGATCGCTTGCTGATATTTCCGTTTTTCCCAAACAATGGCGTACAGAAATTGCAGATATCCCTATTGGTCGTTCTACCATCCATTACCGCAAAGTTGCCCCAGATGGTACAGTCAAATATCTACTGCAATTAGCTGATGGACAGATTATCGAAACTGTAGGTATTCCCGCCGATAAGCGATTAACTGTCTGTGTTTCTACCCAAGTGGGTTGTCCGATGGCTTGTGATTTCTGTGCGACTGGTAAAGGAGGCTATAAACGCAACCTCGCCCGTCACGAAATTGTTGATCAAGTATTAACTGTCCAAGAAGATTTTCAAGAACGAGTTAGCAATGTGGTGTTCATGGGTATGGGTGAACCGTTGCTAAATACAGATAATGTTTTAGCCGCCTTGACATCCTTAAATCAAGATGTGGGTATTGGACAACGGATGCTAACTGTTTCTACAGTGGGAATCCGCGATCGCATTCGTCAATTCGCCCAACATCATTTGCAAATTACCCTGGCGGTAAGTCTCCACGCCCCTAACCAAGCCCTCAGAGAACAACTCATTCCCAGCGCCCGCCCCTATCCTTTAGCAGATTTATTGGCGGAATGTCGGGAATATGTAGCAATTACAGGCCGCCGTATGACTTTTGAATATATCTTGCTGGCTGGTGTCAACGATTTACCAGAACAGGCCTTAGAACTAGCACAACGTCTGCGGGGCTTCCAAAGTCACGTTAACTTGATTCCCTACAACCCAATTCAAGAAGTGGATTATCAACGCCCCAGCCGCGATCGCATCCAAGCTTTTGTTAACATTCTTCAACAACAAAAAATTGCTGTAAGTGTACGTTATTCTCGCGGTTTAGAAGCTGATGCTGCTTGTGGACAGTTGAGAATGAGTAAAAAGTAAATTGAAGTGTTAAGTGATGAATTCTGAAGTATGAAATTAACTTACTCATACTTCATTTTTTTGCCTTTTTACTTTTTATCTTTTACTTAACTGAATTCCAGGAGCGTAAGCTTCAATCACTTTACCAGTACGGGTGCAACTAATCATCAAGTAATCACAACTTGAGCATTGTGTCCGTGTTAATTCACTATCTGAAATGTAATAACGCTCTGCTTTACTACCACAATTTGGGCAGTAAATCTTGTATACTATCTGCATTTTTTAACCCCTGGAGATAACTAAATTTTTGTTTTTGAACTGTTAGTCTTAAATTCGATGTTTGGTTTAACCAAGCTAACAAATAGCCAGAAGATTTGTTGGTAATCTTAAGAAAAATTTTAGCTAATAAACCTTTACAATACTTTTATTGATTATCTTAATCTGTAGGTGATTTTATCATCTCACTTTAGATATATAAATTCACTTAGAACTGGTTTCTACTTAGAGATGAGATGATCCCTGCGATTAAAACTTTGAGAGAGCTTTATTTTACGTCATTTCAAATTTATTACATCATTACTTATGTATTCAAAAGTCAATCACCAAGGATTACTGTATATTTGGTAACAAAATCCTAATTTTAAACATTGCTTAATTTTTATGGATGAGATGATTAGTATCAAGTTAAGGAAAACAAAAAATGGTCAGGCGTGTATGTATTTGGAGTATCAAGGCAAGTGTAAAACCCAGGATAGACAAGCAATTGAGCAATTGTAAAAACCGTAAGTAACCATAAAACGCTCTTGTAATTACCCTAGCAACAGCGAAAACCCAACATACGGTTAATTTTTGTACCCTCCTGTGATCAACAATGAGGAAGCAAAGATTTTTGTTTTCAAGCACCCTCTCAAACTCCCTTGATAAATGCCTCACAGCCTTACTTATAAGTAGTTAAACATAATTAATTACACAAAGTCATTGCGAATGGAGCGAAGCGAAATGAAGCAATCGCAAGGGCTGGGATTGCTTCGCTTCGCTCGCAATGACTGTAATTAATTTTGCGTGGTTACTTACCAATTCACGAAATTACTGATACAAATCACTTCCTCTGCAACTCTGATTCCGGTCGCCGAGCGTTCGCGCAGCGTCTCCGTCAGGAGAAGTCGAGGCGCTGCTTTCATGTCTGTATCATTTTTAAAGTGAAATGGTATTAGACCATGCAGTAGTTGAGCAAAGCCGAAACTCAGTGACCATAAGGAATTGCTAAAAGGCTTGTGATAAGTAGGTAGGCATAAATAAACCCAACTGTGTCAAGAAAAGTAAATAAGCTTAACAACTTATTTCCTCCTACCTTCCCTGAACGATATTTTTTTTCACCTATCTACTTATTAATATTCTTTCTTTTGACTTTTGCCTTGTTGTACTATAGGAATCCGGTTTGATTTCTGAATTTATTTGTGTAGGTAGGGAATAGGGAATGGGGAGTCGGGAGTAGGAAAGAAGCCTGATCTGAATGTACTGATTTTTTTCAGAAATCAAATATCAGTCCTATAGTATCTTTTGTTCATATCTCCAATAGGATTGCTATACATGACCAATCATAAAGTTAAAATATTTTTATTATTTAATCTCTTGATACCTGTTGGTTTTTTTATTTTTGCTCTTACTTTTATGCCAATTAAGCAGGTATTTCAATTTGATAGCAGTGATGAAGGAATTGAATTAATTAAAGCTATTTTATATTTAGATGGCTTTTCAATGTATACACAAGTTTGGAATGACCAACCTCCTCTTTCAACAGTCATTTTAGGGTTTTGGTTGAACTTGTTTGGCAAATCAATTTATTCTGCACGGCTGTTAACTTTGACTTATGCCACAATGTTGGTCTGGTCTTTCTCACAGACGCTACGGATATATTTTGGAAATTTGCTGGCAATCATTGGCACTTTAATGTTAATAATTTCCTGCAATTTTCTGCGGTTGAGTGTTTCTGTGATGATTGGTTTACCTTCCTTAGCAATGGTCATGCTCTCAATTTTTATATTGAGTCTATATAAACAAAACTTTCCTCATAAAAACTCTCAACTTCTAATTCTGCTATCAGGTGTACTTTTCGGATTTTCTTTACAAATCAAGTTATTTACTGCTTTTATTATTCCTTTAATCCTATTTGATATAATTATTTTTCAAGTTAATAAATACAATCGCCAGCAACTAAATTGGAAAGTATTGCTAACTCCTTTACTGTGGTTGGCAGCTTGTTTAATTGTTTCTCTCCTGATTGCGATCGCCTGGAATTCTCTCAATTATGAACAATTGCTGCAAGCTCGTTTATCTGAAGAAAAAATCACAGCTTTTTTAGCCAAAAATAGTCAAATTCTCACCTTATCATTTCTTTTGCAAGATTTTGATTATTTACTTTTAGCTATTCTGGCAAGTACAGTGATCATTCAAAAAAAACAATGGAAAAATTCTTTCCCATTCATTTGGCTTGTTATCAGTTTTATCGTTTTAATGAATCATCGACCAGTCTGGTATCACCACTACCTTTTAATGTCTATTCCCTTGACTTGGTTAGCCACCTATGGATTACAGCTATCACTAGATTTTTTCCGTCAAAATAAGTGGTACTCTAAATTTAAACTTGCTAATTTCTCGCAAATTACCATTCCTTATTTAGCCGCAGTCTTGATTATTTTCGCAATTTTTGTCACTCCTATTAAATTAGGAGTCATTTTGGTAGAAAATCATAAATATTTAGAGCAGAATCAAAATCATATCCAACTCGTAGACATTCTCTTAAAACATAAAAAATATACTAACTGGCTGTTTACAGACTATCCAATTTATGCTTTTTATTCGGGCTTACCCGTGCCTCCAGAGATTGCTGTTTTGTCCCACATCAGGATAGAATCTAACAGCATAACGGCTGAACAACTGATCTCAGTTTTACAAATGTATCGTCCTGAGCAAGTTCTGTTATGTAAATCTCAAACTATTCAGCAATATTTAAGTAATTATCTTAATCAGAATTATGTCCAAAACTATAAAAATTCTTTATGTACTCACTTTTTATTAAAGGGAATACCATAGTTATAGCAGACTCGGTGTTTATGAGTTACAGCAACTGATTGAAAAAAGTAATGAATAATGAGTAAGGAATAATGAATAATGAGTAATGAGTAAATTCTTTACTTATTACTCACTACTTATTACTTAACTGTGTGACTATGAACGCATTTCGAGTAGGTGTTGCAGGCCCGGTGGGTTCGGGGAAGACGGCGTTAGTGGATGCTTTATGTAAGGCGTTGCGTGAGCAGTATCATCTTGCTGTCGTGACGAATGATATTTATACTCAGGAGGATGCACAGTTTTTGGTGCGTTCTCAGGCTTTAGCAAGCGATCGCATTTTGGGTGTAGAAACTGGTGGCTGTCCCCACACGGCGATTAGAGAAGATGCTTCAATGAATTTAGCGGCAATTGAACAGTTAGAAGAACGTTTTCATAATTTAGATTTAGTCTTTTTAGAAAGTGGTGGTGATAATTTGGCTGCTACCTTTAGTCCAGAATTAGTCGATTTAACTATCTATGTGATTGATGTCGCTGCTGGCGATAAAATTCCCCGCAAAGGTGGCCCAGGAATTACCAAATCTGATTTATTAGTGATTAATAAAACTGACCTTGCGCCTTATGTCGGTGCAGATTTAAATGTGATGGAACGCGATGCAAAAAGAATGCGCGGTGATAAACCTTTTATTTTTACTAATTTAAAAACCCAATCAGGATTAACAGAGGTAATTAACTTCGTCTGTAAATATCTGGTTTAAAAATTTTACTTTTTGTATTTCTCAGTAACAGAATTTGCTAAACTCCAACTTTGGCGCAGAAAGAATAAACTGAAGTATTGGGAATTTTCGGAGGAGTTTCAGGGTGGCTTTTGATGAACGTGTAGTAACAGAACAAATTCATCCACAAGATATTTCTTGGCCATTCTGGCCGATTGTGCCACTTTACCCATATAGCAGGCGGCGGACAATTCGCAAAGAAATCATCAAAGACTCCATCTGGACTTTTGACCAATTGCAAGGCATTTTTTATGTTGTTGTGCCGATTCGGATGACAGTTGTCAAGTTAGATGCGGGTGGTTTATTGGTTTATGCACCTGTCGCACCGACAAAAGAATGTCTGCAACTGATACAGGAGTTAGTTGCAGAACATGGTGATGTGAAATATATTATCTTGCCAACTATTTCTGGCATTGAACATAAGGTTTTCGTCGGCCCCTTCGCCAGATGTTTTCCCAATGCACAGGTATTTGTCGCCCCAAATCAATGGAGTTTCCCGCTAAATTTACCATTGAGTTGGTTGGGTTTACCAGGAAAACGTACTCAAGTCTTGCCAGAAGATAGCAGTCAATCGCCTTTTGGTGATGAATTTGACTATACAATTTTGAAAACGATTGATTTAGGCCCAGGTAAATTTACAGAAGTAGCATTTCTACACAAGCGATCGCACACTTTATTAGTCACAGATGCAGTAGTATCTATACCAGAAGAACCACCTGCGATCGTTCAACTCGACCCTTATCCCTTACTCTTCCACGCTAAAGAAAAAGGTTCTGATGTGGTTGCTGATAATCAAGCCAACCGCCGCAAAGGATGGCAACGCATCACTTTATTTGCTTTATACTTTCAACCCAGTGTTTTAGATGTACCCGCCTGGGGTGAAGTCTTCCGCGATGCCCTCAAAGCCCCAGAACGTTCCCGCAAAGCTTATTTTGGTTTATTTCCCTTTAAATGGCAAAATAATTGGCAAAGGTCATTTCACGCCTTGCGTGGCGATGGACGTTTATTTGTCGCACCAGTTTTGCAAACTCTCATCCTCAACCGCGCACCCAGAGAAACAATTGATTGGGCTGATAAAGTTGCTAGTTGGGATTTTCAGTGGATTATTCCCTGCCATTTTGATGCACCAATTAAAGCCCAACCACAACAATTTCGCCAAGCATTCTCTTTTTTAGAAAAGCAACCAGTTGCAAGTGCAGGTTTGTTTAACAGTAGTAGTTATCCTTTACCAGAGGATGATTTCAAAATTCTCCGCGATATTGATGCAGGTTTAAATCAAACTGGTATTGTCCCGCCGGCGAAGGAGAAAATTTGAAGTGTGCTTGGTTATTGGAGATAAAGGGGACAAGGGAAGGGAGACAAGGGAGTAATGTTTCTACTTTGTCTACCTTGTCTAATCAAACTCAGCACTTTCCCATCAAAAGCAAATGCGATTACGCCCGTTTTTCTTGGCTTCTCTCAGTTTATCGCTGGCACGCTGTAAAAAAGAGACAAGTTTATCTTCTGCTATGAGTTCGACAACACCAATACTGGTAGTGAGGTGGAATTGTTGACCATTGTAGGCTGTAATAACTTCTGCACTCAGGGCGAGGCGAATTCGTTCTGCTATCTGACATCCTGTATTCAGGTCAGTGTTAGACATAACAATACAAAATTCCTCTCCACCGTAGCGTGTCACCCAATCTCCGGCTCTGATATGGGTTTGAAATACTTGTGCGGCAGTTTTTAAAGCTTGATCACCTGTAGGAAAACCGTAGGTGCGATTGATTGCACCGAAATAATCTAAATCTAAAAGTAAGATTGTGAGTTGTTGCTGATATTTATGAGCTTTTTCGATTTCACGCGCCAGTAACCTATCCAGATAGCGACGATTAAACACCTCCGTTAAACCATCGAGTTCGGCCTCGACGCGGTATTTATTAGCTAATCGACTGGCTTTCAGCACCATTTCACTAATCATCCGTTCTGCGGTGACACGAATGCGATGCTCAAAATCAGTTATCAGTTTATCTTGTCCTGAAGCATCGGCGATCGCATCAAATTCTTCAGATGTGACAACTTGATTACGCCCTTTTTGCTTGGCTGCATATATACATTGATTAATTTCTTGCCATAATTGCTCAATCGAGGTGTGTCCTAACATCGAAATCACACCAAAGGACGCAGTGAGGCGCACCGACGACATCGCATTGAGCTTAAATTCATGAGTTTCGATTTGGGTTCTGAGAAACTCTGCAAAGGCCTTCCCTTGCTCAATACTTCCACGCATACAAATAGCAAATTTATCCCCGCCTGTCCGCGCCACAATTCCTGCGCCTAGTGAGTACTTTTGCAGAATTTGTCCAATCTCTTGTAATATCTGATCTCCTGTTATGTGACCGTAGCGATCGTTAATAAACTTAAAACGGTCAATATCTAAATAAATCAAAGATATTTGTTCGATATCTTCATTAGAAGTTAAAAGATTGATTGCATAATCATTAAACTTCCGAAAATTAGCAATTCCTGTCAATTTATCGAGATTAAATAAATGCTTTTGTTGATTGTGCCAAAAACTGCGCTGTAAACGTAGACAAATTTGCTGATTAATTGCATCATATTGACAGGTTTCATCTTCTGCTTCTAACCAAGTAAGCACAGCAGATTCTTGCTCAATCGTCTCTACTAATAATACTGTTGGTTTCCCAACAGTATTATATAAATCTCTAACTTTCTCTATACTTGCAACAACTCTGAAGTCGAGTACAATAATGTCAAAATCCTGCTCAAATAAGCTGGAGATATCAACCGTAATCCACTCAAAATTGAGGCGCGTATTTGTTGGTTGAGGTAAATCTAGTGAACTACACCAAGCAACTCGAATTGCTTTCGTTTGTTCATTCATTCATTTTAAACTTTAGTAACCGATAACAGTATGTAGTTAACTTAAAGTTTAACAAGTAAATCCAACTATGACTATTTATCCTAGTTATCAAATATTGACGATAAACCAGTATTGACCTGTGAAAATATATGTAGACTTGGCATTGTCACCTCAATGCAGATTTGCTGATTACTGCACTAAAAAATCAAGTTATTTAAGCTGAAGTTACTAGCAATGAAGTTGCTGACTGTGACTAAAGTGCTAAAAATTGAGTTGCCATTTAAGCCATCAATATCAATTTGAATCAAAGTACTTGACCCAGATTGTATGCCCCGAATGTAACCATCAGCAATGGGATTAATACCCGTATAATTCAAATGAGTCAAGAGAGTTTGTACTACTAAAAAATCCTCGGTGCTACTGAAATCAGTAATAGTGTCAATACCCTCACCCAGACTGGAAAAAACAAATTTATCACTATCCGTACCACCCGTTAGGCGATCGCTACCCGCACCACCAACCAGGCTATCATTACCATTACCACCAACCAGGCTATCATTACCATTGCCGCCAACTAGGCTATCATTGCCATCTCCGCCATTCAGGGTGTCGTTACCTGCGTCTCCTATTAGTTTGTCATCATTATCGCCACCAAACAGTTGATTATCCGCTTTGTTCACAGTGATGGTGTTTTTCAAAGCATTTCCCGTACCATTAATCCCGCTAGTACCAGTTAAGACCAAATTTTCTAAGTTGTCGCTGAGTTTCCAATTCACAGTCGTGCGGACTGTATCTGTAGCTTCATTCAATAGTTCGATAATTTGGTCATTGCTGCTATCCACGTAGTAACTATCATTATCAGCGCCGCCAATTAAGATATCATCGCCACTCCCCCCGTTTAAGGTATCCTTGCCAGCACCAGCATCTAAGGTATCATTCCCAGCATTGCCTATTAGCTTATTATTTGCACTATTACCTTTGAGAATGTTATTACCCGCGTTACCAGTACCGTTAATTTGAGATGTTCCTGTCAGGGTGAGGTTTTCAACGTTGGTTGGTAAGGTAGTCGTAACACTACTCAGACTAAGAGTTGGGACATCAATGATAGGTACACCAACATCTTTTAATATGGCAACATTAAGTGAAGAGATACTATAGCGAAATCCTCGATAAAATTTGACACCATTCATTAAGTCTCTAACCAGATTAACTCCTGGTCTAGAACCATCATTTCCCACATGAGTGATGTTACCAAAAGTCAAGGGTACAGGAGAGCCGTAAACACTAGTCGCTTGTTTTCCTACAAAGAAAAAATTGCTGCCATCAAAAACAATTTTTTCATCGAATGTAGATTGATAATTACCTGAGAGTGTGCCATCAAAATTATCTTTCCAGGCATTGAAGCCAAAGACATGACCAAATTCATGGAGTAATAAAGAAACGGCATCTGTTTTATTAATGGGTACAGCCGTAGTTCGTGCTACTGGTTTGGGGTCAAACCACAGTTCATTAATTAGATAATCAGGATTAAAGTTAAATTCAATGTCAGGCGTAGCACCATTAGGATCAACTCCGGTGCGAATTTCTGATACTGCACCTGGTTCATATACTGACAAAGTGCCTTTCTTATACACAAAAGATGAAGTTAAACTTCTGCCTGTCGCTGTGGGATTTGGATTAGAAAAATTAACAACAATTTCTAAATCAGCATTACCTGTAATATACTTGTCCCAACTAGACCCAGCCGCTAATATATGAGACTTGATAGCGGAGTAATAGGCAGAAAATTTTCCTGATGGATCATTAAATGTAATATTAAAATGTAGTGCATCTGGATCTGATTTTTCAACAGCAGTTAATTGATTTTGTGTCAGCCCCAGGGCATGATTGAATAAGTCACTCATAAATACGCTTGGTTATGTAGGCTGAAAACTGATGATTTTACAAGTTGAACAAATTATAAAAAATATTGATAATTTATCAGGTTATATTTCAGGATTGATAAATCAGAATAAATCGGTTAATTCTTCACAAGAACATCTGAGTTTAAATGTTGATATTTTAAATTTGAAATGAAATTTAATTTTTGGATAAAACAATTAATATATTACATTAGTTAATTGAATATCAACAATTGGTAAATTTAAGTAAGTAGAGCAAAAATAGATTTATATGTACTTAAACAAATACTGAGAAAATCAAATTTTCACGTTATTTTTTTAATCAAGTAAACATATTATTTTTACTATATTTTTGCATTTCAGATAAAAAGTACAGTGTATGGGGTATGAAGGAGAATCCCCCAAATTTTGATAATTATACCAATTTGAAAAATGATTGCGACAAATGGGTTACTGAAAAACTCACCAGTAAGCTACCAGGGAAGGGGAGCAAGATTCAAAGCCTCTCTCCGTTTCGGGGAGAGGTTTGGAGAGGGGTTTCAAGAATAAGTCGCACATCGCGTTATATATTAAAAACATCCAGGCGCAGGAAAAAATAATCAATCCACAATCTCAGTATAATTCCCACTAAGAAGGGTACAGCATTGCTGTACCCTCTTAGTTTAAAAGTTGTATTTCAAAAGTTTTTGTATTACGGCAACATTAATGCTTTTGTAAAAGTGCTGACAAGGAATTTTCTTTGCGAATATCCATCAAGTCTGCGAGTGACTCTTTACCTTTACCCAGGCGGTATTTTTGTGCTGGTGGTAGAACTTCAACCAAGGTTTTGCTTTTGACTTTGAGTGGTTGCAAAGATGCAAACACTGGTAAATTTCGGGATGTTTGCGAAGCTGGTTTTAGAGCTTTTAGGCGACTGGAGGCAGATTTAGGAAATTTCTGAGCTTGGCTGGGGTTACACAAGCGAAAAATGAGATAGCAACCACTACCACAACTGAGTGCGATCGCCATTACCATCCATAAAGGTAGAGGATTGCTATGTTCAATCGTAATTGGCTCTTCTACAATTACTGGGATGGGTTCTGACTCTGCCTGTTTCCTATGATCTACATAACTGAGGCTATAAAATGCCACAGTCGCCGTACCCACAACCATTGTAAAAACTCCACATAACAGCACCAGTGGATGCTGTGTCAGTAAAGCCATCAGCATGTTTGAGCGACCTTTGGAACCCAATTTAGTCTTCGCTAATTCTAGATTGGGTTCTATCAGTTGGGGTGGCTCATGGTTGAAATTTTGACGATTTTCCATGATCACTTTGAGATTTATACCCGTTCAGACCCATGATTATACTTAAGGGGTAAGTTATCAAGTATCCATAGCCAGATTTTGGCATAAACTAGCCCCTGACTTCATCATTAGCAACTAAATCTCATCTTTTCTTTAAAATCGATACTGCTGGCAAATTGATCAACAACCCAGAATTAACTCTCAACTATTTTTTCTGCCATTTACGGATTGCTTCTTGAGCATCTTCATACACAGATGTCTCTTCTGGGACTAAAGTTGCGGTGGTGATGGCGGACTTGAGATCACCCTCGGCAGCACGAGTTTTTGCTAAGTCTAAGATTTTTTCGCTCCATTTATTAATTGATTTTTGAGCTAAATCAAATCCTGGTTGACCTTGGGGAACGCGCTTGGCTACTTCAATGGCGCGATTATATGTAGAGGCTTGTCCTGGCTTAATTAAGGCATTAGCCGCATCTAATAAAGTTTTGTTAGCGAGATATTGCTTGGCTTCTTGTCGCCACTGTTTAATTACTGTTTGGGCTTGGGGATAAAGGGAGCTTTCTTTACTGATGAGTTGTGCGGCAGCGATCGCATTAGTATATTGTCTTTGCTTGGCACGACCCTCGGCTAAATTAAGGATCATGTTACTCCAAATATTGATATTTTCTTGGGCTTGTTCGTAAAGCGGCTCACCTGGCGGAATTTTTCTCGCAGTGGCGATCGCTAAACTCAAATCACTGGCTTGAGTTTGTCTAAGAGACATTTTCGCCAAGTCTAATACAGCTTGATTGCGGTTCTTCGACTCAGAAAGGGAAGCTATTTGAGCAGCAGACTGATTTTTTGCGGGAACTACTTGTTCATGTTCATGGGACTTTGCCGATAAAGCTTCTCGACCCGCCACGAACTTTTCTTGATTGCGGAGAAAGACCACTGTTACTACAGCAGCTATTAACATCATGCCACCGCCCCAAAAGAAAAATTGTTGCCACCATAAGGTATTGGCCTTTTTCTGCGGTAAACGTGAGATGTAAGGTTGGGCAACATCGGGAATAAATCTCCCCGCACTTGTTTCTGAAGCAGGGATCGCTAATTGCCCTTGCTGGTTGCTATATTCTTCGTTGGCAATTAAGTCGGGTGACGGAGAAAGTTGTGGTTCTCCTAAACTGAAACTGGGAAACTTCAAATCTGGTAATCTGGCAGCAACAGCCGACTGTAAAACCGATGCTTCTCCCCAAATCCCAATATGCGGCGAATTTACGGGATTTTTGGTTGATGTTGGCGCTAATGGGGGAGCAGCCAAAGCCACAGCAAAGTTTTCTTCTGAAAAAATACTACCCTCAACTTCAGATGTCTCTAATTCATGGGGTGCGGCTTCAGTTGGTTCCAGTGTGCTGGGAACTTCTGTAACTGGATGATTCACCTCTGACTGTGGCAAGATGACAAACGGTTTAGCAGGTACTATCGCTACTGGATTTTGAGTTGGTCGCCAATAGTGTTGACATAATTCTGGCGTGAACACATTTAAATAGCTGTTTAAATCTGCCAAACTGCTGCCATGACCAGAACGTAACGCAGCTAACAAAGCCGCAGTAAAAAATCCGTAACCTAGCTCACTGCTTTCACGAGAAAATTGTTCTGGTTCGCAAGACAGAATCGTTGCTAATTGTAATTCTTGCGCTATTTCAATGGTTTCTTGTCCAACGGTTGCATCTGCTTGCGTACTGGAAGCCCGGTTAATATCAAGCAGCACTACAGCATTTAGTTCAGCTATGTGGAGGCTGTGCAAGAGCGATCGCATTTCGATGGCGGTTTCCTGCATTAACTCAGGATTACCTTCCACTGGCATCAAGTAATCTTGGCTTGCATGGTTAACACCATAACCACTAAAGAAAAACCACAGATAATCCCCCGGTTGCCAACAAGCCGCAGCCAAGTCTTCTATCAACAGCAAAATATTTTCTTTTGTGGGATAGGTAGACCTATCCCCAATTGGTGGTGAAGTATCTGTCATTAGTAGACAGCGTTGGGGAGAAAAACCTGCTTCTTGAACCAAAAAATCTTTTAGCGCCTCGGCATCGGCTTGGGCGCAACGTAAAGGTTGAAAAAATTGATATTGATTGATGCCGATCGCGATCGCCCAGTGATTTGCCATCCCGCTATTTGTAGGTTGTGGTTGACCGTGCCAATTTTAGATTTTGAATTTTGGATTTTGGATTGTTTTTTAGTTCAAGTTTTAATGCTTGTCCGCTAAACAAATTGAAAAGACGCTCGATAGCGTAGCCATCATCAATTTAAAATCGCAAATCTAAAATCCAAAATTGGTTGACTTGCCTAAAATTGCGGTTGGCTTTGCCGAAAGAACAAAGCTAACCTATGTCTTATAGTCTCGGAATTTCTCATGAAATCCCAAAGACTAAGTAATTTTTATTGCCTTTAATTTCAGTAAAAATTCTCAGACAATTCAATTACAGGCCATTAATTAGTAAGGAGCTTTCAGGTTATGACCAAGAATGTTGCTAACCAACAATCATCGATCATTTCCTTTTTATTTATTAGCCAAGTTATCAAACAAATCCGGATATTTCCATTAATATTTTTGCTCTTTTCTAGCCTACCTGTATGGATTGTGGCAGAAGTAATTTCACCACAGATGGTAAGAGCTTACACAGCTAGAGTTGATTTAATTATTGATAGATTACCTGATGAAAACTATGAAACCACACTGCGGAGAGCCGAAGCCACAGCCAGAGCCGCCGCACAACGCAGTTTTGACCAAGATATATTAGCTACAGATGTATCGATTATTGTCTCCGTACAGAGCTACGGTGCGATCGCACCAATTTTAGCTTTAGAAGTCAGCCGTCCCCAATGGCGTTCCCGTCCTGATGCTCAACTTTGGGCGACTTACTTTAAAACCGCGCGATCGCTATTATTCTTTGAACAAACCCCAAGCAACCCCGTCAATATCCCTCCCATCACCACCGTTGCACCAGCAACCACCACACCGTAAGTTAAAAGTGCTGAGTGCTGAGTAATTAGTGCTGTACACTGAGCGTTCGCGCAGCGTCTCCAACAGAAGAAGTCGAAGTGTAAGTGCTGAGTAAAAATACTAGCCCCTAGCCTCTCACCTCTAGCCCCTTACTTGTAAATTACAGGTAGACCATTGCAGATGCAAAGAGATGGCTTAGAATAGAAAGGTTGTCAAAAATTGCGATATCCGCTACTATGGCTGTCCCTAAGAAGAAAACATCTAAATCTAAACGCGATAAACGTCGAGCTACTTGGAGACATAAAGCTGCTGTTGAAGCTCAAAAAGCTTTGTCTCTCGGCAAGTCTATTTTGACTGGACGTTCTACATTTGTCTATCCTGCTGCTGAAGAAGAGGAAGAAGAATCATAATTTCCGATTAGGAAAAACCCTAGCATCACCGAAGATTTGAGCGGTGACTTCTACCGCTCAGGCTTTTTGGTATTTGAGCAAAAGTTTTTCCGAAATTTCTTCTACTTATTAATAGTTTATGCCTGTTGTGCAGCAAGTAATCGGATACATAAAAAATCGGTAATGAATAATTTGGAAAATCCATTATCCATTACCTATTACCCATGACTGATGATCAGATAATCATAATCACACAGTAAATTATCTGGATATCCTAATGATGTAGGTGTTCAGCAAAATTAATATTTCTTCTCTGTCTGAGTCTAGTTGTTTATGCTCAGGCTCTCTGCCACACTCACAATCAGGTTTAGTTCATCATCTCGAAATAGCCAAGTGTTTCAATTAACCTAATTTTGCTGAGAATATGTTAGGCAAGTTTTTTCAAAAACCAGATAAAGAACAGGGTGAACGTGTCCCGCCTGGACAGCACCTCGCCAAAGGTTTCCCTGTACTAACTTATGGTGCAACACCCAAAGTCAATATCGAAGAGTGGGAATTTCGCGTTTGGGGTGCGGCTAAACCTGCTGTTTTCACTTTGTCGGACTTTATGGCGCTACCACAGCACGAATTTACAGCAGATTTTCACTGTGTTACCCGTTGGTCAAAACTGGATGTCAAGTGGACTGGCATTAAGGTAACAGATTTTATGAATTTGATAGAGGTAGAAAAAGAAGCCGCCCACATCATGGAACATTGCTATGGTGGCTACACTACTAATATCGCCATTGAAGATTTTGTCCGGGAAGAAAATTTCTTTGCTGTTCAACTGTTTGGAGAACCATTACCCGCAGAACATGGTGGCCCCTTACGGTTAGTTGTTCCCCATCTCTACGCTTGGAAAAGTGCCAAGTGGATTAATGGTTTAGAATTTCTCAAGAAAGAAGAACTAGGTTTTTGGGAACGCAACGGTTATCATCGCCGGGGCGAACCTTGGGCGGAAGAACGCTATAGCAGTAGTTTTTGATTTGAAGATTTTGTTGAGTGAGAGACGTTGCAATCCAATGTCTCTCAATTTTTACCATACTTCAGTACAGAGTCCTAATAAGAAAAAGATTACTCAGCACTCAGCACTCAGCACTTTTCACTTAATTAATCGCTTCACAAAGCCTAATTTGTCTTGATACGGGGCATAACGCCATTTTAAATCTAGCCAGAAGGAGTTATGCAGCACGCTTTTATGGTGGGAAAAGGTATCAAAACCCGCTTTACCATGATAGTTACCAATACCACTATCACCTACGCCACCGAAGGGTAAAGATGAAACACCAAGGTGCATTACTGTGTCATTCAGACAAACGCCACCAGAAGAAGTTTCTTGTAAAACTCGTTGTTGCAGATTTTTGTTTTGTGAAAACAGGTATAAAGCTAGGGGTTTTGGCTTGGAATTAATTAAGGCGATCGCTTCTGTAATATCTGTATATTCAATTACAGGTAAAATTGGGCCAAAAATTTCTTCCTGCATTACAGGATCTGTTAAGGAGACTTGATCAATAATTGTTGGGGCAATATAGCGTTCTTCTAATTTGCTTTCGCCACCAGCCACAATTTCACCTTTATCAAGCAGTTTAATTAACCTTTCACAGTGTTTTTGACTGATAATTCTGGCATAATCAGCACTATTGTATGGGTTTTCGCCATAAAATTCTGTGAGAGTTTTTTTCAAGCCATTGATGAAATCTGGCTTAATTTTTTTATCAACTAAAAGATAATCTGGCGCAACACAAGTTTGTCCAGCGTTAATAAATTTACCCCAAGTAATCCGTCTAACAGTATGCTCTAAATTAATCTCAGCATCAACAATACAAGGGCTTTTGCCGCCTAATTCTAAAGTCACTGGTGTGAGATGTTTTGCTGCTGCTTCCATCACAATTTTGCCCACAGCTGTACCACCAGTAAAAAAGATATGGTCAAATTTTTCTGCCAATAGCTTTTGACTGGCTTCTACACCACCTTCCACTACAGTAATAAACTCTGGTGCAAAATATTTAGCCATCATTTTGGCTAACAAACTAGAGGTAGCGGGGGCAAGTTCTGAAGGCTTGAGAATGGCGCAATTACCTGCGGCGATCGCACCGACTAAGGGGGCAATAATTAAATTAAAGGGATAATTCCAAGGGCCAATAATTAAAACAACTCCTAAAGGTTCAGCATAAATTTTAGCTGAATAAGAAAAAAAATCGATTGGCACTGCTGCTTTTTGTGGTTTAGCCCAAGAGTGCAAATGTTTAATGGCATAATCGATTTCTTTGGTAATACCAATTTCTGTGATGTAAGACTCAAATTCGGGTTTCTGAAAATCTGCTTTTAAAGCTTGTACAATATCAGCTTCGTTATCAATTATTGCTTGTTTGAGAGTTCTGAGTTTTTCTAGGCGAAAAGCTATATCTTTTGTTTTACCAGTTTGAAAAAATTGACGTTGCTGCTTAATCAGTTCAGAAATTTTAGATAATTCAGCAGTAATCATGATGTTATCCTCTAATATTTGATCGAGAGGGTGAGATACCCAGCTTATTTAAGAATTCGGGTATCTTGATATTCACAAATGATTTAGGACTGCTATGGATCATACTTGATCAATTTATTATTTCTTCAAGGTTTAAGGGGTAAACGGACAATAAATTCGCTACCTTTACCTAATACAGAATTAACAGAAATCTGCCCTTGATGTGCCTCGACAATTCGGCGAGATA
The DNA here is from genome assembly GCF_014696905.1 of Nostoc sp. FACHB-190. Classification (NCBI taxonomy): domain Bacteria; kingdom Bacillati; phylum Cyanobacteriota; class Cyanophyceae; order Nostocales; family Nostocaceae; genus Nostoc; species Nostoc sp. FACHB-190. Next base: position 110,329 of record NZ_JACJQW010000013.1, read on the forward strand.
AATACAGTCCTAAGCCACTACCGGAACTCTTGTGGCTACCTTGACGAAATCTTTGAAACAATGTTGTTTGTTCTTCGGGCGAAATACCCGAACCTGTATCAGCTACCACAATATCAATATAGTCATTCCCAGAGATAGATGACGTGTTTCCCCAGGAGGAAATCTCTGGATTTTGATCTGCGGGGGAGAGGCGCACTGCTATATAGCCAGATTCAGTAAATTTAATGGCATTACCTATAAGGTTAGTTAACAGGCGGTGCAGTTCTAAGCGATCGCCCATAATATTACTATTAGTTAATTCCTCGGCATATTTTTGTTCGATAGTCAGTGCTTTAGCTGCGGCTAAAGGTGCTAGTTCTCCAACTACTTCGGCAATTAATAGCTTTAAATCAACAGGTTGAAACGCCAGGGTTTTGCGACCGGCTTCAAATCGATACACTTCTAATAAAGTATTTACCATCGAGAGCAAGTTGGCATTGCTACGCGCCATGATGGTGAGTACTTCTCGCATTTGCGATGACAATTCACCCAAAGCACCTTGCTCAAATAACATTAACATTCGATCAGCCGCGACTAAGGGCGTACGCAAGTCATGGGTGAGTCGAGAAACAAAGTCTTCTCTCTGACGGGCAATTTCATCACGCTCATCCATACTATGCTTGAGTCGTAATAGCGATCGCACTCTGGCAAGTAATTCATCTACCGTCACTGGTTTACGAATAAAATCATCAGCGCCCAAATCTAATCCGTGTGCAACGTTGGGTGCATCGTGGGCTGTGATTAACAAAATAGGAATATATTGCTGCAAGTTCATCTCTCCACGAATGCGCCTGGTAACTTCATAACCATCCATTCCTGGCATCATTAAATCCAGCAATACCAAGTCACAAGGAGATGCTTCTAGTTGGGCTAAAGCAACAAAACCATTTTCTGCGGTGCTAACCGTATAACTTTCTTCTTCTAGTATGGTTTTAATTAAAAAAACATTATCTGGTGAATCATCGACCACCAAAATTTTGTCAGGGCGCGGCGATAGTGAACTCATGTGTGGGGCAGATTTTTGGTAGATGTGAGTTTTTGAGCAAAACTGCTATATTGCTACCACTTTTTACTGATTTGTTTTTTAGCTTACATTCCGCCATTGAAAGTGGCACAATCAACAATTTTAGTTTAATTGTAGAAAATTAAAAGTCAGCCCTATCAATACTTATAGCTTGAGAAATGGCGATCGCTTCATTTCACGCCAACCTCTACAAGCAGATTTTTCTTCTCCTTCTCAGATAATTAGCATCTATAGCAGTAGCCAAATTGCTTAGGACATCGATAAATAATCAAACTTAGACATCACAAAGCTTTTAACCCTGTCACCTGCTATATCGATTGAATCTAGGGCTAATGATTATAGCTGACCAAAAGTTAGTCTTTTAATTCCTCCAACGCAACGATAAAACCTCTGATGCAGTTTCCATAACAGAGTATGGCGAAAGAAATAAGTTATTTCGTTTACGTTTTTTAATAAAAATTATTTAATGGTAATAATTTTAGGATTCTAAGAAAGTTGGGTTTAGAATTTTCCCCTTATTTTCATGGTTTACATACTAAGTCTCTTATCCAGTAAGCTTTTTAGAGTCTTGACTACATCTTGATTAATTTAAGTCAGATTTGTAAAGAAATATAAAGCCGTGTTTCTAGAAAATTTATCCCCAAAATTCACTGCCAATTCAAACAGCTATAACTCATGAATATCAAGGCTTTGGATGCCTTGAAAGGCTGCCATAAATTCAACTTAAAACTTTACATTTACGCGAGTAAATAGCAGAAAAATATTACAGAATATGAAGCGAAACATCCAATTAAAGTAAATTCATGTAGACTTATTTCAACAGGCATTAAAAAAATTTGTCTGTTCAATATTTAACTAAACATTGCACTTATAAAACAATGACCACAACCTTACAACAGCGTTCTAACGCTAACGTATGGGAGCGGTTCTGCAATTGGATCACCAGCACCGAAAACCGTATTTATGTCGGTTGGTTCGGTGTATTAATGATTCCTACATTGCTGGCTGCAACCACCTGCTTCGTAATCGCATTCATCGCTGCTCCTCCTGTAGACATCGATGGTATCCGTGAACCAGTTGCTGGTTCTTTAATCTACGGAAACAACATCATCTCTGGTGCAGTTGTTCCTTCTTCTAACGCGATCGGTTTGCACTTCTACCCCATCTGGGAAGCAGCTTCCTTAGATGAGTGGTTGTACAACGGTGGCCCATACCAATTGGTAATTTTCCACTTCTTGATCGGATGTGCTTGCTACATGGGTCGTCAGTGGGAATTGTCTTACCGCTTGGGTATGCGTCCTTGGATCTGCGTAGCTTACTCTGCTCCTTTGGCTTCTGCTACCGCAGTATTCTTGATCTACCCCATCGGTCAAGGTTCCTTCTCTGATGGTATGCCTTTGGGTATCTCCGGTACCTTTAACTTCATGATCGTGTTCCAAGCAGAACACAACATTCTGATGCACCCCTTCCACATGCTCGGTGTGGCTGGTGTATTCGGCGGTTCTTTGTTCTCTGCAATGCACGGTTCTTTGGTAACTTCTTCCTTGGTTCGTGAAACAACCGAAACCGAATCTCAAAACTACGGTTACAAATTCGGTCAAGAAGAAGAAACCTATAACATCGTTGCAGCACACGGTTACTTCGGTCGCTTGATTTTCCAATATGCGTCCTTCAACAATAGCCGTTCCTTGCACTTCTTCTTAGCTGCTTGGCCTGTAGTTGGTATCTGGTTTACCGCTTTAGGTATCAGCACAATGGCGTTCAACTTGAACGGTTTCAACTTCAACCAATCAGTGATTGACTCTCAAGGTCGCGTCATCAACACCTGGGCTGACATCATCAACCGCGCTAACTTAGGTATGGAAGTCATGCACGAGCGTAACGCTCACAACTTCCCCTTAGACTTAGCTGCTGGTGAAGTTACTCCCGTTGCTTTGAATGCTCCTGCAATCAACGGTTAATTTTCTAGAGATTGTCTCTAAATAATTAATAAAAACGCTCTCCTTTTTAGGGGGGCGTTTTTGTTTGCGTTGATTGGGATTATCTTAGCTTTCGGTTATCATAGCTACAATGTGAATATTGAAATCAATGGCTGAAACTGGCAGAATCAGGGTTGCTAAAGATAAAGCAGATTTAGTAAAAGCGTTAACATCTTCCGATGGTGGTACTGGGCCTTTTCAAACATTTGCTGATGTGATTGTATTTGCAGCAGCCTTGGGTGCAAAGCATAAAAAGCGTGTCCCTTTAGGCGAAATTTCTAAACGCGAACCATCGCCAATCAGGCTAGAATATTTCGCTTCGGTGGGAAATGATGTGGTGATTAAATTATTAGGAATGACGGAAACTCAAGATATTAACATCTTATCTATTCATGAAGAAGAGTATGAAATTCAACGCAATATTATTTTTGAAGAGTATGCTAATGGGGGATTAGAAATTTTACGCAATGAGTTGCGTGGAGCCGTGGATTATGCAGAAAGAATTTTATTATTTCTCAGTTATGAACGAACACAACAATACGAAAAAGAAGAGGAATTTGATCTAAGCAAATTCCTTTCTTAAGAAATAGGGTTCTTATTAGATTTTTTTATACCCATCCTAGTTTATTTCTTACTGTTCTCACTGCATCAATTACTGCATTTGCACCAGTAGAAAGTTTGTAACGCTTACTTAGATTTTTAGGATTTGGGTCTATCCTAATTAAATTATTCTCCCAAAGTGGATTATCTTTCGTCCAACCTATCTGTGCAAGTTGAGAAACTTTTGCTTCATCAAAATAATTATGATCTTTATTGTAAGTTAAGTAGAGCAAGCGACCTAGAACTTCTAAACCAACACTTACACCTAATAGGCATTCATCTTTAAATCTTTTTAACTCAACAGGAGTTATCACATTTATATTTGTTTCAGCAATATATGTTGTGTCCTTGCACTCATAAAAAAACTTATTGAGACAATTAGCTAGAGCATTCGATGAAATTTCTACATCATTATCTTGAAGTTCAGAATCAGGGGTATTAGTAAACGCGCAACTTACAGCCCTTGCTATGTAATTATTTGTATAAATAAATTTTTTCTGAATACGTGGAGAATCTTGAATCTTGTCTGTTTTATTAGAGAACATTTTTACTTCTTTTACCAACTTTTTAGTGATTCCGGCACGCCCTTCAATTACGCTAAATGATAATAACAAGGCTTTACCTAATTGTTTGGTTTGAGCCATATCTCCAAAGTCCTTTCTACACTGATCAGCATCATCTTCTAAAACCAGCGTAATGGGAAAATCATCATCACTAATTAGGTAACTTTCATCACCTTCAATCAATTTTTGAATAGCACTCTTGCGATGTTGTCCATCTGTAATTTCTAACTTTACTCCACGAGGAATAACAACTATGCACATACCTCTACCCAATTGGAGAATTTTGATTTTCTCTTGCGATACATTTGCTGTCAGCGTTCCTAAAATCCAAGGTTTTTTCTTTTGGGACTGCTCTACAATGTAATTTTTGATCTCATCAGCATGACCTGGAACCTCTGGACGCTGTTTACCTGATTCAGGATCATCATCAGTAGCAGGTTTTGCTACTAAAAGCGCAGGAAAATCACCAGCAGGTATATTTATTTGCAGCATAGTACGCTTACCCTGCCTAAAAATTAGTCCAGGATAGCAACGCTCACGATGATATTGAGAAAAAACACTTTCAACAGAGGCATTAAACGCAGCTTGAACTTCTGGTGAAATGGTACTGTCACTATCCTGGTTTATGTTAACCATAAGAAGAACTGTATAATTTAAGTCAAGTATTTAACATACTACTATGCTGTTAAGTTGTTTGCAATCAGTAAAAACCCTTTGAAATTGAAATGTTGAGCCTGCTGTAACTTATAAGAGTGCTGGAAGTCCAACTTCCTTTGGATCGACAAACTCACCATCAAAACTTATAGTTTTATTTTCCACTGTTCTTGCATTAGCCAAAGCTTTACGAAGATCAGCTACTTCCATTGGATCTTGAAGTCCACCCAAAATGTAAATTAATAACTTAGCCGCTAAGTCTTTTCCAGAAACCTGTACGCGCTTTTTATTCGGGTCATATAAAACCCCATACCAAAGAGACTGAGGGTATTCCATCCCAGTAAAGCCACCTTGTTGGTCAAACTTTTTCAATTTCTTGAAAATACTGGTTAAAGAAAACCCTTTTTTAAACACCAAAAATCCCAAAGCTTGAGCGATAGCAACTTGCGCCACAGGACGGAAAAGCATATTTCCTTCACCGCCATCCTTTTCAAAGCTGAACCTTCGTAAAACTGGTGTATCTTCATGTGCCAAAATCTTATAACTAGGTAAGTTTGCCAAGTTATCAAAAAGTTTGGTGAATTCTGCAATTCCCTGTTCAATTTCCTCATTTTCTGGACGCATCGGAATTAAGCCTTTTTCCAATGGTTTCCAATGAGGGAATTTTTGACCTAAATATCTCTCAGACATATCTTGTAGAGCTTGCAATGTCGTCAAAACTGTCGAATTTGACGCTACAGTTGAACTGTTCCAATTAACACGCGGTTTACGGTTTTGACGTTGTTCTAAAAGTGGATGAGTTACTGCTATTTTTCGCGCCACAATAGAAAAACCGTCGTCTTCATTTAACTGTGCCAACTGACCTTTAGTTAAAGGTGCAGCCATCAAGTTAACATGGACAAAAATCGACCTTACCCTTCTTCTAGCTTCGTTACGAGTTTCCCCAGAATTTACTGCACAAATAAATTCAATGCCAATTTTTTCTTTAGGTAAGCTTTGCAAATAAGCAGGATCTACTTGATACTGCTCTGTTAAATCTGAGATAGTGATAAAACTATCATCGGCAGTTTTATCTTTTTTATATCGCTGGAGTTTACCAGTTTTAATTAACTCAATTAAACCCTGAACTCCCATCAGCCGATGTTGACCGTCTAAAGCATAGATAGTCACATTTTCTTCAGAAACATTGAGTAAGCCGACCTTACCATCTTTATCTAGAGGTGTAAAATCGGTAGTAGATTTTGTAGCGCGTTCTTCACTGTCCCACTCCGGGGCTTTTGAGTTATCAACCCAAGGCTGGTTAATTACTACAAGAACTGGGGGAAACTTATGATTTTTTCTCGCAGCCAAATATTGAACTAGAGGTGCTTGACGCGACCAGTCAATAGGACGCTGTTGAATTTCATCAATACTATCTGCATCGATTTCGATATTATCCGTCTCTGGATTATATTTTTTTTGCAGCAGAGGTAAACCAGAAGCAAAATGAACTCGACTAGCAAACCATTCCAGAGTCACTGAACCAATATAGGCTTCAATTCCACCCATTTCCGTTTTCTGCACCAAAATTTGGTCTTTTTTCTCTAAGAATTTTTCGAGGAGTAAAGCTAGTACCTGTTTATCCTTGTTGTCTCTCTCCAGGTACTCTTTCGCAATATCAGTAGTGAGGTTAGATGCAATGTCACTCATATTAATTTTTAAAAACTTAGTCTTGTAACCTAGCTATATTGTCCAAAAAGTTAGATACTAATAAATCAGTTTTTAAAAACTTTTTGGGAACCCGCGCATTCCATACACTGGAGTAAAAAGCGGTAACGCCCAAATGTCCAGAGGTAGGAAGCAATGACTGAAGCACAACAACCAGAAAATAAAGGTCAGCAGAAAGGTACTGTAGCAGAATTAGTAGAGGATATCCAAGCTCTGACCATTGAAATTCAAGAATTGTATTGTTTGGATGCGATTCCTTGGGTTGTAGGTTATTCGGGTGGTAAAGACAGCACTGCTACTTTACAGTTGGTCTGGAATGCGATCGCTGGACTCCCAGCAGAAAAACGGACTAAAACAATCTACGTCATTACTACAGACACATTGGTAGAAAACCCGATTGTTGCTGCTTGGGTGCGAAATTCTCTACAGCAAATGAAATTAGAAGCTCAAGCGCAAGAATTACCATTTGAACCTCATTTATTACAGCCAGATTTTAAAGAAACATTTTGGGTGGGTTTGATTGGGAAAGGTTATCCAGCACCAAGAGGTAAATTCCGGTGGTGTACAGAACGACTGAAAATCAATCCCTCGAATCGCTTTATCCGTGATGTAATTCGAGCTAGTGGAGAAGCAATTGTGGTGCTGGGTACTCGCAAAGCAGAAAGCACAAAACGCGCTAACAGAATGAAAAAATTAGAAGCTCTGCGGGTACGCGATCGCCTAAGTCCTAACATGAATTTGCCGAACTCCTTAGTTTACAGCCCTATTGAAGACTGGCAAAATGATGAAGTTTGGATTTATTTAATGCAGTGGGAAAACCCTTGGAGATATAGCAATAAAGACCTATTTGCTATGTATCGGGGTGCTTCTGCTGATAATGAATGTCCCTTAGTAGTAGATACTTCTACTCCAAGCTGTGGTAGCTCTCGTTTTGGTTGTTGGGTTTGTACCTTAGTTAGCCAGGATAAATCTCTAGCGGCTATGATTCAAAATGATGAAGAAAAAGAGTGGATGCAACCTCTACTTGATTTTCGCAAGGAATTAGATGCAGAAGAAACACGCGATCGCCGAGATTTCCGCCGCAGAAATGGAGATGTTCAACTGTATGAGCGCAATCTAGAAGGTGAACTATCTATTGAACCAATTCCAGGCCCTTATGTAAAAGAAGCACGGGAAGATTGGCTGAGAAAATTACTAAACGTCGAAAAACAAATCCGTCAAACAGCACCAGAAAATATGCGCGATATTACTCTGATTTCTACAGAAGAACTTAGCGAAATTCGTCGCATCTGGCTAGAAGAAAGACATGAGTTTGACGATAGTTTACCCCGCATTTATTACGAAGTAACTGGGGAAGAATTCAAAGACCCGCGCCCTGGTGTTGAACATAAACTATTAGGTAGTGATGAATGGGCTGTCTTAGAAGAAATCTGTGCTGATGACACTATGCACTTGGAACTCATGTCAAAACTTTTAAGCACAGAATGGCAATTTCGTAAGAAAACAAAGCGTGTCGGAATTTACGAAACTCTCGAAAAATGTTTTAATACTAGTTCTCGTTCTCCTGAAGAAGCAATTAGGAATGCCCATTTAAAACGTGATTTAAGAGAGGCTGTTAGTCAAGGAGATGTTGCAACAGTTAGAGAAAAAGTCAAGCAGTTAACTTTAGCTGATTTTGCCACGCCGGATGAACAAGCAAGTATACCTAATACACAAAATGATACAGAAAATACATCAAAATCTTCTGACAATGCAAAAACTTGGTCAAATATGAAATTTAAAAAGAAACAGACAAAGGCTTAAATTTGCTGGTCATCATTAGCGTCTCCTAAGTACAGCCTGATAAACTCGTCTGCGGCGACTGGATTAATTTTTCTGAGTGCATCACGAATTTCTAACAGCTTATCAGCAACGGGGTCTGTCATTTCATTAATCCAACGGTGAATGTTTGGCCGTCCTGTTCCCATTGTGACGGCTAACTTGTTCTGACTGATGCTGTATGTTTCCAACACCTGTTTAAGTGCTTTACCTGCTTTTCCCATGCCTTTGATTGTGTCAAAGGCTTCTAACAGAGTAAATGTTCTGTATATGTAACAAACGAGGTAAGATTATCTTGTTACGTTTAAGTAACACAACGACTTACCCATAAACAGGTAAATTCCAATGACTAAAAGCTTTCTAGCAGAGACTTGTCAAACCACCACACAGCTTGCTTCCAGCAACGACTCTACACAAACAACACCCGATAGAGAGTCTGTAAAGGTTGTAATTTATGGTTCTAAAAAAGGTGTCAATAACACAATTTTGACTTTATACAAACTGGGTTTCGCCCAAGTTTACGAGTGGAGTCCTTTATTACCTAGTTCTAACCCTGGCGAAGTTATGAGTATTTTAACAAGGCAGATTCTGACAAATTAATTAGTGGTTCATCGCATTCATTTTAAGACGTGGGAGTGGTCAGAACCCCGACTTTTTTAAGAAGTCGGGGATCTCGCAAAGCATCTAGCCTTTTATCTATAAAGACAAATGATATTTTTAGAACTCGTATTACAAAATTTTGGCCCTTATTCTGGCAGACAAGTAATTAATCTTGACCCAAGAAATGAGGATAATCCTCGCCCAATTCTTTTATTAGGTGGTATGAATGGTGGGGGAAAAACTACGCTGATGGATGCTATTCGCCTAGCATTATATGGACAACGCGCTCAATGTTCGACGCGCGGTAATTTGAGCTATAGTGATTTTTTAAATCAATGTGTTAATAGTAAAGCTACTCCTTCTGAAAAGACACGAATTGAGTTACTTTTTGAACATATTGAAGATGATCAGCCAGTAAAATATCGGATTGTGAGAACTTGGGAGAAAAATCCTAAAGATGGCAAAGATGCTTTAGGAATTTTAGGTGATGATGATACTTGGCCTGTTGATTATCTGACAAGTATCTGGGATGACTATATAGAAAATTTACTACCTTTAGGAATTTCTAATTTATTTTTATTTGATGGCGAACAAGTAAAAGAACTAGCAGAACAAGAAACACCGCCGCCAATTGTTGTGGAAGCTATTCGTGGACTTTTAGGACTAGAATTAGCTGACAAATTAGCCGTTGATTTAGATGTTTTAATCAACCGTAAGCGTAAAGAGATGGCTGATACTAAAGATTTAGCTAATATTGAAGATATTGAAAAAAGGTTATTACAAAAGCAAGAAGATTATCAAGTAACAGAACAAGAGTTAGCTAATTTAAAAAATCAAGTTGAATCATTAGAAACTATCCAGCAAGAGGCTTTAGATAAATTTGTATCTGAAGGTGGTAAAATTGCCGCCGAACGCAGTCAGTTAGAAGATAAACAAAAAGAAAAAACTGCTGCATTAGAAGCAATTCGACAGTCTTTATGTGAATTAGCTGCTGAAATCTTACCCTTAGCGTTAATTCCTAATTTATTGAGTCAAGTACAAACCCAGGGCGCAAGTGAATTTCGTAATCAACAGGTGCAACTTGCAAGAGATGTTTTAATTGAACGAGATAAACGTTTACTTGAATGGCTAAATCAGTTAACTATTGCTGCTGACCAAGTTGATAAAATTCAAGCTTTTTTAGCTGAAGATGTCGATAGTTTATATGCAAGTTCACTCCAATCTGAAGCACCTTGGCTGTTAGCGGATGAGGAAAGCTTGAGCCAATTAGATAATGTTAGATATCACTTAAAAAGTGCGTGTAATACTGCAAAACAGCATTTATTTAGTCTCAGAAATCTGGAAGAAGAAATTATTACATTAGAAAGACAAGTGCAGACAGCAGCAGAACCAGAAGCTTATAAAAAGTTACGTGATGCTGTGGAAGATTCACAAAAAGAAGTTATACAAGCTAAATCCAAGTATGAAACAACAAGGCAGAAATTAGCAGCGTTAATGGATGCAATTGAAATCACCAAAAAAGAATTAAACGATTATACTGACAAAAGTATCAAACATCAAAATAGAGAACATATCATTACTTCTGCTTCTAAAGTGCAAGAAACCCTGAAGATTTTTCGAGAAAAGTTAACGCTGCGGAAGCTAAATAAGTTAGAAGAAGAAGTGAAGAATTGTTTTCTCTATTTACTGCACAAATCAGACTTAGTATTTCGCATTGCTATTGATACTAAAACTTTTGCTTTATCTCTGTTTGATTTTGATGGTAAAGCAGTCCCGAAACATCGCCTGTCGGCTGGGGAAAAGCAGTTACTTGCGATCGCCTTTCTTTGGGGACTTGCCAAAGTCTCTGGTTTGCGCTTACCAGTAGCTATTGACACACCCCTCGGCAGACTCGACTCTTCCCACCGCCAAAACCTAGTAGAAAAATACTTCCCAGCCGCCAGCCATCAAGTAATTCTCCTTTCTACTGATACGGAAATTGGTAAAAAAGAAGTCGAAACTCTGCGGAAAAATGAAGCGATCGCTCGTGAATATCTTCTCAAATACGACTCATCTACCCGTCAAACTACCGTGATAGAAAATCAATATTTTTGGTAGGAGATAACTTTGAGACAATGGGGTTGAGCAATTTGTATAAGTTTGTCTATTTACAATAGATGTAAGCAGCTTTAGAGAGTAGAGATGATATCACCACATTTACTGGAACTAGAACGTGATTTAAGTACTTTGTCATTAGAAGAACTTGAATGGCTTTTAGAACGTATTAGAAAACAAGTGCAAGCCAGAAAACAATCAGATGATTTTACTGATATTCACCAGATAAATAAACAACTAGCGACTATGGCTAATGATTTAGATATAAAGACAGAAATTGCTTCTATTCACGAGGAATTTATTTTTACTGAAATGGATGGATTAGAAAAATTGTGAGTATCGAAAGAGGACAAATTTATTTTGTCAATCTTAATCCTGTACAGGGTAGAGAACAAGCAGGAACACGGCCAGTTTTAGTTTTATCCATAGACCCTATTAATCAATTACCTTTGGTTGTGACTGTAGTTGTAGGGACAAAAGGAGAAAATATTAAGCGTGATTATCCCACTAATATCCGAGTTTCTCCAAATGAATGTGGACTGCCTATGGAAACAGTATTCTTATGTTTTCAAATTCGTTCTATAGATCCAAACCGCTTTCCTGCTGCTCCATCTGGTAAGCTTGCTGAATCCAAAATGCTAGAAGTTGAAACTGCGGTTCGCTACTGTTTGGGTTTATGACCAAAAACTGTCTAAATTTTTGTAAAAGATATGAGTAAACATTATGGAAGCACCAATCGAAAGAATTAAACTTTCCCAAACAGCCAAAGACCAACTACAAAAACTCAAACGCAATACGAAAATTGACCAATGGAATATTCTGTGTCGTTGGGCGTTGTGTCGTTCGCTGGCTGAACCCGCGCCACCATCGCCTGTACCTATTCCCCAAGATAGTAATGTGGAAATGGCTTGGCGGGTTTTTGGTGGCGAAATGTCTGATATTTTTTTACTTGCCCTGAAGCAACGCTGTCATAATGACGGTTTAGGGACTGATAAAGAAACCCTCGCTACGCAATTCCGGTTGCATTTGCATCGGGGTATTGGTTATTTAGCTGGCGACCCAAATATCAAGAAAATTGAAGATTTGATTGAACTGGTAATAAAAGATTGAAAGGATATTAGTTAACTGTTAACTGTTAACTGTTAACTGAACATTATGCCGGAGAGCTACTTAGAAATTGAGCGTCATCGCGCGGCGATCGCTCGCACAGAAATCTCTCGCCCTGTAAGATTAGCCATAGAATGGTCAATCATTAACCAGGACAGGACTTTTTTTGACTATGGCTGCGGTCATGGTGGCGATGTGCAGCGTGTCGGGAATCTCGGCTATACGAGTGCAGGTTGGGACCCGTACTATTACCCAAATCAGCAAATTACGCCTGCTGATGTTGTTAATTTGGGTTACGTTATCAACGTCATCGAAGATATCGCAGAACGCAACCAAAGCCTGATTAAAGCCTGGGAACTCACCCGCAAAGTTTTAATTGTCGCTGCACAAGTCTTAATTAACGCTCCCAGCAAAGCCCAACTCGCTTACAATGACGGCATTGTGACTAGCCGTAATACTTTTCAAAAATATTACGAGCAAGAAGAACTCAAAAAATATATTGATCAAGTCTTAAACGTCGATGCAGTCCCGGTGGCGCTTGGGGTTTACTTTGTCTTCCGCGACGAAGCCGAAAAAGAAAGCTTCAAAGCCATCCGTTTCTTTTCGCGCACTTATACACCGCGAGTCCGCATCCCTAGCAAGCGGTTTGAAGATTATCAGGAAACACTGCAACCACTCATGGAGTTTTTCACCAAACGCGGGAGATTACCTGTCAAGGGTGAATTAGCCAACGAACAAGAACTATTAACAGAATTTGGTAACTTTCGCCGCGCCTTTGCAGTTGTGTTGCAAGCCACCGATGAAGCAGAATGGGATGCGATCGCCTATCGTCGTTCTTTAGACATTCAAGTTTACCTTGCCCTCACCCACTTTGATAAACGCCCTAGATTTTCCCAACTAGCGCCAGAAATGCGCCACGACATCAAAGCCTTTTTTGGTAGTTACGAGGAAGCTTGCGAAGTCGCTGACCAAAAATTATTTAGTTTGGGTAGACCAAAAGTAGTGCAAACAGCCTGCGAAAAAAGCAAAATCGGCAAACATACACGCGGCGCACTTTACGTTCATGTTTCCGCCCTCGCCGCCCTCGATCCCTTACTCCGCATTTACGAAGGTTGCGCCAGTCGTACCATTGGGCGTGTTGATGGAGCGACGCTGATCAAATATAACCTTGACCAACCGCAAATATCCTACTTATTTTATCCAGACTTTGATACAGACCCCCATCCAGCTTTAAAAGCCAGCATCACCATTGACTTAAAAACTTTGTACGTCACTCATCGAGATTATGCAAATCGGGCAAATCCACCTGTTCTGCATCGGAAAGAAACCTTTGTTACACCTAATTATCCCCAATACGAAGAATTTGCTAAACTCACCCAACAAGAACAGGAATTAGGTTTACTCAAGCAAAAAAGTGATATTGGTACCCGTGAAGGTTGGTTAAAATGTCTGGCTGAACATGGAGTCGAAATTAGAGGACATCAAATTTATCCGATCAAAGAAAGTTAGACAAAATTTAGAGGACAAATAGTTATGCAAAGTATTAATATCCGTTCTCGTGTAGGCGCAGATGGTATTTTACATCTTGATATTCCCGTAGAAATGACAAATATAGAAATTGAAGTAACAGTAACAATTCAAGAAATTACACCACAAAAACGCGGCTGGATGCCGGGATTTTTTGAGGAAGTAATTGGTGGTTGGGTAGGAGAAGCCCTAGAAAGACCAGAACAGGGAGAATATGAAACGAGGGAGCAGATATTTTGACTTATTTACTTGATACAAATGTCTGTATTCGCCTAATCAATAACAGTCATCCTGGTGTCGTGAATCGTCTGGCAAGTCAGCAACCAGAGGAATATATTTATTTCTGCTATAGCAATCCTATCTGAGTTGGAAAAAATATTTTTTATAACGAACCGCAAAGGACGCATAGACGCGATAGCGGCTTCCCGCAGGGTAGGACACAAAGAAGAAGAATAAAGAGAAGAAAGATAATTTTACAAATGATTTAGGATTACTATATCACTCAATTGGAACTTTATTATGGAGCTTATCGTAGCTCACAAACTGAGAAAAATTTAGAAATATTACAAAGATTTCATAGCCAATTTAATATTATTGAATTGGACTCACAAACAGCAAAAATAGCAGGTAAAATCCGCGCTGATTTAGCAGTTATAGGTACACCAATCGGCCCTTATGATTTACAAATTGCGGCTGGCGCAATAGCAAAGAATCTGATATTAGTCACGCACAACACGCGAGAATTTAGTCGAATCAGTGGACTAAAGCTTGAAGATTGGGAAGAACCAAATTAATTTTTGTCAAGTTATGAAACTATGCAGTAACTATGGCAAGATAACTGCAATTCGCTCCTGTGAGTAAGGAATATCGAAACGATGAAAGAAATCCAAGCACTACGCCAAGCCGTCCAAAGTCGCAAAATGGGGGCTTTGTTATTGCTGGGTTTTGCATCGGGATTGCCTTTGTTCTTAACTAGTAGAACATTGCAATTGTGGATGCAAGATGCCAAGGTTGATATCGGCAAAATTACTTTATTTGGTTTGTTGGCGTTGCCTTATTCGCTCAAATTTTTGTGGTCGCCGTTGTTAGATAGGTTTGTACCACCGTTTTTGGGCGCGAGACGGGGTTGGTTGATTTTGACTCAAGTTGGGTTAGCAATTGCGATCGCCACTCTCGCACTTCAACAACCTTCTCAAAGTGACCAAGTATTGCAAATTTTGGCAATCAACTGTTTAATTATCACCTTTTTAAGTGCCACCCAAGACATCGCCGGCGATGCTTACCGTACCGATATTTTAAACCCCCTAGAAGCTGAAGCTGGTGCATCGGTGTGGGTACTCGGCTATCGTGTGGCTTTGTTTGTCACCAGTTCCTTAGCTTTAGTTTTAGCTGATCGCTTACCTTGGAATGGTGTTTACTTACTCATGGCGGCTTTAATGGCTGGGAGTATCTTTGTCACTTTATCTGCACCCAGAGAACCACAGGTAAGCAACAATCGAGAAACAGCACCTTTATCTGCCAAAGATGTGATATTCGTGCTATTTATCACAGCATTAGTAGCTGGTTTACTGGGAGGAGTTTTTCTTGGCTATATTGCTTTGCCTGTATTTTATTGGTTATTAGCAGCTTTGATTGTCGCTTGGATAGTTTCATCTTTATTATTGCCTGATGAATTACTGGGTGAAGCTCAAGAAAATCAAGCCCCCCAAAACTTACAGGAAGCAATTTTTCTGCCTTTTAAAGAGTTTTTTCATCGCTTTGGCTTGGCTCAAGCTGGTGTAATTCTGATATTTATCATCCTTTATAAACTGGGCGATTCTTTAGTTGGTATCACAGCTAATTTATTTTTGCGAGAAATCAACTTTACTAAAACTGAAATTGGTGCAATTCAAGCCGGAATTGGCTTTCTCGCCACGACTGTTGGCGTATTAGCTGGTGGGGTAATCTTAAGCAAAATTCATATTAATCGCGGTTTATGGATATTTGGCATACTGCAATTATTGAGTAACTTGGGTTATTATGCTTTAGCTGTTGCTGGCAAAAATTACTCGTTATTAATCTTGGCAGTAAATATCGAAAATTTTAGTGCTGGATTAGTAACGGTTGCTACAGTGGCATTTTTAATGAACCTCTGCAATCACCGTTTTACAACCACTCAATTTGCATTATTTTCTAGCTTAATGGCGATTAGTAGAGATGTTCTTTCAGCACCGGCAGGCGATTGGGCAAAAGCCACAGGCTGGCCTGTGTTTTTCTTGTTAACCCTAGTAGCAGCCTTGCCAGGATTGTTACTTTTACCGTTTGTTGCTCCCTGGAATCAAAAGCCAGTGGTAATATCTAGACCAGGACTAGAGGAAGAAGATGAGGATGTATGGGAAGCCAAGTAATTGTTGTTGTTGGTACATTTATTCTTTTACTTACAGGCTTGTTACTTGGCTATGTCCTGTCACAGTTAGTACTGGGATTTTTGACTTTTAATCTCTTTACTTTTTTTGGTACACTCAGCCTAATTTTAATTTTCGGCACACTGTATTACGTTTTATTTTGGCAGTTACGCCGAGAACAATCCAGCGTTGTGCCGGAAAATATGTCCGCAACAGAGATTAACGATCGCATCACCGATAACCAACTCAAAAACAGGCTGATTGCCAAGTTAAATGGTGATACCGCCGCAGCTGAACGCTTAATTGAACAAGCCAAGCAAAATTATCCCGGTATGCCAGAAAGTTGGTATTGCGAGCGAGTTATGGATGATTTAGAACGCGATCAGCGTTAAGGTTAAAAAAGAGAGGCAGGAGGCAGTGGTTCGGCTCCTTTCGACTGCGCTCAAGGCAAGTCGCTCACCAACCAGGCAGAAGGCAGGAGGGAGGGGAAAATGCTTCAACTCAGCACTCAGCACTCAGCACTAAACACTCAGCACTCAGTTTCTTTCTTTTGACTTTTAACTTTTGACTTACTAAATATGTCTATAATTCGTCAATACATCGCCCCACTACTGGTACTTTTAGTATTTCTCGTTGCCTTAGTAGCAGTCAGCGCCCGGATATTTTTGCCGGCTGATATGGCAGCACCCGCGCCTATTGAAGAAACTGGGGTAATTTTGCCAGCGACGGCTGTGGATTTATTCACCTTTAGCAAATAAAGTGTCTGAGCAATTACTACCAGGGTATTTAATTCGTCGCGGTTCAACATTAGAGCGATCGCTCCTTGTCAAGTTCATGCAACGCACTTACCAGGAGCGATTTCCCCAGCAAGATTTTGCCCACCTCGCCCGCACTGTCGAGCAGTATTTATCCCAAGATACGCCCTTATGGTGGGTGGATGTGAAAGAGGCAGGGGAGACAAGGAGCAGGGAGCAGAGGGGAGAAACATACAAGACTTGTGCCCCCTTGTCTCCCTCGTCTCCCTCATCCCCCGTTGCTTGCCTCTGGGTGGGAAATGCCATAGATCAAGTCAGTGGCGATCGCCATGCTCATATTTTTTTGCTTTACGTCGTCCCAGAACATCGGCGTAAAGGTATTGGTAAGGCTTTAATGCAGCATGTCGAAAAATGGGCAATTCAACGAGGCGATAAACAAATCGGTTTACAAGTCTTTGAATCCAATCAACCTGCTTTAAATCTCTACTATCAACTGGGTTATCAAACTCAATCTTTGTGGATGCTGAAAGAACTGTCAGGTTATTTCGTCGGTGACAGCCATGAGTAGCAGTTTGGCGATCGCAGTACCGCAACAATTTATTTACCGTCCTAAAAATTCTGAA
Organism: Nostoc sp. FACHB-190; assembly: GCF_014696905.1. Taxonomy (NCBI): domain Bacteria; kingdom Bacillati; phylum Cyanobacteriota; class Cyanophyceae; order Nostocales; family Nostocaceae; genus Nostoc; species Nostoc sp. FACHB-190. The sequence continues at coordinate 127,803 of NZ_JACJQW010000013.1, forward strand.
ACACTTGGGACAGTTAGTAATTGGTCAATAGACACAAGGCTCAAAAATAAGACTTCAGACTTCATACTTTAGACTTCAGACTTTTCAAACAAATCTCAATCATGTCGAACATAAAGTGTACAATAATCTAGCAAATACCTATCAGGCGCTGAATTATTGGCACGGGGGGTTATCTGTAAATCCCACTCGGCACTTAAATGACGTATGTATGACGACGATGACCTAAGCCTACTCGATCCCGACGTAGAGCTAGAAAGCCCTCTTGATAAAATGGAGCCACTCACTGCTGAATCAGAAGTGGCAAAGCCCGATCCAGAAGTGATGTTAGCACTTTTGGAAAATTCTCAACCCCAGCAGAGAATGTTGGCGGCGCGTGCTTTTTGTGATATTGAAGATGAAAGAGCTACCCCGCTACTCATTGGGCTGTTAAAAGATTCCTGTCCCTTGGTGCGCGTGAGTGCCGCCTATGGTATTGGTCGCAATCCCAGTAAAGAAGCAGTAGAACCATTAATTGCCCAACTCAACCAAGATTGGAACGGTTATGTACGTAAAGGTGTAGTTTGGGCATTGGGTAATTGCCGCGATCGCCGTTGTCTCGCACCCCTCGCTGATGCTTTAAGAACAGACATTTCCGCAGTGCGTTTGTGGTCAGCGAGTGCTTTAGCCCAAATGGCAGGAGTGGGTTACGAAACCGTCATAGGGGCAATTCCCGCCTTAATTGAAGCCTTAGTCCAAGATCCCATTCCCGCCGTTCGCAGTAATAGCGCCTGGGCAATTGGACAGTTATGCAAAGAACTACCCTCTAATATTGTTTACGCCACAGCCATTGATGCCTTAATTCAAGCCTTTGCCGAAGATAAAGATTTAGGCGTACGAGAAGATGCTAAAGCCTCACTACTCGGAGTAGGCGACCCCCGTGGCTTACAGCTAATCGAAACTTTAGAACAAGAAGGATGGTTTTGATCAAGTCAAAAGTTAATGGTCAAAAATAACTTTTGACCATTAACTCTTGACCATTGACCATTGACAAACTTCATTTATTTTCTGATGTTGGCTTAATTAAGTTGAGGTCATAAGGACGTTCGATATCATCCTCGCCTAAATACTCACCGTTTTGAATTTCCAAAATTACCAAGGGAATTAAACCGGGATTTTCCACTTTGTGTAAGGTTGCGGCTGGAACATAAGTTGATTCATTGCGATTCAGCAGCGTTTCCGTATCGCCACAAGTTACCTTAGCTACCCCAGAAACTACCACCCAATGTTCATTGCGGTGGTAATGGATTTGTGGTTTAATACCATGCCTGGGTTTAATCTCAACGCGACTAATTCTATAATTATCGCCTTCTTCAATTACCTCCACGTTACCCCAGTATCTCGCACCTGAATGTGAGGACAATTCATGGCTACTAGATTGCTCGTTGTTCTCATTTTGACTCATAACCAAACTGCTCAACCAAACGACTACCAATATTGTGAAGTAATTTAGCGTATATTAGTTGACAATTTGCCACAATCGCTACTGCTAAAGCAGTCCTATGTGAGATGTGAATAAAAAAGATAGGGGAGACAAGGTAGACAAGGGAGAGAGATGTTGATGAAGAAGAAGTCAGAAATCAGGAGTCAGAATGCCGTATGAATTCTATATGACACTTCTCCTGTCGGAGACGCTACGCGAACGGCAAGCTCTAAACTCCATCCCTTTATGAGTGAAGTATTCACCAATTCTGAATTCTGTCTTCTGACTTTTTTTATCAATATTTGAAGCTAGAGAAAATTTAAGAAATAATAGTAATTCTATGTCTTGTCAAACTATCTGCAATGAATGTGCTTTTCATGTTGAAACTGAGTCAGGAATAGAGTGTATTCACCCCGATGAATTAGCAGTTAATTGTGCTATTGTGACTTTTTGCAGTTCTTTTCAACCTGCGGAAGAAATTGATAGCCCATGTGTGACTTTTGGTCAGGAAGAATAAATCTGAATTTTGCACTCAGAAGTTATAAAGGATTCCCTGAAATTTAAAGGCAATTTAGCATTTAAATTTTGTGGTCTTCAATCTGTGGCATTTATTTTCCCCATAGATTGCATTCTGACTTCTGAATTCTTCAATCTTGTTGCTGATTATCATTTTGTCTATTCGTTTCTAACAGACGAGACATAAACACATCTGGTTTGCGACTCACAACAGAGATAACTTTATCAATAGCAACTACTTCACTAGTTTTAACAACCATTTCCCACAAAGTATCTTCTTCTGTATCTTTGTTATGCGTTCTGTGTTTAAAGCATAACAAATCGTCACAAACATTGATAATTGTTGCGAAATACCACTTATCTCTGATCAATAACCAAATTTCTTGATCCAAGTAACTTTGTAGAACTGATTTCACAATTATTTAGATGATGAAAAACAATGTGGTAAATACTATTTGGGGATAACAACTTGATGCAACAGGGAAAATACTTAATCGTGATTACAGGAAATAATACAAGGTAATCTGAGTCCAAAGCTAGGAAGAAAATTAGATGACAATTTCCAATCCAAAATCCTAAATTTGATGAGTATTTCTACGTCAAACTGTACACAAAATAAATGGCGGATGCTTGATTGATATTAGCTATCCGCCTTTCCCAAAACAACAAAACTATATGTTAATCAATCATGACCGCTAAGAAATTTATGTCAAGCTATTATGCGAAAGGAACATAGTTTTTATGTAAAAACTGCCTGAATGGATGTTTTAGACTTGAGACTGGAGTTGAGCGATCGCAGTCAGCATTTGTTGATAATATTCAATGTTGCCTTCTTGATAATAGATGTTGGCAGATTGTTGAAAATCAGCGATCGCACCGGGAAAATCTTCGAGTTGGCGGTAAATATCGGCGCGTAACATATAAGCGGAAGCCCAATGGGGTTGACGTTGTAAGGCTTGGTTTAAGTCTGCTAATGCGCCTTGCAAGTCTCCCAACAGCAAACGGCTACGCCCGCGATGATACCAGTCTTCAGCAAAACTGGGGTCAAGGGCAATGGCTTGGTTGTAGTCAGCGATCGCACTGTGATAATTTTGCAGGGCATAGTAAGCACTGGCGCGATCGCTGTAAAATGCTGCTGTGCTGGGGTTGATTTGCAAAGCTGTGGTGTAATCTGTAATTGCGCCGTGATAGTCTTGCAAGGCATAGCGCAAGGAACCGCGATTGTAATAAGCTTCTACTAAGCTGGGGTTAATTTTAATTGCTTGATTGTAATCAGCTAAAGCTCTTTGTTCCGCTTCTAAAAACCGCAAAGCATTACCCCGATTACAGTAAGCTGGAGCAAAATCAGGCTCAATTCTAATGGCTTGGGTGTATTCTTCCACCGCCGCTAAATAATCTTGTAAAGCTTCACGGGCTAAACCCCGTCCATAGTATGCTGTGGCTGAGTTGGGATTGAGTTGTAAGGCGCGGTTGTAATCTAAAATTGCCCCTTGATAATCTCCTAAACAACGACGAGCGGTAGCGCGATCGCTGTATCCTTGTGCATATTCGGGGTGAATTTGTAAGACACGATTGCTATCGGCGATCGCACTTTGGTAGTCACCCAACTGACAACGCGCATAAGCCAAAAAACCATAGACTAAAGCCAAAGTCGGGTTTCTGTCTAAAGCTTGTTCATAATCAGCGATCGCACCCGGAAAATCTCCCAAAGTGGCTTTGACTAATCCGCGCTCATAGTATGCTTGCACATCTTCAGGATTTAATTGCAGAGCTTGGTTAAAATCAGAAATCGCGGCTGGATAATCTTTTAGGTAAGAACGGACGACTCCGCGATTGTAGTAGGCTGGGGCAAAATTGGGGTTAATTTGTAAGGCGCGATTGTAATCAGCAATTGCGGCTGCATAATCTCCTAAAAGATAACAGGTATTCCCCCGGTAATGATAAGCTTCCACCAAATGCGGATCTAATTGTAATGCCCGTTCATGATCGGCAAGGGCTTGCTCATATTCTTCTAAAATATGGAAAATATTCCCGCGACTGCTGTAAACGGCAGCATACTGGGGATACCATTGTAAAGCTTGCTGAAAATCTGCTAATGCACCTTGGTAATCACCACTCTCACTGCGAGCGATACCCCGATAATGAAAAGCTCGCGCTATATCAAAATCTATATATGTTGCTAATACTGGGTTAATTTCAATCGCTTGGTGATAATCTGCGATCGCATGATCATAATCACCCAACGCACAATAAACATTACCCCGCCCGTGATGGGATTCTGCTAAGTTAGGATTGATCGCTAATGCCCACTCGTAATCAGCGATCGCATCTTCGTAATCTGCTAGAGAATAACGAGTGTTGCCGCGATTATGATAGGCTTCAGCAAACTCAGGATTTATTTGGATTGCCTTGTTAAAATCTGCCAGTGCGGCATCATAGTCTCGGAGTGAGGTATACAAAATATTACCGCGATTATAGTAAGCTTCTGCAAAGTCAGGTTTTAGCTGAATCGCCTCTGTATAATCTGCGATCGCTCCTTGAAAGTTTCCTTGCAAATTTTTGTTAAAACCTTGGTTAAAAAAATCGTCAGCATTCATCTAAGTTCAATGGGCTGTAAAACTCCCGCCCCCTAATTTTAAGATGGGTGCTGCTTTGTAACAATTGACTTCAGCGTATTTTCACAATTTTCTCTGTAAATATAAGTAAGCAACAGTTCTTATACAGCAAAAAGATGTGTAATACTCTACTTATAGTTAATCAATCAAAGCTTCTACATAAAGATTGTTTGTGAGCATAAGTGGGATGAGTCTATAAGTTTGTAGTTATTTTAACTTTTTCTACTTAAAGACTCATGACGCGATCGCCTGTTTCAAATCTGAGTCTTTCATTTTCTTACATAAGTCATTTGTATTTTTATCTTGTTGTAAGATGGAAGACCCATTTGATTGATTAACTGAATCGTCAAGAGATAGAAACCGGACAGGTAATAAATAGATTTGTAAACAACTTCCTGATGTTTTCTATCATTACCTAAAAGGTTATTCATAGCAAAACACAGTAAAATTTGATAACAGATAACAGAGGTACTTCACCAATGAATATTTTGGTAACACCTGAAGATGAGCAACTAGATAAATTGCGTCTCGAATTAGCAAAATTTACAAATGCCCAGGAAGTAATTAACACCAACTTGAAACTCGTAGAAGAAAATTCGCATCGTCCTGCGGACATAAATTCAAAAAGAACGATAGAAGATGATAATACTTGCTGTCAAACATTTAGAGATCGCTCAATGGTTGAAGGGTGTGATCATCAAAAATATGACAATTATTTTGATTTAATTGAAAAATAGAGTTAATGAGTATTTTTACGGTAATTCGAGATTCAGTACTGCAAACAGAAGGTTTGATTGGTAAGGGTGTAAGGGTGTAGGGATTCATGGGTGTACTTATTCAAAACCCTAACAACCCTGTACGCTTTCACCACCACACCCAGTCTCTACAGACAAGCTTGGTGTGTAATATCATTTCCGGTAAAAGACTTATCATCAAAACCGCAGGGGGAGAAAGAGTTTTGTTCTGCACAGATGTGTTGAATCATAACTGATTTGCCGCACATGATATAAGTCATGCTGATATCAATCATAATTTTGCAGGGGAAAAAGAGATGAGGGATTAGAGACTAGAAATAGTAATTTTTACTCAGTAAAATCTAACCAAAAAATTCCTCTTCCTAAAATCTAGCCTCTAATCTCTAGCCCCTATTTTTAAGCCGCGACTTTTTCTTCTAGCGGTTTAAAAGTCTTTTTGGTAGCACCACAAATGGGACATTTCCAATCATCAGGAATATCTTCAAAAGGTGTACCAGGAGCAATACCTGAATCGGGGTCGCCTGCTACGGGGTCATAAATCATACTGCATTGACGACAAATCCATTTGCGAGTTTGGGGGTCATCACCAGCGACTCTGGTGACGGCTTGTCCACCATTGAGGACTTCTAATGCTTCAGTGTAGCGATCGGCGTGGTAATTTTCGATAAACTTGAGCAAGCCAAAACGGTGTGCAGCTTCTCGAAATGTATCAGCATGTTCGCCAGATTCTTGTGCTTGTTTGAGAAATTCTGCGGCGGCTGGGTTATCGCGATCGCTTTTTGCCGCTTCAGCAAATTCGGGATACATTGTAGTGTATTCGTAAGTCTCGCCTTCAATTGCTAAAGACAAGCAACGCGAAACAATTTGTTTTTTTTGTTCATCAGTTAAAGCGGCTGGATCTTTCACCACCAATTCTGGATGCAGCAACTCAAAATGAGCAAAAGCATGTTCGGTTTCTTGTTCTGCGGTTTCACGAAACAGTTTTGCTAAATCCGAAAATCCCAATTTACTAGCAACTTTCGCAAAATATAAATATTTGCGATTAGCCATCGACTCACCACCGAAGGCGGCTTCTAGGTTATGCAGAGTATTAATGTTAGATAAATCCATAGTTTGAGAATACCTGTCAGAAAATTTTAATTGTAGGTTTTTGAGTTTGGGTTGTCCCCAAAGCAAAATGCTCGATAATTGCCAATTTCCCATTAATTCCACAAATGAAACTAGATGATTTCACTATTCAGGAATTATTGGTTAACTGAGAATTACTAGCAAAAAAACAAGCTATAAATCAGTTTGAGGAGCTAATTTTGTATAATAGAAAACGTTTTATACAATTTTTTTCGCCCATTTTTCTTTACTTGTTTTGTCTGCCGTTCCAGGAAGATTATATAAGACGAACGTTTGATTTCTGAAAAACAGTAGACTTAAAAAGTAAATTTTTCGACTTTCTACCTGCACAGATAATTTCACATCTAAAACTGAATAACTATATAGCAATTCTAAATCATTTGTGAAATTCTCTTTCTTTTCCTCTTTCTCTTTCTTTGTGTCCTACCCTTCAGGAAGCCGCTATCGCGTCTATGCGCCCTTTGCGGTTCGTTAAAAAGAATACTTTTTCACAACTCAGATAGGATTGCTATAAAACCAAGAAGCAGATATTTGATAAATAAAAACCTCAAACAACCCCACCGTTAACCCGAATGTTCTGCCCAGTTATCCAACGTGCTTTGCGATAGATGCACCCTTTTGCGCTAATGTTAGAGCGATCGCTCGACCAATTCCCCGTGATGCACCAGTGACAATTGCAACTTTCCCAGTTAAAGCTGCCATAAATAAATCCTGCTTGACTAGTGATGAGTTGCTCTTAACCTATCGCACAAAGGTTAAATTTACCTGTTGAGTATTTGTTTTTTTCACTCAGCACTCAGCACTAAGATTCAGGCACAATAGACACGCCATCCCGAATGTTTAGCAGTCCAGAGATAATAATTTTGTCTTCTGGCTGTAACCCGGCTAAAACTTGGTAATAGTTATTGTTGATATTGCCTAACTTCACGCGCTTTTGTTGCGCTACTAACTGGGAAACGCCTTGGGGAGTTGTTTGTGGTTGGGCGACATAAACAAAAGTTTCACCCGCCACGCGAGTGACTGCTGTAGTTGGAATTAAAACTCCTGGACGCTGACTCCAAATTAATCTTGTGCGGACTAATTGACCTGCCCTTAATTGCCCTTGGGTATTGTTGAACAATGCTTTAATTAATATCGATGGTTGTTCAGTGTTAACGTTGGGAACAATTAAAAACACTCGACTTGTACCCAAAACCTGCCCTTGGGTGCTGAGAATTTCCACAGGCATTCCCTTTCGTAATTTAGGGCCGCGCTCTAGTGGTAAAGTTAAGGCAACTTCTAAAGGTCGGGTTTCAGCAACGGTCATCAGTCGTGAAGAAGGCGTGACAAAATCACCAGCTTTTACCGAGATATCGCCTACCGTACCAGCGAAGGGAGCCGTAATTTTGTCATATTGAAGTTGTGCTGGTGGTTGTCTATTGTTAGCGTTGGCTTGCTGGAGGGCATTTTCAGCTTGCAGAATGCTAGTTTTTTGGGCTTGAATGCGAGAATTGACAGCATCTAGATTAGCTTTTGCTGTCGCCAATCTATTAGCCGCTAAATCCTTGGCTTGGCGTGATATTGCACCTTGGTCTGCTAAATTGGCAGATTTTGCGTAATCTAATTGATTGGACTGGACTTCACCTAACTTTGATATGCGTTCTAGTTCCAAAGCGCGGAGTGTGGCGCGGGCGCTTTCTAGGAGGGCGGCGGTTGCTTGAGTTGCACCATTATTACCCAGGTTGTTGGGTTGTTGGGCTTTATAATCTATCTGAATAATAGGCGTACCAATAGCAACCGTATCTCCTGGCTTGACAAATATCTGGGTAACTTGGCCAGGAATTCTCGGTAGGAGGTTGATAGAACGTCGGGACTCTAAAGTGGCAATATAGTCTGCACTTTCTTCAATTGTGCCTAATTGCACAGGTGCTATTTTGGCTCTTACCCCTGGTGTTTGAGCTTGAATGGGTTTTGTTGGCTGTACAGGAGTAAGTAAACGCCAAGCGATCGCAACTCCACCCCCTACTATTAGTATTAAAGCTAACAATAATCGCCACCATCGCCAATTTTTTTGAGGTGGTGGCGATGATGGTTCTGTAAGTTCTTTGTCAAAATCAATTTGTGGCTCAGGGGATGTCATGACTTATCAGGTTACTAAAAATAAAGTAATTGAAGAATTCAGAAGTCAGAATTCAGGAGTCAGAATGTGAACAGTAGGAGAAAAATACACCGTACTGATTGAAGACCAGCAAATTAAGAATTTGGTGGGTATCTTATACCCGTTTTTTCATTCACCAGCAACGCACTGAGCTTGCCGTTCGCGTAGCGTCTCCGCCAGGAGAAGTGTCACACTCAGGTAAATTCTGAATTCTGCCTACTGACTCCTGCATTCTGTTTGATAATTTTCGGTCTTTTTAGATGCAATTTACTGATACAGTATGAAGAGCAATAATAAATTATATGTTATACCAAATGGAAGAATGATTGCGACAAATGGATTGCTCGAAAAGCTTACCAGTAAACCCTTTCTCAATCCAAAATCTAAAATCCAAAATGGTATTAGCTCTGTCTTAATATATAGCTTTTCTAGAGTAGCCCTAATCTATCAAAAGGTTAATGATAAAAATTTAGATTGTGATAAGTTTTTTAACTGTCTTGTTTGTTATTGTGTAAAATCCTGGAACCCTGCTAAGATAATCTGTTTATCTTTGGTTAGCAGTAAGAAAGAGCATTTTTTATGTATGTTTTTTTGCAGAAATTATACTTGGTAGATAATGTTACATAATTTCTGAACTAACGTAAATTCAATGAGTGCTTTTTGACATCACCTTCTTATTCTGACTTCTGAATTCTTCAATCAGAAATACCATAATGTTGTGCCTGCATATTCCACAAAGTTGTATATTCACCACCAAGCTGTAAAAGTTCTTGATGAGTTCCATCTTCAATTAAATGACCAGCTTTCATGACTAAAATTCGGTCAGCCATCCGTACTGAAGCTAGTCTGTGAGTAATCAAAATTGTTGTTTTACCTTCGGCTAATTCAATAAAGCGTCTGTAGAGGTCATATTCACTACGGGGGTCAAGCGCAGCCGTTGGTTCATCTAATAATAATATTTGTGCTTCCTGGCGGACAAAAGCACGCGCTAAAGCTAATTTTTGCCACTGACCACCAGAAAGTTCTGTACCGCCAAATTGCTTACCTAATGGTGTATCTTCTCTTGTAGGAAAATTATCAACAAGTGTGGTAATATCAGCTTTTTCGATTGCATACCTGAGAATATCTGGACTTTCTAAAGCCGCTAAATTTCCTAGCGCGATATTTTCTCCCAGAGTCAGCGCGTAATGACCAAAGTCTTGAAAAACCACAGCAATTTGTTGTCGCCACTGTTGTAAATTTAAATTTCTGAGGTCTATATCATCCACTAAAATACAACCTTGTGTTGGATCATACAGCCTAGTTAAAAGTTTAACTAAAGTTGTTTTACCTGCACCATTTTCGCCGACTATGGCGACAGTTTGCCCAGGGTAAAGAGTAAAAGAAATATCTTGTAAAGCTAATCGATTATCTGGATAGTAAAAGTCAACTTTCTCAAAAGTAATACCAGAACGAATCGGCATTGGTACCTTTTCGCCAGGGATGCTGATTCGCATCGGGATGGGACTGTCGAGAAAATTGAAAAACTGCTGCATATATAGAATATTTTCAAATAATTCTACCCAATTAGCGACAAATCTTTCGAGATTATTTTGAAAGTAAGTTAATGATTGGACAAATAAAAGTACACTACCAGGACTGAAATTACCCCGAAAAGCTTGCTGTACGACCCAATAAAAAGCAAAACCATTACCTAGAGTACTCAGAATAGCTAAAGTTGATGACCAAAATGCTTGTTTACCACGCAGATAACGCATGGTTTGGTGTAAAGATTGAAACGCTTGTAAGTAACGCTCGATAAAAAATGAACTTAGTTGAAACAACCTGATTTCTTTAGCGTAGCTATCGGTGAGCATGAGTGAAGTGTAATATTGCATTCGCCGCGCTTGCGGACTATTTTCAAATAAAGTTAGCCAAATTGCTTGACCATATTGAGAAGAAACGACGATTTGGGGTACAGTGGCGATCGCAATTACTAATGGTATCCAAAAAGCTAAGGGAACTAGTAACCCAACTATGACTATCAAAGTCACAAAAGAGCGACTTAATTCCACTAAATTTTCTAGTAAACTTAACGGTTTATAGCCGACTTGTTGCTGCAATATTTGTAGTTCATCATAAAACATAGAATCTTCAAAACGACTCAAATCTGCAAAATTATCGGCTTTACGCATTAACAATAAGCTGATATGCGCCGTTAACTTATCATTGAGATTTCCTTGCAGTGCCAATATCCAAGGATAAAGCATCGTTTCTAATAGCAAAGCTCCCACCCATCCTAATACCAAAGGTATCAGAACTGCATACCCTAATTCTCTACCAGATGTTAAGGCTCCTGCTACAGTATCTATTACTAACTTAGTAATCCAAACACTAATAGCAGGTAGAAAACCTTGTAATAAAGTCACAGCAATTAAGAACATCATTTCTCTGGGTGCTGCTTGCCATAACAAAGGTAGAGAACGAAATAAAGTTTTAGCGTAGTCTGTAAACCAAACTCTAAAATCGCTCATCAATTAAACCTAATTATTTATCTTTGAAGGCAGGCAGTTATATTAGATGCTATTTCAACTCAAAACCATCTTACTTAAGATAGAACAATCTGAATGTTATGAGTCAAAAGTATACTACTCCAGAAAGAATAAAAAACTCTAGAAAAAGATAATGTTAGAGAAGTTAGATGATCAAGACAGGATAAGGTATCGCTAACAATCACACAAGATTTATCAAAGACAAGGTTTTCGGGAAGATTAATCCTCTATGGAAATTCCCATCACTGATGACAAAGTGATTTTGCCTGTTGTGGATTAGTGACAATCTAAATACAAAGCTGAATGTCGTTGTTTAACTATGCCCTTATTGGCATATATATTTCAGCATTAACCACTGTCTGATTATCGGCTCGTCTTCAAATTCGCTTGTTCCTATATCTCTGATTTCATCAAATCTATTGATGGACAAATATCATCACAGTTTTTCGGCAAATTAAATGCAGATTTGCTCACAAGCTGATGAATTGAAGTTACAAGGAGTAATTGACAATGCTTGCAGAAAAAACACTGACCCAACAAACAATAGATATGCGTTTGGCAGATAAAGCTGACAAATTAGAGCAACTTTTGTTGTCTGATGAGGAAAGAGCAGCTTTAGAAAAATTAGCAATGCCTGGAATGTTAGAATCTGAAACTCAACAAAGATGGTTTGCTAATTGCGGCGGCTGTGGTGGATGTGGTGGATGTCGGGGATGTTTTCCTTGTCGTGGCTGTTTTGGATGTGGTGGATGTGGTGGATGTCGGGGATGTCGTGGCTGTCGTGGCTGTGGATGTCGAGTTAGTGAAACTGGCTCAATGTCAAGTGTTCCAGACGACATAGATGAGCTTGGATTTGGATACTAAATCATCTGGGGATATCTAGCATTTCAGATCCCCGACTTCTTTAAGAAGTCGGGGATCTGAAACCAAATGACTCTATTCTCTTCCTTCGTGTACTTTTATTAGACAATGGCTAAGATTTGGGGGATTCTCCACGCCACATGCTTCAAGTCGGCAAAGCCGCCCAACGCAGTGGCTCCCCAAGCCCCCGATTGGGGTACGGTTGCGTCCCCCAAACCCCCTCCAAAATCATTTTTTCGTTTTTTGTTGAGTGATCATTTTCTGGTTTTGTTGAAATTTATTTTTCTTTAGGACTTACGCACAGGCTACGGAAGAACGAACCACAGAGGCGCAGATTTCACGGAGAAATGAGAGTTTGAGAGAGTTTTTGCGTAAGTCCTATTCTTATCTGAACCGTATTGTGCTATGTAAAGCAAAAAAACTTTTACCTGACAAATTCTAAAAACAGTTTTGCAATTATTTTTGACAGCTTGAAATAATCAGATAAAGCCTATGCAATTAAATAATGCTCAACGTCTGCGTTTATTAGAACATATTGTTGTTCATGTGATGCCGTCAGATTGTAGTGGCGAAGAAACAATGATTTTTAATACAACACGGCGAACACTGACTGTAAAGGGTCAAGCACTGCGTGATGTGGAAAGTATAGTATTACCTTTACTAGATGGCTCACGAACAATCGGAGAAATTAAAGTAGAAATAGGGGAGAAATTAACAGATGCTTCAATCAATCAATGTTTAAAGTTTTTGATGGAAAATCGGTTAGTTGAAGAATTATTAGAAGATGCTGATGATTTAAATATCCGGGCTGATTTATTACCTCAAATGAGTCTTTATCATGAGTTGGGATTTCAGCAAAAGGATGCCCAAAAACAGTTAGTAAAGGCGAGAATTGCTGTTTTTGGACTTGGTGGTTCAGGGATGATAGCAGCAATTAACTTGGCTAGTGCGGGGATTGGTTTTCTGAGATTATGTGATGATGTCTGCACACTGACTGCTGATTTGATGATGTCAGACTCAGCATTTAATCAAATTGGTGCTTTGCGGGGTGTGGAAACTGCAAGACAAATTGCCGCGATCGCAGAAATCACTGAAACTGAAATTGTGACTGATAATTTCACAGACGATGCTACAGTCAATGCTTTACTAGAAGATGTTGACTTGGTGATTGTCGCCACTGATGCGGTTTCCGTCAATCTTGCCTATCGTCTGAATAGATTATGCTGGCAGATGCAACGCCCATTATTACCAGGTGGCGCGGCTGGTGTGGAAGGCACTTTTGGGCCGTTAGTCTTGGCTCAAGATGGCCCTTGTTATCTCTGCTATCGGATGCGGTCGATAGCTTGCGCCAAACTCCCAGAGGCGGAATTAGCCATTGAGCGATTTCTTGACCGAGAACGCCGTTCTCAACCAAGGTTGCAAGAAACTTTACCCATCGCCCAGATGTTAGTAGGAAGTTACCTAGCTCTGGATACCATTAAAATGTTTCTTGGTTTACCCATCGCTACAGATGGCAAATTAGTGCATCTAGACTTATTGGGTACAAAACTCACTCACAATGTTGTGCTGAAAAAACCAGGTTGCCCCCATTGTTCACAACAGGAGAGAATCAGTGAATAGTGCGATCGCTAGTCCACGTTGGCGTGATTTAGTTAGCCCTCATACTGGTATCATCCGCGCCATCGATAGGTTTACCAAGCCTTATACAGAGTTTGATTTCCCAGTTCTCTGGCAAGCCGAATTAGCTAATTTTCAATTGCGTAAACAGCCAGATGATTTACGCTACGGTGTCGGCAGAGGAATGACAGATGAACAAGCAATTTTTGGGGCAGTTGGAGAAGCCGTAGAGCGATACTGTGGCAGCATTGTTAATTATCGCCAACTCATTATTAGTAGCTACGCAGATTTAACTTATCCCGCCGTCCCGCCACCAAGTTTTTTCTCATTTTCAGACACCCAATACTCTGACCCAACTTTTCCTTTTCCTGCTTTTGATGAAACAACGCAGACTTCCTGGATGACTGCGATCTCTCTTTCAAGTAACCAACCAATGTTAGTCCCAGCATTTATGGTTTATTTTGACTGGGATATTCATCAACCAGGAGATGACATTTTACCTGTGACTTCTAACGGTTTGGCTAGTGGCCCAAATGTTGAGTTTGCAGCTTACAGTGGCTTGTGTGAATTGATTGAGCGCGATGCTTTTGTTATTAATTGGTTAAACCGCTTACCTGCGCCCCGGATTTATTTCGCCCACCGCCCCGGAATTGAGACAGAAATTTTACGTCACTACTCCCGATTTGGCATTGAGTTAGTTACCTTTTATTTGACCACTGATATTAACATCCCAGTGGTGATGGCGATGTTAATTGACCGTTCCGGCAGAACTCCGGCTGTCGCCACTGGTTTAGGATGTCATCTGGATGGTTCAACGGCGCTACGTAAGGCAATTTTTGAAGTTTGCCAAGCCCGTTTCGGTGATATAGAACGCAAAGCTAATGGTGCTGGTTCCCATCTCCATCAATATCAAGATGTCCAGAATTTAGATGATCACAGCGCCTTTTTCTACACAACCACTCGCTTAGGTGAGTTGGAATTTTTATTTGAGCATGATAGTTATATAGCCGTTGAAGATTTACCAACGTACACCTCTGCCACAGAAGCAGAAAAATTGCGGACTGTCATCACAAGATTGCATTCTGTGGGCGCTGAACCATATTTAGTTGATATTACAACGCCTGATGTAGCACCGCTTGGTTTTCGCGTCGTGCGGACTTTGGCGAGTGAATTAGTGCCGATATATTTTGGTTATGGGTTAGAACCATTGGGAAATCGGCGGTTATTTGAAGTACCACAAAGGTTAGGTTATAGTGGGCGACGCAGCGAAGCTGATTTAAATCCCTGTCCACATCCTATGGCTTAACGTTCTTTGGCGTTGCATAAATGCGGGATGAATTGAGACTTTTGTACAAAGCAGAATATTGATTCTTTGCGCCTTTGCGTGAGACAAAAATCATCCCACTAATCAGTCTTGAGAATGTTGGGTTACGCTATCGCTACACCCAACCTACTATTCTCTTAACTAAAACTCTTTGTTAAAGTCATTTTTTTTAACGAACCACAAAGGGCGCAAAGAGCGCGAAGAGAAGAAAAAAGTACTAACTGAACAGTATTGAGTTATACATCACTCATTACTCATTACTCATTACTCATCACTCATCTTTATGTATACAGTCAACGAGCCACTAGAATTAGCTCTTCTCTATCATTTGAACTCCCCAGTACCGAAAAGTTATGTCAAGCGCGTTCCGGCTACGGAAATGCGATATATGCCGGAGGCTACTTTTTTGGAATTGCCCAAAGCACCGCATGACAATTCTTTGAGCCTGCTTTTAGAGCAACGGTCTTCTGTGCGATCGTTTGCTAATACAACTATGCCATTGATTAAATTAGCTCAATTGCTGGATGCGGGATGTGGTTTAAATGGGTTGCGTCACACAGAGGGTTACACCTATGAAGCACGAAACTCACCATCGGCGGGGGGGCTGTATCCGTTGGAAGTGTTTGTCTCAACCCAAGCGGTAGAAAATTTAGCTGATGGACTTTATCATTATGAACCGCGTGGTCATGGCTTACATCTGGTGAATAATGCAGTACCTAATGATTTTGTGGAAGCTTGCTTGCAACAAGACTACATTGTGAATGCAAATGCTTTGGTGATATTCACGTCTATTTTTATGCGATCGCTGTGCAAATATGGTGCGCGGGGCTACCGTTTTGCACTTTTAGAAGCTGGTCATCAAGCAGAAAATATTTGTCTGATGGCTGTGCAATTAGGTTTGGGTAGTCTTTGCATTGGTGGTTTTCATGACCTCAGCCTCAATAAGATGTTGGGTATTGATGGCAAACGTCATGCGGCGCTTTATTGTGTTGCTGTCGGGACTGGTGTCGTAATCTAAAATTAACCGCAGATGGACGCAGATAAACGCAGATAAAAAGACCATAAGAAATTGCTAAAATGCTTATGGTATCGTTATTATTTCTTTTTACTTTTGCCTTGTTGTACTAGCTAAATTTTTTTCGGGAAAACTTATAGTTGTGTATGATGTAATCAAGGTTTGCTCAAAAACTTTCGCTAGAGCCGTTTGAAATCGTTGGCGATGCTTGAGTTTAAAAAATGGTCTCACTATTTCTAAGTCTTTACTGTTATCTTCTGGGTTAGGGAAAATCTTTATTGCGCGTAAAGTGCCTAACTGAATTTCTTTTTTTACCATTAACTCAGAAATTCCGGTAGCACCTACGCCACTTTCAACGGCGGCTTTGGCCATTTCGCCACTGTTGAAAACTAAAATGACATTGAGTTCATACAAATTAATACCCCAATTTTTTAAGGCTTCTTCAAATCTTTGCTGAGTACCAGAACCAGGTTCGCGCATTACCCAAGCTGTTTGAGTTAGTTCTGTAACGGTGATTTCTTGGCGTTCAAACCAAGGGTGAGTTTCGCCCACAACAATTTGTAAGCGATCGCTCCCGATGATTTCTTGTTCTAAAGTATTCTGTAAGGCTGGTTTGACATCGCCTTCGACTAAACCAATGTCAAACTGTCCCATTGCTGTTCCTTCGCAAATTGTTTCCGCATTTGCCAAACAACAATCAACAGTAATCTGCGGATACTTACTTTTAAACTCACTAATTTTTCGGGGTAGCCAATAGTTACCAATGGTTAAACTCGAACCTAATTTTAATTCACCCCGTTGGAGATTATTTAATTCTCGCAATCCCCGTTCTGTTAATGTCACTTGGTCAAGAATTTTCTGAGCTTCTACTTGTAATAATTTACCAGCTTCAGCAATTTCAATGTGACGACCAATGCGATGAAATAGTTTGACTCCATATTCTTGCTCTAAATTATGAATCGCAGCACTGACGGCTGGCTGGGTAATATAAAGCTCCTCAGCTGCACGCGTAAAGTGTAGATGTTCTGCTACAGCGAGAAAGATTCTGAGCTGTTCCAGCGTCATTCCTGCCATACTTCATTATCCCTAAAAACCTTGATGTAAAAATTTAATCACTTATATTTATAATTTTGACAAATAAAAACATTTGATTCTATTGATTAAATTAAATACAGTAGAAAAATAAGACTAATAAATACACCCATTGCGAATGTGCCTATTTGAATAGGAAAAAATGTAGCTTAATTGTCAACAAAATCTGAGATTATAAATAATTTGGAGCATTAAAAGTGTTATTGAGACTTGTGTTATTACCATCTCTGCATTAAAATAAATTTTGGCAAAAATGTACCGACAAATTAAATATATTTTGCAAGTGCGATCGCTGCACAAATGGCAAATTATCTGGAAAGAAATTTGCTATCATTTTGGGATTTTTTGGAGAGGGGCTTCTTGGAGTTTAAGGGTGTTACTGATGCAATTAGAGTCTAAACCAACAACAGAAAAGCAAGAAACTAAGAAACTTGGTAGGCTAAATCCATCGCGCATCAGGGATCATTTAGCCAATGAACGCACTTACCTAGCTTGGATGCGAACCGCGATCGCGCTGTTGGGTTTTGGAGTCGTTATCGTCCGTCTGCGAGCCTTTCAAGTCCCCCTATTACCCACACCCGGTAACGGCTGGAAATTGGGTTTAGTCTTTTCGCTAGTTGGGTTAATAACAGTCTGGCTGTCAACTGCACATTATTTTGCTGTACGGCGTGATATTGAAGATGATAATTATGAGCCTACAGACCGTTGGGTGATTTTATTCAGTTTGGCAATTATGATTCTCGGCTCTGGAGTCATTTATTATGTGTTTACCACTCCTCTGAGTCCTTTGAGTCCAGTAATTCCAGAGTAATAGGACTTTGCTAAGGGTCTACGTATCTACAACCCTCACACCCATTCTTAACCAACAATCTTTGTGTGTAAGTCCTAAATTGAGATGATTGTCTAATTAATGGTTCTTAACATTGTTGGTTTTTTTGTTTATATCTATACATAAATGTTAGTGAATATGTAGTTGATGGGAATACTAGCGGAGTGCAGAGTTTGTCTGCACAGCTTGTTGAGCAACAACAGAAACTAACTTGTTCTGTGAGGTATGTATAGATGATGACAGTCAATGCTAACCCCATCATTCCCGGATATGAACTTAGCTCACAACTGTATGCTGGCTCCAGAACGCTTGTATATCGAGCTATCCGCAAATCAGATCAACTCCCAGTTGTCATCAAATTGCTAACCTCACAATATCCGAGTTTTAGTGAACTACTGCAACTCCGCAATCAATATACCATTAGCAAAAATCTCAACATTGCTGGGATTATTCAGCCGTTATCTTTAGAAACATATAACAATGGTTATATTCTCGTAATGGAGGATAGCGGGAAAATCTCATTACGAGACTATATTAAAAACAATAATTTATCCCTAAGAGAATTTTTGCATATTGCTCTGCAATTAAGTATTAGTCTTGATGAATTACATCAAAATCGCGTGATTCATAAAGATATTAAACCAGCAAATATTTTAATTCATCCCCAAACAAAACAAGTCCAATTAATAGATTTTAGCATTGCTTCATTACTCCCCAAAGAAACTCAAGAAATCAAAAATCCTAATATTTTAGAAGGAACTTTGGCTTATATTTCGCCTGAACAAACCGGAAGAATGAATCGAGGTATAGACTACCGTAGTGATTTTTATTCGCTGGGGGTGACATTTTATGAATTATTAACCGGAGAATTGCCATTTAATAGCGATGATCCGATGGAGTTGCTGCATTGTCATTTGGTAAAAATGCCAACGGTAGTAGGGAACAGGGAGGAAATTCCGCAAGTACTGGCAGAGATTGTGATGAAACTGCTGGCGAAAAATGCCGAGGATAGATATCAAAGTGCGTTGGGATTAAAGTATGATTTAGAACTTTGTTTAACCCAACTCCAAGAGACAGGCGAAATTAGAGAGTTTAAAATTGGTAAGCGGGATGTGTGCGATCGCTTCCTCATCCCGGAAAAATTATATGGTAGAGAAGCGGAAGTTAATTGCTTATTAGAAGCCTTTGAACGTGTGGCTAGTGGCACATCAGAAATGATGTTGGTGGCGGGATTCTCTGGGATTGGGAAAACGGCTGTAATTAACGAAGTTCACAAACCAATTACTCGTCAGTATGGTTATTTTATCAAAGGTAAATTTGACCAATTCAATCGAAATATTCCCTTCTCTACCTTTGTCCAAGCTTTGCGGGATTTGATGGGGCAATTGTTAGCAGAATCGGATACAAAATTGGCACAGTGGCGGAGTCGAATTTTAGAAGTTGTCGGGGAAAATGGGCAAGTTTTAATTGAGGTAATTCCCGAATTAGAATGTGTAATTGGAAAACAATCACCTGCGCCAGAATTATCAGGAACTGCCGCCCAAAATCGGTTTAATTTATTGTTTCAGAAGTTTATTGCCATCTTCACTAAATCAGAGCATCCGTTGGTAATATTTCTGGATGATTTACAGTGGGCAGATTTAGCTTCTTTGCAGTTAATTAAATTATTAATGGAAAACCAAAGTTTTCTATTGTTGTTGGGGGCTTATCGAGATAACGAAGTATCATCCGCACATCCATTAAGATTGACAGTAGAGGAGATAAAGCAGGCTGGGAAAACAGTGAACACCATCACTTTAACTTCCCTGGCTTGGGTAGATATGAATCAGTTAGTGGCGGATACATTGCATTGTAGTACTGAGCAAACACAGCCCCTCACCGCATTAATTGAGCGTAAAACTAGAGGCAATCCTTTTTTTATTACGCAATTTCTCAAAGTATTATATGAAGATGGAATAATTAACTTTAATTACCTGCAAGGTAATTGGGAATGTGATTTAACAGCAGTAAATACACTAGCTATCACTGCTGATGTAGTGGAGTTTATGGCTAGTCAATTGCAAAAGTTACCCGAAGCAACACAAAATGTTTTGAAGTTGGCTGCTTGTATTGGTAATTCCTTTGATTTAACTACTTTAGCAATTGTTTCTGAGCAGTCACCAAATGATACAGCAACAGCATTATGGCAAGCATTACAAGAGGGCTTGATTTTACCCCAAAATGAAATCTATAAATTTTATTTGTACCAGACAGAAACTAATGGTAATCATGGGCAGATGCAAAATGTTGCCTATCGATTTTTACACGATCGCATTCAACAAGCTGCTTACTGTTTAATTCCCCAAGCGCAAACAACAGCAACTCACTATCAAATTGGGAAACTACTCCTCCAGCATACTTCCCTAGCAGAACGAGAAGACAAAATTTTTGATTTAGTCAATCAATTTAAACTAGGTATTGATTTAGTTATCCATCCCCAAGAACAGCAAGATTTAGCTGAATTGAATTTAATTGCTGGACGGAGAGCGAAAATTTCTACAGCTTACGCCGCCGCCGTTGAATATTATGGAGTTGCCAGAAAATTATTAGCAAATCATCATTGGCAAATATCTTATGATTTAATGCTGACAATCTATACAGAAGCAACAGAAGCGGCTTATTTGAATACAGATTTTGAGCAGATGGAGGAACTATCTGCAATAGTATTAAATCAGGTGCAGAATATTTGGGATAGTATACCTATCTATGAAATTAAAATACAAGCTTGTATTGCTCAAAATCAACTGCGCTTAGGCTTAGATACAGCCTTGGCAATTCTGCATCAGTTGGGGATAGATTTACCAAATCAGCCTACATACCAAGATGTTAACCAAGCACTAGAAAAAACAAGTTTAATTTTAGGTGAAAAAAATACCACAGACATACTTGATTTGCCTGTGATGACAGATATTCGCGCCCAAGCTGCGATGCGAATTTTAGCAAGTATGTTTGGGGCTGCATATAATGGCTGTCCAGAAATGTTACCTTTAACAATTTGTGAACAAGTTAACTTATCAATTCAATACGGTAATACAGCTTTATCAGCTTTTGCATATACAAGTTATGGGTTAATTCTTTGTGCTTTTACTGGTGCGGTAGAAACCAGCTACAAATTTGGGCAACTGGCTTTAAACTTAATGGAGAAGTTTTCTGCTCAACACCTGCGTGCGAGGATAGCAGCCGTCTTTAATAATTTTATTAGACATTGGCAAGAGCCTCTAAAAGCAACGCTGACATCTTCATTGCAAGGCTACCAAAGTGGATTAGAAACTGGGGATTTAGAATGGGCTGTATGGTGCATATTTGGTTATAGCTTCCATTCTTATTGCTCTGGTAAAGAACTAACAAAATTAGAACAAGAGTTAGCTATATATAGTAAAGCGATCGCCCAACTCAAGCAAACCACAGCCCTGAATTATCAAAAAACCTATCACCAAGCGACTTTAAACTTACTCGGCTATAGTGAAACGCCTTTTTTGTTAGTGGGGGATGTGTACAACGAAGATGAGATGTTACCCCAACATCAAGCAGTTAATGATCGTCCGGCTGTTTATCATGCCAAGATTAACAAAATTATTCTCTGCTACTTGTTTGGTGAATATCAGCAAGCGATCGCAGAGGCTGAGATTGCTGCACAATATTTAGATGGGGTTCCGGGTTTATTTGTCAGCGTTTTGCTACCTTTCTACGATGCTTTAGCACAGTTAGCCATCTTTAACCAAGTTGCAGAACCGGAAGCATCGGCTATTTTAGAGCGTGTGCAACTTCATCAAACAAAACTCAAACAATGGGCAGATTTAGTCCCCAGTAATCATTTACACAAATATCACTTAGTAGAAGCCGAACTGTGTCGTATTTCAGGCAAACCTTATGATGCAATGGAATTATACGATCGCGCGATCGCCACAGCCAAAGAAAATCATTACATCCAAGAAGAAGCATTAGCCAACGAACTCGCAGCCAAATTCTACCTTGAACGCCACAGAGAAAAAATCGCCGCAGGCTATATGCAAGAAGCCTACTATTGCTATGCTCATTGGGGTGCAAAAGCCAAAATCGATGATTTAGAACAACGCTATCCTCATTTATTGCGTCCAATTCTCCACAAAACCACACAGAACTGGAACCCATTGGAAACACTGGCGAGTATTGCAACTGTGAATGGTGTGATTAATACCAAAAATACAACCTCTCACTCTTCTAGTACAAGTATTAATACAACTCTGGATTTTGTCACTATTCTCAAAGCTTCTCAAGCCATCTCTGGCAAAATTCAACTGGATGAACTGCTACACCAACTAACGCAGATGATTCTCCAAAATTCTGGCGGCGATCGCTGTGCGTTGATTTTGCCGAATAATCAAGGAGAATGGTTATTGAGAGCAATCAGCACACCCAATAACACCGAACTTTGTTGTCAACCCCTGGAAGGTAATCCTAATTTACCTGTGAAGTTGATTCAGTATGTCAAAAACAGTCAAAAAGTGGTGGTAGTTGATGAACTTAAAACTGATTTACCTGTAATTGATGAATATTTATGGCAACGTCAACCAAAAAGTTTATTGTGCTTGCCAATTCTCAATCAAGGAAATTTAATTGGGATTTTGTATTTAAAAAATAATTCTGCCAGTGGAGTATTTACGAGCGATCGCATCTTAGTTCTCAACTTTCTGTGTATTCAAGCTGCTATTTCTTTAGAAAATGCTCGCTTATACCAACAAGTCGAAAATTATTCTTACACTTTAGAAGCAGAAGTAGAACAAAAAACCCAGGCTCTCAACCAAAAAGCCCAAGATTTAGAACAAACTATTAAACAATTACAACAAACCCAAGCCCAATTAATTCATACAGAAAAAATGTCATCTCTGGGGCAATTAGTAGCCGGAATTGCCCATGAAATTAATAATCCAGTGAGTTTTATCCAAGGAAATATAACTTATACCAAAGGTTATATTCAAGATATGATTAGTTTGTTAACACTTTATCAGCAAGAATATCCCCAGCCCAGCCAAGCTATTAAAAAGAAAAGCCAAGAAATTGATATCGATTTTATCTTTGATGATGTGAATAAAATTCTGGAATCAATGGAGACAGGAAGTAATCGCATCAGCCAGATTGTTTTGAGTTTACGCAACTTCTCGCGCTTGGATGAATCCGGAATTAAAGCAGTAGATTTGCATAGTGGGATTGAAAGTACTTTGCTCATTTTGCAACACCGCTTGCAAGGTTCAGCAATTCAACCAGAAGTGCAGATAGTGAAAGAATATGGCAAACTACCTCTGGTAAATTGCTATCCTAGCCACTTAAATCAAGTTTTTTTAAATATTATTAATAATGCCATTGATGCCATTCGAGATAATCGCCAATGCAGTGAATACCCAGAAATTCGTATTCGCACTGAAGTGATAGATAATGACCACTTACGCATTGCGATCGCCAATACAGATAGTACAATTCCTGTACATATCCAAAACCGCATTTTTGAACCATTTTTTACCACAAAACCCTTCGGGCGTGGTACAGGGTTGGGTTTATTTGTTAGCTATTCAATTATTCAACAACATGGCGGCACTTTGAGCGTGCGATCGCAGCCAAATGCAGAAACAGAATTTGAAATTATTCTACCTATTGCTTCTGTTACACCTAAATCTTAAAATTTACTTGCGATTAAATGATGCAATTAACGGATTTTGAGCAACTAACATTTGATTAAGAGCTTCCAGCGCGGTTGTTTGGTAACGAACGTGAGCATCAATAAATAAACGAATAATTTGGGCGATTAAATCTCGGAGTTCTGCTTCTTGTTGTGTAGCAGGAAAGTCAGGAAATTGTCTACTAATAGTGGTATCCAAAGGATGGGTAACAGAAAAATGGTTTGCGCCTTCGAGGATCAGTAAATAACTATCATTTCTACCACCTGCGATCGCTTCTTGGAAAGTCCTGATTATAGGAGTTGTTGGTTGTTCCCAAGTTACGCCATAGTTATTGCTACTGTTCGCAATCACGCCATCACAAGTTCCGCCAATCAAGAGTAACGGTAAGGAGTCTGGTAAAGGTAAGATTGTCCCGGCTTTATATCCTAGTTGTACAGTTGCTGCTGTATGTACGCCATAACCAAAGGCGGCTACTACCTGTGAGCAAAATCCCGGATCTGCACTTTCAATTGCAACTTTACCACCAGCAGAATGTCCACCGAGAATGATTTTGTCTAAATCAAGCAAGCCAGCCAAAATCCCTTCCACTTGCAAACGTTCCAAGGTTTTCAGCAATGTGGGTAAAGCTGAAGCTGTCGCCCCTTGACCATAATTATCGGGAGCCAGCATACTCAAATCAACGCCAGGAGTCATCGCCACAAACCCAGGTATATTTTCCGCAATCCAGGAAAATGTCACGACTACCAACCCAAACTCGGCTAATTTCACCGCCAACCATTGATACATTTCCGGGCCACAGTTAATTCCGTTGAACAAAATCACGACTGGAAACTTAGATGCTTGAGTTTCAGCCGGAACAAGACTTAAATTTTGTTCTGGTTCTGGGTAGAAAACCTTGAGGTGAATACTATTATATGGTGGCGAAATATTTTCAACCGTCGCAGCTTGGAAAAAGGCTCGAACTTTCATAACAAATCAGTAATGGAAAATTGACGCTGGCGATCGAGTTCTTGCAGTTTGATTTTTTCGTTATAAAATGCCTCATAATAAGCTCGGCATTTTTCCGGCTCTGCGTCTGGATCGGTTTGTTGCCATAATTCTAAAAAGTGACGATAACGTTTTTCTCGCAATACTCTTTCCATCCCAGCAGTCGCAGCTTGGACAACTTGCGGGGTGCGGAGTAGCTCTTTTTTACTCTTTTCATTTAAATGAAATAAATGTGAGATTAATTCGATTTCTTCACCTAATTCTAAATATCTATCTTGCAAGCTGGAGATTAAATCCTCTTTTGAGTGCTGGACACTGAGCGCAGTCGAAGTGTGAGTGCTGGGTGCTGCATACTGAGCGGAGTCGAAGTGTGAGTGCTGAGTATTAGATTCCTCTAATTCTAAAATTTGTCCCCACAAAAACCGATGATGAGACAAACTAAAATCTAGATTTCGTTCTTCCAGTTCGTTAATAATTACTTTTCGCTGTTCGGGACAGTGCAAATAAATTTGTAATAATAAAGCTTCGGCTCGTTCTAAAAGACTTTTATCTGTTTGTGGAACTGGTGCTTTTTTATTGCTACTCGATTCTCTTTTTGTGGTTGTCGGCTGAGAAAATTTAATTACATTCGGGGCGATTTGAGTCAGCAAATTTTCCACCCGTAAGGGGATTAATCTCGTATCACCCAAGCTGAGAATTTCCGCACAGTGCGAAACATAATAGTTGCGAGTATCGGTGTTAGCGATATTTTTGAGTAATTTGACTATTTGCTGAGTTACTTGTTGAAAATCGGTAGCTTGTTTTAAATCGCGGTCTTTGGTAATTTGTTGAATTTGCCAATCTAACCACAGTGGCGCATTTTGCAACAAGCTTTGATAATCTTCTGTGGTATGAGTATGCAAATATTCATCAGCATCTTTACCATCGGGAATATTGAGAATTTTGAGTTGGACTTCACCTTTGTAGGCTAAATCTGCAATTTCGCCGATCGCTCTTTCTGCGGCGTTAGTCCCGGCTTTATCAGCATCAAAGTTGAGAACTAACTGTTTCGAGTCGGTGTAACGTAACATTAACCGGACTTGTTCTAAACTCAAGGCTGTACCCAAAGAAGCCACAGCATTGTTAATCCCCGCCGCATGAAGGGCGATCGCATCAAAATACCCTTCTACTACCACAGCTTGGTCAACTTGAGCAATTCCGGTTTTGGCTAAATCTATGGCGAATAAAGTTTTACCTTTATTAAATAGTTCGGTTTCTGGGGAATTGAGATATTTTGGCTGTTCATCAGTCAATGTGCGCCCCCCAAACGCAATCACCCGCCCTTGAATATCGCGGATGGGAATCATCAAGCGATCGCGGAACACATCATAATAACCGCCCCCTTCTTTGCGCGGCTTAATCAATCCTGCCTTTTCTACCAACTGCACAGGATAATGTTTATTTTCTACCAAATATTTATACAGCGTTTCCCAACCAGCAGGGGCGTAACCCAAACCAAACTGCTGAATAGTTGCTTCCTTTAATTTGCGGTTCTCCAGTAAATACTGCAAAGCCTTTTGCGCCTGAGTTTGACGCAGGGCGTGTTGATAAAAATTGGCGGTTGCTGCGAGAACTTCATATAATTGTTCCCGCAACGATAATTGACGCTGTAATTCTTGTCTTTGTTCAGGTTCCAGGGTTTGGACATTTACTTGATAGCGCCGCGCCAAATCCAGCACCACTTCCGTAAACGACTGCTTACCCAAATCCATCAAAAACTTAATTGCATTTCCCCCAGCATTGCAGCCAAAGCAATAATACATTTGCTTAGTTTGACTGACGGTAAAGCTAGGACTCTTCTCGCTATGGAAGGGACACAAACCGATAAAATCTTTACCACGCTTGCGTAAAACTACGTGTTCTGATACCACATCCACAATATCAGCACGTTGTTTAATTTCCTCAATTGTGTCTGGGTGCAAGCGGGGAATGTACATATTAGTCCTTGGTTATTGGTCATTGGTCATTGCCAAGGACAAAGGACAAATGACTAATGACAAAATACTTCTGATAGCTATTATATTCTTGTTGCTAGACGAAGAATTATGTATATAGCAGTTCTTACTTGCTTGTAATACAGTTGGAACCCCACCCCGCATTTGCTGACGCAAACGCTCCCCTCCCCGCAAGCGGGGAGGGGTTGGGGGTGGGGTTGAAATGTACCTCATCCAACCGAGAACCGCTATAGAATTGCTTACGCTTAACTTTTTAAGAGGAAATACTGAAGATGGGGCGTATTTTTATTTCGGCGGCGCACGGAGGCAAAGAAGCAGGAGGAATCGATCCAGGTTCAATTGCTGGGGGAACTACAGAAGCCAGAGAAATGATTCTGCTGCGGGATTTAATTGTTACAGAACTACGGGCGCGGACATTTGAAGTTTTGGCTGTTCCTGATGATTTAAGCGCCGCCGACACCATCACTTGGATTAATTCTCGTGGTCGTCGGGGAGATGTCGCCCTGGAAATTCATGCTGATTCCGCCAGTAGCCCAATAGTGCGTGGGGCTAGTGTATTTTATATTGCCAGTAATAATGAGCGTAAAAGTAATGGTGAACTGCTGTTAGTGGGTTTGTTACGCCGTGTTCCCCAATTACCGAATCGGGGAGTGAAACCAGATAGCGATAGTGGTTTGGGACGTTTAGCCTTTTGTCGTCAAACAACACTGCCTTCATTATTAATGCAGGTGGGATTTCTCAGCAGCCCTGATGACCGCGCCTTGCTGCAAAACCGTCGCCGTGATTTTGCTTTGGGTATTGCTGATGGTTTGGCTTCTTGGAGTCGTGTTGTTGACCCTACACCCGGAACTCCCACCGAACAAACTTATCCATCGATTAATATCAACATCAATGGGCAGAGTTATTCAGAACAAGGAATATTAGTGAATGGTAATGCTTATATTCCCATTGATTTAGTAGACCGCTTGCGAATTGACTTAACAACAGCCGCCAATGTCAACCGAATTACCTATCGCCGAGTTGTCTATGTCAAAGCTGTGGAACTGCGGGATTTTAATATTTCTGTCAACTGGGACAGTACAACCCGCACTGTTAACCTGCGTTCGATTTTAGTGATCTGCAAAGGTCAGATGGATCAAATTATCTCCCGTGGTAATACTTCCGAAGTGCAGCTACAACTCTTTCTGCGAAATAATAATGAAAATGCTTTAGCCAAGTTTCCTGATATTCCCAAACTCTATCGAGAAGAAGCCTCAATTGAAGGGGTAAATTACGATATCGCCTTTTGCCAAATGTGTGTTGAAACTGGTTTTTTACGCTTTGGTGGTGATATTCGACCAGAACAAAACAACTTTGCTGGACTGGGGAGTATTGGCGGTGGTTCTGATGCGGCGGCGTTTGATAGTGCCAGAATTGGAGTTAGGGCGCATATTCAACATTTAAAAGCTTACGCCAGTTTAGAACCGTTAGTAAATGAAGTGGTTGACCCTAGATTTCGCTTTGTCACCAGAGGAATTGCACCTTTAGTTAGTCAACTTTCTGGTCGTTGGTCAGCAGATTTAGATTATGGGGCTAAAATTACGGCAATGGTGCAGAGATTATACGAGTCAGCCGGATTCATGTAATTGTGAACTATCTCCTACCTCGGCGCTACAATAGCGATCGCGTCCCTGTTTTTTGGCATTGTACAGTGCTAGATCAGCCAAGGCGATGAATGTATCTGGCTTGAAGTCTAACGTGGGAATAACAGAAGTAATACCCAAACTCACAGTGATGATATTCTTGACACTAGATTTCTCATGAGGAATCGCCAGTTCATGAATTGCTTCCTGAATTCTTTGCGCTACAGTTATCGCTCCTACTAAATTAGTATTAGGTAGTAATACTAAAAATTCTTCTCCACCGTAACGCGCCACAAGATCAGCAGGACGATAAAGAATATGTTGAACTGTTTGTGCTACTTTGATTAGACAATTATCACCTGCAAGATGACCATAACAATCGTTATAAAGTTTGAATTGATCAACATCAAATAAAATTAGTGCAAGAGGTTGTTGTTCGCGTGCGAGGCGGTGACATTCTGCTTGTAGTTGTATATTTAAACAGCGTCGGTTAGCTACTTGAGTCAAACCATCAAGATTAAT
This sequence comes from Nostoc sp. FACHB-190, assembly GCF_014696905.1. NCBI lineage: Bacteria > Bacillati > Cyanobacteriota > Cyanophyceae > Nostocales > Nostocaceae > Nostoc > Nostoc sp. FACHB-190. The sequence continues at coordinate 156,500 of NZ_JACJQW010000013.1, forward strand.
CAGTTTTTCTAATTTCTGATTTGCATCTTCCGCTTTTTCTTTCGCAATGACTAACTCGGCTGTTCTTTCTTGGACTCGTTGTTCTAAAGTTGTCAAAGATGTTTGTAACTGAAGTGCCATATTATTAAAAGATGTCGCCAATTGACCGATTTCATCTTGAGAGTTAATTTTGGCGCGGATATCTAAGTTACCTGCGGTAAACTGAGCAACAATTTTGGTAAGATAAATGATTGGCTTTGTGAACAGTTGACTAATCACAATAGCAATGATTGTTACTACTGAAGCAATCAAAGCAAACAGCAACATAGCATCAGTAATTTGCTTGTCTACAGGTGCTAGAGCAATTGCTAGGGGGCGAATAAATAATACCGACCAAGGTTCATATTTTAAATGAGCGATCGCAATCAAATTTACCTGATTGGCTGTTGTTGATAAAGATGTAATTAAATATGATTGTTGATTATCTAATGCTTGCTTGAGTTGCCATTCATTAGTTGCTAATTGTTCCACAGGAGCATTAGGCAACAGACTTTTTTTTTGGAGTTGTGTTACTACTTCCAAAGGCAGAGGTACAATTGATTTAAATAGTAGTTCTGGTGCTGTACTATGTGCTAAATAAATATGATTTTCATCTAACAAAATCGCAAAGGCTTTAGCCCCAGCCCGTTCAGTTTCTCTGGTGACTAACTGCTGTACCACAGTTGCATTGTAAGCAACCCGCAATACCCCCAATATTTTACCCTTGGCATTGCGGACTGGACTACTAAAAACCAGGGTAACAAGGTCAGGAATTTGTGGCGATCGCTTCATGCTAGAAACAAAAGATAAGCCAGTATGCAATGGTTGTTGAAAATAATCTGCGGCTGATTCATCTTTACCAATATTCGATGTGTGGGTATCTAAAACATTTTTCCCGTTTAAATCCAGCAAAGAATACGAAAGAATATTCAGCATATCTTTGCGACTGAGGCGACTTAAAGTTTCTGTCGCCAATTGCATTTCCTGGCTATTATTTCGCTGTTGTGGAGTTAAGCTCAGGTAGCGTGACAAACCTGGTAAAATTGCCTCTACCCGCACCGCATTCAAATTAGCATCAATAAAAGCATCGATTCTATTTGCTGTTTCCTTAGCCGCCGCAGATAAAGCCTGTTTTGCATTTTCAGTCAGTGCTGTTTCTGTGGTTTGTTTGTTAATACAAGACAGTAACAGCAAGGGAATTAAAGCTACAATTAGAAATGAAGCAATTAACTTACTCCGAATACCGCCCAAAAATGTTCGCTGCATAGCTTTAAATTATGAGGGAGGGTTCACAAAGGTAGAATTGAACAAACCTTTTAACTCTGGAAGGCGGGTGACATTTCCAGCACGAATGAAAAAGTCTGCATATATCTTGGCAGTTTTGTAGATAGAATGAGGGTTACTAGATTGAAAAAATTGGCGATTATCGGCTAAATTAGTGAGTTTGATGCCCTCTAGAGACAGGGTATGAATGGGAATATTTAAAGCCTTGCTGATGATGGTGTTTCCTTCCTGAAGATGGTCTTTCCAATAGCTTGAGGCTTGCAGCCAAGCCCGCACAAATCCACGAATATCTTCAGGGCGATCGCGGATGATATCTTTACGAAAGATAATCATATCTAAAATCAAGCCAGGGGTTTCTTTACTAGTAAATAAAATATGTCCCCCTAATTTCACAGCTTCTGTCAGATGAGGTTGCCAAGTATGTCCGGCTTGAATCACATTATTTTTCAGACGTTGAGGAATATCTAAAGCTTCTGATTGTACGAAGCTAATATCATCGCTGGTTAAGTTGGCACTTTTTAACATTTCCGTCACAAACACTTCACTAAAACCGCCGAGATTTGCCCCTAACTTTTTCCCTTTCAAATCAGCAATGATTTTAATTTGTGATTTGGCAACTACCACATCTGCACCTGTTGATTCATCGATCACAATCACTCCTTGAATATCAGGATTTGTGGCACTCAAAATCATGAAACTTCCTAATGATAATGAAATTCCATCATATTTACCAGCACTGAAATTTGCTTGTTCTAATTTTGCATATCTTTTATAAATTAGTTCTACATCTACCCCTTGGGCTTGAAAAAATCCCTTTTCTTGAGCAATTATTCCAGGATACTCCCCGACAAACGAGCCAAATTGCACTTTCAAAGGCGGACGTTGCAATTTTGTTGGCGCTGAACTATGACAAGCCAACAGCAAACAAGCTGTAATCAGAAAAAGACTTACGTGTCTTAGTAGTTTAAACATCAAATTTGGAACTGCGTCCAGAAATCATCGCTATTACTAGTCAGGACTGACGCACAAAGATTATCTGTGAAGATTGGGTGTAAGGGTGAAACCTGGATTTCTCACAAGAGAGAAATCCAGGGGTGTGGGGAGTGTGGGAGGATGGTGAAAAAATCTTTCCCCCCACACTCCCCTCTCTCTCCACACCCGCTACCTATACGTGAGAAATTCGGGTGAAAGGGTTTGGGGTGTAAGGATTTTGAATCAGTACACTCCTATACCCCTGAACCCCTACACCCTTGATTTTTCATTTTGATGCGTAAGTCCTAACTGTGATTTTCATATAGCAACATACCGATTACATGAATGGGGGAAGAATACCCAGTTGTTGCATCAAAGCCATAATATCTGCCTGTCCCCAATGTTCTACCACTTTGCCGTCAACAATCTGGTCTATGTGCATCACGGCAAATTTCACTGGCTGACCTGTGGGCGGAAAACCCAGTAATTCTCCTGTATGAGTACCGCTAAATGTCCCACGGGTAACGACTTTATCATTCTCCACAATCACATCTGCAAATGTATGCTTCCCATCAGGAAAAGCATTCCGCATCATCAACCCATACTCGATAAAACCATTTAAATCGAGAGGTTCCGATGCGCCTGTTGTATGGGCGATGAAATTTGCGGCGATAATTTTTTTGGCTTGTTCAACACTGCCATTGTCAAAGGCTTGGTAAAATTCCAGGGCGATGGCCTTGTTTTGTGCGGTAGACATGGTTAGATAGTGACAGGATATTAAGCATTTAAATACCTTGATATTTAACCATCGTCAAGCAAGAGAACAAAGGATATGGGCGGAGGAGAAGAGAAACCCATACCGAAAGTAGAGTTTATTTATTAGCTGCTGTGGTGGGGTGGAGGGGGATTAACGGCTGTTGGGAAATCGCTTCTAACCCGACCGATCGCAAAATATCATCCCAATCTCGAACTAAAGTTAAATCATTGGGACGGGCAGCACGTAAATCAGCCAAGGTTTTTAGGGTATCATGCCAAAAACCATTTTCTGCATAGATGATGACACGTTGTTTAGGTGTTGCTGTTTGTAATTTACTTGCTACGGTTGGGGGTACTTCGATGCGTTCAATCCAGCCACTAGCGGTTGGATCGCCACTGCGATCGCCGTTGGTAGCATCACACAGTAAAGACAAGCGCCATCGATATTTCTTCCCGATTTCTAACCCTGCAAAATCAGATGGTAAGGTGTAGCTCATAATTCCCCTGCTGGTTGTAATTGGCAGAGTTTTGTCAAGTAATTCTTCTCCAGTTTCATCCCGGAGTAAAAATCCTGCTTGCTGTGCAGAGGTTTGGGGTACATTGACAAAAAACGTCGGGCGATCGCTCACTGTTAATTCTACGGGAATTTGATTAGCGGCACTTTTGGGCGGTTTGGGTGGTAAAACTCCACTAATATCTTGCGGGCTGCATTTTCCTCTGGCTGCACCTGCTTCTAAATTGCGCGAACCCCGGATTCCTGGCACTTTAAATCTTAATAGAGAACGGCGACGCGGAAATAATCTGGGTGTGGAACGCGGAACACCGAATTGAGCAATGCTATTGGTAGGTGCGGCAATTGTGGGGATTGTCCCCAGCAGCAAATCGGGAATGAGAGTTAAGCCTAATGTAATTAATAGTAAGTTTTTGTTGAGCATATTTTTTACAATATGTATGTTTTTATGAATGACTATTTACGAATATTTAAAGTTTCAGTTTGTGAATCTTTTCTGCTTAAATTTAGTTAATTTTGGCTTAAAATAGCCTCAGTGAAAACACTATAGCATTTCTCAATTATTCTTAAACTCAACAGATAGCCCAATTATTTTATGACTTATGCAATAACTCTCTAAAACTCTTATAACTTTGTGTCCTTTGCGTCCTTTGCGGTTCGTTTTTTCCTACTTTTGCGTAAGTCCTGGATTCGAGAAATCAGGGTGGCTACATCTATTGTTTTTTCAAACCAATTTCATTGAGAAATATTAAATAGCTAATGACAGAGTGAAGCAAAACAGGTAATTTGGACGCATATTCGCAAAATATTAATTACAGCAAACAATTATTACATCGAAATTTCTTGGGGAAACGAGCTATTTTTTAACATTTACACTTTAGCTAATCCAGAAAGAGGTAAGGCCAATGGTCGGTCAAAATTCCCAACAGCGTAATTTCCGTCAAACAGTAGTCACCATTGGCGGAACAGTTGTTCTCACCAGTGTAGCGATCGCGGGATTAATTTTGGGATTGCGAGAATTGGGAAGTTTGCAGGGGATGGAGTTAGCTGCATTTGATTGGTTAATGCGATCGCGTCCCGATGAAGGAATAGACAATCGCTTTTTAATCGTGGGTGTGGATGATAACGATATTCAAACCCGCAAAGAATATCCCATTGAAGACGGCACAATGGCGCAGTTATTAACGAAACTCGCAGAACATGAACCGCGCGTCATTGGCATAGATATTTTGCGGGATGTGAAACAAGGTGCAGCCACAGGTCGGGCAGATTTAATGCAAATATTAGCAGAAAACGAGAATATAGCGGCTGTTTGCGTTCTGAGTAAAGCTGATTCTCCCGGTATCGCCGCCGCACCTGGGATTCCTGAAGATAGAGTCGGAGTTGCGGACTTTCCTGTAGATGCTGGTGGTACAGTCCGCCAAGGAATGATGATTTCCGTTCCTAAAGCTTCCAAACTGCCCAAACCCAGCGAACATATCTGCAATATCGATGATCCTGAAAATCAACTACCATCGCTGAGTTTTCAAATGGTGGTGCGTTACCTCACCGCCCAGGGAATTGAACCACAACAAACCAAATCTGGTGAATTACAGTTTAATTCTACCGTTATTAGACGCTTAACACCAAAAGCTGGCGGCTATCACAACATTGATACATCAGATTACCAAATACTACTAAAATATCGTTCTGCCAAAAACGCCGTCAAGCAAGTTTCCCTCAGCGATGTTTTAGCAGATAAAGTTGACCCAGCCTTAATTAAAGACAAAATTGTGATGATTGGCTATACTGCCCAAATTGTCAAAGATACCTTTTACACACCTTATAGCGCGGGTGCAGCCGATAGCCAAAAAATGCCAGGGGTAGTAGTCCACGCCCAAAATGCTAGTCAAATATTAAGTGCAGTTTTAGATAAACGACCTTTATTTTGGTATTGGAATGAATGGCAAGAAGGCTTGTGGATCTTTGCTTGGTCATTAGTTGGGGGATTTTTAGCTTGGCAAATTCGCAAACCTTGGCTGTTGATATTGGGTGGCGGTGTAGCGATCGCTGTATTATTAGGTAGTACTTATATCATCTTTCTCCAAGCTGGTTGGATACCTTTAGTACCACCAGTTTTAGGTTTGTTAGGCAGTGCTGTTGCTGTGGTTTTAATAGACAGATATGCCGCCACAATTGTAAAAACAGTCAAAGGCTTTCTCAAAATTAATATTGACATTGACCAAGACAAAAAAAATCAAGAAGTAGCAGCAATTACCGAAAGTGACTACTTTTTAGAACTACAACAAAAAGCCAAAGATTTGCGGGGGCGAGATAATATTGAAGACTTCCCACCCACAATTTTACCTACTGTAAATACCCCAGAAACTAATCATCTGTTAGCTGATACCATCATTTCTCAACCTACTAATTCTGCACCTACAGAAATAGATTATCTCCAGCAAGTCCGCGACAGACGCAACCAAATTAATTCCCAAGAAACCTTACTCCCTCAAAATCCAAGCAATAACTTAGAAATCACCACCACACCAACCACAATTGAAGAACCAGACGAACTAGAATATCTAGCAGATTTACAACGTCGTAGTAAAAAATTGAAAGAAAACAAATAATCATCATGAATTACCCAGAACCTAACCAATCATCTCCCCAAAATAGTCAATTAGATATCCTCGATTTACCAGACGAACAACGACAACTAATAAATTGGATAACTCGCCAGCAAAAAGTTACTTTAGCAGAAGTAGTAAGCCATTTGGAAACTACAGAAGAATTGGCACAACAGCAACTAAAAACTTTAGTTACCCAAAGATTTATTCAAGAAATAGATGATAGTGGATTAATCTACTATCAACCCTACTTTGGTGAAAAAAAGAAAAGTAAACTCAGTCAAAATATTTGGGATAAACTCTAAATCTATGTAAAAATTCTGACAACTATAGCCATCCTAAATGATTTCTCAACATAGAATCCAGGAGTAAGTGTAGTAACGTGACCAGACTAAAATGTTGCATTAAAAAATTGATTTCATCCGCGTAGACTGCGGCAAGCCGCTTGCACGTCTACATCTGCGGTTAATTTTTCCAATCTAATGCACTATTTTAGTCTAGATATTCCACTACGTACTAATTGATTCTGACTTCTGAATTTTTTCTTCTTCAAAAATATTTCTCTCCCTTGTCTACCTTGTCCTCCTTGTCTCCCTTGTCTCTGTTATTCACATATCAACTAGGACTGCTATATATTACTCTGCTGTCTCTGTGGTTCGCCTACAAAAATCAATTTCATCATGTCAAAAATTGTATCTATCCATTCCTTTCGCGGCGGTACAGGTAAATCAAACTCTACCGCTAACCTAGCCGGAATTGTTGCACGTTATGGTTATCGGGTTGGCATTGTTGATACAGATATTCAATCGCCAGGGATTCATGTTTTGTTTGGTTTTGATGAACAGAAAATGAAATATGCCTTGAATGATTATCTTTGGGGGCGCTGTAATATTGAAGAGTCAGCTTATGATGTTAGCTCAGTTTTAGGGCAGTCAGCAAACAAAAAAGGACGAATTTATCTCATCCCTTCTAGTATTAAAGCCAAAGATATTACCAAAGTCTTGCGGGAAGGATTTGATTTTAATTTACTTAACGAAGGCTTTCAAAAATTACTAACTGCTTTACAACTAGATTTCCTCTTCATTGATACTCACCCAGGACTCAACGAAGAAACCTTACTTTCAATTGCAATTTCTGATATTTTAGTTTTAATTTTACGCCCCGATCGCCAAGATTTTCAAGGTACAGCCGTCACCGTAGAAGTAGCCCGCAAACTGGAAGTACCCAATATGTTGTTGTTAATTAATAAAGCACTTCCAGCTTTAGATTTTGATGCCCTCAAACAACAAGTCGAAAAAATCTACAACGCACCCGTAGCCGGAATTTTACCCCTAGCAGAAGAATTAATTCAACTAGCCAGTAGCGATTTATTTTGCTTACGTCATCCAGAACATCCCTTGAGTCAAGTTATGGATAAAGTCGCACGGATGATTATGCAATAAATGGAATGGGTGGGAGGTGTGAAAGGTGTGGGAGGTGTGACAAGTGTGTGAGGATAGTGAAGAAATCTTTCCCCCCTCTCTCCCCACACTCCCCACTCCCCACTCCCCACTCCCCATATCATTACCAAGGATTTCCAATCATTGTAAAAGCCGCCCAAAAATAGGGATGCGTCAACTTTTTATCACCCAATTCTAGTAAAACTGGTGGTAAAGGAACATCACCCCGCGCTGTCCGCAGCCTACCCATTTCTATTCGCACTTGACCTTTCAGCATAGCAACTTGCGCTCTTCGTAGAGCTTCAGCTTTAATAGGCGCTTGTCTTAACTTCTCATAAAATTGGGTCATTAATCCCAGTGTTCCTTCATCGGAAACATACCATAAACTCGCCAACGCCGACTTTGTACCAGCTTGCACCGCAAAGCCAGCAAAACCTAATTCTGCATCTTCATTACCCAAGGCTGTACGACAAGCACTCAGCACCACCAATTCTACTGGTGGGTTATTCCAACCCAGTTGGCGAATCTGATCCATTTTTAATTGGGTATCCCACAATTGAATATAAGAGTTACTCGGCGCACCGGAATTAAATTCGCCGTGAGTTGCTAGGTGAACAATTCCAAAGGCTTTTTGCTGTCGTTGAGTTTTCAGATTTGTTAAGGTGAAAGCTTCGTTTAAAAAGGCTTTACCAGGCCACAGTTTTTGCGTGATAGTAGTTAACTCTGAAGGTACAGATGGTAGGGGATCTTGATTCATAAACTGAGATGCACCCATCCCCAAAACTTCGGCTGTTTTAATATCGACGTATGTGGTATCTGTCAGGCTCAAACTTGGCATTAAGCCAACACTATAGTTTTCTATAAGATACTGTTGACCATCATAAAGTGCCGCTATGGGCATAGTTCGCAAGCCAGCATCCACAATAAACACTAAATTGTTAATTTGCCGTGCTTGTAGGGTAGGTGTTAGGGGTGTAATGAGCCAGTTATATAGTCGTTGTGCTGAAGTAAGATAGTTATTTGACAAACTTGGTTGGGTAATATTGTTGGTAAACTGTTTACTTACAGCTAAAACTTGCGATCGCGTCACATCAATTACTTTCCGAATCGGCTCACCTTTACCCGTCACTACAACTAACTCTAAAACATCATCAGCTTGAGGCGTGAGTTTTTGTTCTGGTAAAACACTCCGCTTGAGTGTTTTCGGCACAAACGAAATGTAAATCAATGCAGGTTTTACACCTGTAGCATTTTCAATATTGACTAAACTTTCACTAGCTTCTTTAATACCTTTAATTGGTGGTGTACCTGTACCTAAATATTGGGCAAACTGGTTAGTAAATCTAGCATCAATTTTAGATATCTCTTTATCTACATCTACATTTAGCAAAGACTGATCTTTTTCTAAAATTGGAATACTAGCCGTTTTCTTTTCTTCTGTCTCCGAATCAACTACATTAGTTAGGTCTATATTTAGCGGATTATTTGTTTCGGGATTAAAAGAATTATCCGTATCTACAGGAGGAGGATTATTTGTTCTAGGGTTAGGCGAGGGATTATCTGTTACAGGAGGCTCAGTAATAGGCGGAGGGATAATTATTGGTTGTCGCGTGATATTAACATTGATTGATTGTGGTGCAGATTCAGAAACACCATCACTTGCTTTAATTGTAAAAGCTTGTACTCGACCAACAGAACCCCTTTGTGGTGTATAAACTAAAACTGTATTGGGATTTAAAATAGTTTCTGGTGTAACGGGTGTTCCATCCTGCAAGTTTAAAAAACCAGATAATATCTTATCTACAATTATTTTGCTGACATCATTATTAACATCATTAGGATTAATATTTAATGAACCAAGGGTAAATGTAACAGGACGATTTTGGCGAGTATCTGGTAAATTATAATTACCTGTTAAAGTCGGTGGAGTATTAACAGAAATAATAGAAATTAAATCAGGTGTACCTTCTGCCATTCCGCCTAGTGGCAGTACAGGAAAAGTGTTAATTGGTGATGTCGACGTAATTTGGGAATCGTTGCTATCTATGATGATGTTTGCAACAGTTGAAGTTTGATTAAAAAAACTAAGTTGACTGACATTAATAGCTGCTTTGGTGCCATTCAAGTTAGCATTACCTACCACAAATGGCACATTATTTACGCCGCCGTTATGTTGAATCGTGACAGAACCCGGTTGAGTAAATGCACTAGTCAAAATCGAATTCCCGGTAGGCTGATCATTATCAAGAATTTCTCCTACTACCCTGACAGTGCCATTGGCTAAAAGATTAACATTACCACCTTGAGCAAGTGGGGGTGTATCAGGCAACGAAATTCTAGCTTGAGGTGGAAGATTGGCATTGATAAAATTAATTTGACCAACATCAATACTAATAGCACTTGTATTGATGCTATCCACATTAATGTTACCACCAGCAATTAAATTCACTGCACCTGCATTAGCAGTCCCCAAAATTAAAGCTGCGGAAGTATCAATATTATTAGTTGTAATATTACCGCCTGCTGTTAAATTAACTGCGCCTGCCTTAGCACTTTCAAAACGGCTGAAAGCTGAAGCATCAATATTATTAGTTGTAATATTACCTTCTGCTGTTATATTAACTGCGCCTGCTAAACCAGTAAATCTATCAGCAGTGATAATATTTTGAGTTACAACAACATCACCATTGCTCACAGTCAAACCAGAACCAGTTAACTTTACTTCACCATTATCTACAACTAAATTAGTGGCATTGCCACCACCACCACCAGTTAATAACGCCGCTAAATCATTCGATGGCAAATTATTATTAATTGCATTTAACGGTTGAATTTCCAAACTCAACGGATTTCCCGCCAAACTGACTTTGAGTAAACTACTTCCCGGTACAGCCGCAATTGTGACGTTACCCCCAGGGGCTGATAAACTGCCTGTACTTACCACTGTGCCACCAAATAAACTGAGATTATTGCCAGTTGGTACAGCTAAATTAGCTTGGTTGAAAATTGCACTAGCAACACTACTATCAAAGGCAAAACTATTGGGTGTACCAATAAGTTGACTGTAGTTGTTTGTGCCAACAGCATTTAACCAGTTATTATTCCCAAAACCGAGACGAGTGGCTGTAGTAGCGGTAAAGGAGGCTGGTACATTTAAACTGGCATTTTGCCCAAAGATAATACCTGCGGGGTTGATTAAATATAAGTTGGAATTGCCACCACTGACGCGAATTACGCCGTTAATGATGGATGCGTCTCCACCTGTGACTCTGCCTAAAATGTTTTGGATGGATGGTTGGGATAAAAAGTTGGCGGTTTGGTTGGCATCGAGTCCAAATTTGCTGAAGCTGTGGAAGAGATTGGCTTTGTCGCTACTGAGGCTACCACCACTAATATTGATTTTGTCGCCTTGGGGGTCAACTGTTGTACCTGTGCCGTCGTTGGCGGGGATGATGTTTTGAGCTAAGACTGTTTTAGGTGTTAGATATAATCCTAAAATGATGCTAGTAACGGTTAGTATTTGAAATTGCAATAGATATAGTTGAAAAGCTGGTATATGTTGGGAAAAAATTTTTGCTAAATTGACTGTAGGCTGCTTAAATTTAATCTTCAAAAAAAAACTGATAACATACTTAGTTTGAGTAAAAACTCGATTTAATGATATATTTTGGTGAATTAAATTATACATAATTGAGTGTGCATTTAAAAGCTTTTTGAATATTAAATTTTGCGTATTACAAATGGGACGGAATTGAAAGTTAATAAAATATTAAGCTTTAAGTGTAAAGTTTTTTAAGTATTTGGGAGCAAATAACCACTTCCACTCCTCAAACACTAGAGATATCAAAACCTCGATTTTTACAACAGTCATTAGGATTTTTGATTTCATACATATACATAGAACTTACACAATAAAACCAAAAATCAAGGGTTTGGGAAGGATGAAAGGGAGAACTGTAAAGTTTTGTTACTATCTGCGAAACATTCCGGATTAGGAATGATTAAAGATTAGAGCTTGACCAAAGTATTTAGCCAAAATAACTTCGGTATAAAATAAAGCTCTCATTTTACCCAAACAGTGCAATCTTACTCTTAATTTTGCAGCGTTCTTGGCGATCGCTACAACTGTTTGAGTTGCTGACTTTTCTTTCCTGAATCTGCAACAACAATTCACATAACTGGAGGATTCCAATGGTTTTACTACAAGAAGATAGAGGATTTGACTTAGTTGGAAAATATGATCAAGATGCAATTAACGGATTTGACTCTCAATTAATTAATCAGATATTCAGGCTGTTAGAACCAGAAAAAGCTCAGACTGTTCTAGATGCAATGGCAGGAGATGGCAACCTAGCGCACGGGCTTTATCAATACTGTCTGACACACAAAATTGATTGTCCTAAACTCGTTGTACTGGAGTACTCACAGGTACAAACCAAGTTTGCCAGCAATAAGCTTGCACAAGCTAACGCAGAGGTGATTTGGGGAGATATTTTAACCATGACTTCCCGCGACTCTCACATCCGAATCCCCGATAACTCTTTTGATCGAGTCATGATTAAAAGTTCCAACCATGAAATTCCTCGCTCTTATCAGTTAGAGCTTTATCGTAGTATCTACCGAGTTTTGAAGCCAGGCGGACTTTTTGTGAATCTTGGTATGCTATTCGATGATCCACAAGAAAGGGATGAACTGCGGGAAATTGCGAGAGTCAAAGATACTTATGCTGGTATGGATGATTTAGCCAAAAACCGTCATTTTCTTACCAGAGAAGAGCTATACGGATGGCTCACCACATCAGGGTTTATCAATGTTAAGTGCGAACAAAGCTTCAATTACAGAATTAACTCTTCAATTGTTGCTCAACAGTACTTTTCCGAGGAACAAAGACTTCAAGCTGACCTCGAACATCAAGCGGCTCAAGTTAGAGCTTACAGAATGCGTTTAAATGGGCGTATTCAATTTGATCGCAATGTTAGTTTGATGCTCTGTCCAGGTGAGATTACAACTGCTCGCAAGCCGCTTGTTTAACTAACTTAGAAATTCCTAAAACTTCGTAGATAAAAGAAAGCCGAGGAAGCTGGAGAAGTAAAAGAGCTATTATTGCTAAATTTTCACTACCCCAGCGCCCCCGTACCGAGAACTGATTGCTAGGCTTTCATTGTCTTGAAAACCTTTTCAATAGTGACGACTCAAGAATAAAAATGTTGCATTAATTTTTTTGGAGGATAACTTTTTTGCAACAAAGATGCTTCATCTTGATGCACTGATTTAGCTTGACTACGCCACTAGTGAGAAATCGGAATTTAGTCTCACCTCTAAAAAAGAGGTGAGATACCAACATTTTGAATTATCAACAATCTAGTACTTAACCCAAAAATATGGAATACTTAGCCAAAGTACTGCAAGCATATCAAGAACTTTTAAGTCCAGATAATGTGGTGGTTGATCAAAAATCCATCTCGGCGGCTGAAACTGCAACATTTGCAACAACTCAGAAAGTGCTGGCCATTATTCGACCGGGAAACTGTGCTGAAGTCCAAGAGTGTGTCTGCATAGCAAACAAATATAAAGTACCTATTTACCCTGTGAGTACAGGCAAAAATTGGGGATATGGTTCAAAAGTGCCTACTCAAGATGGTTGCGTGATTATGGAATTGAGTAGGCTCAACCGAATTGTGGATTATGACGAGAAGTTGGCTTATGTGACTGTAGAAGCTGGTGTCACACAGGGACAACTGTTTGAGTTTTTACAAAAACATCAGTCAAACTTAATGATGTCTGTGACAGGAAGTGCTTCCGATTCCAGTTTAGTTGGCAATATCTTAGAAAGAGGAATTGGTAAAGGGCCTTATGGCGATAGATTTGCTAATGTCTGCGGATTTGAAGTTGTTTTACCAACAGGAGAATTGATTCATACTGGATTTGATCGCTTTGCAAATGCTCAAGCTGCTAAGGTGAATCGTTGGGGAATAGGCCCTTATTTAGATGGCATATTTACACAGTCTAACTTTGGGATTGTTACACAAATGACAATCTGGTTAATTCCCCAACCTCAATATTTCCAGTCTTTTTTCTATTCTCTCCAAGATGATTCTGCTTTTGAAGAATTTATCGATACTCTGCAAAATTTAAAGTTACAAGGACTATTAAGAAATAGCTTTGTTATCTTTAATGACTATCGTATGTTGTCTACAAAACAACAATATCCTTGGAAAGATACTAATGAAAAAACACCCCTCCCAGAAGATTTAATGCCTAACTTTAGAAAGGCATGGGGTGGTGGTTTATGGATTGGTGAAGGCGCTTTATACTCTGCTAGTAAAGAACAGGGACGAATTGAAAGGAAGTTAATTCAACGAGCATTGAAGAAAACAGTTAATAAAATTGTATTTTTTGATGAGCGTAAAGCAAAAATTTTAGAAATCATTCGCCCTATTTATAAATTGATTACTGGAGTAGATTTAAGAGGTATAATTGACTTTTTCTATAATAAAAATCTCCAGCGAGGTATCCCCACTGACAAAGTTATTTCTATGGCTTACTGGAGAAAGCGAGATCCTGTACCATCTAATATGAATCCAGATAGAGATCGTTGTGGTTTGATTTGGTTGGCTCCTAGTGTACCTTTTGATGGCAAGCATGTGAGAACAGCTTTAAAAATTATTGAAGAAATCGCTATCCGATATCAGTTTGAGCCAAATATTGGACTGCAATGTGTCACAGAAAGAAGTATCGATATGACTGTTGCGATTGTTTACGATAGAGATGTGCCTGGAGAAGATGAAAGAGCGATCGCTTGTCATGATGAAATGATGCAAAAATTGATACTAGAAGGCTATATTCCTTATCGCTTAACGACTTCAGCAATGAATTCTTTACCAACACCCAAAGATGACTATGGCAAATTACTACAAGAATTAAAACGGGCGTTAGACCCAAATAATATCCTAGCTCCCGGTAGATACGATTTTCAGCAAGACTGGCCGGACAAATTTGACTTTAGAAAGTATTACGATCATTCTGTCGCCTTGGCCAGCCAAACTCTCAGAAAGAGTTCTGAGGAAATTGCCCAAGATTGATAAGTACATACAAGACTTAAGCACAAAGGTTGTTTGTTAAGAATGAGTGTGAGGTTGTAGGGGTGAACGGCTGTTCACCCCTACAACCTATTTAAGTAGGACTTACCTAAGTGTCACAATTGGTGGTTGGTGTGTGGCGTGATAAATCTGATGACTACGTTCAAATCTTCTCGTTGCGTCACGCACCCTACAGAAAAATCCCCACCAAATAACTTTTTCAGCAAACCCTATTTATTGCATAGCAATCCTAAATGAGTCGTGGTAGCCATCCCAATTAAACGACTATTTTGCGCCAATCCAAAAACGTAGTCAACTCCAGGCAGTGACTCACACCATGTCATAATATCGTCCCTGGAATAAGCACTATCTCCTCGTACTAAAATCTCAACATATTTTTTTTCCTAATGCTAGAGCAAACATCGGGTCATGACGTAATTCTTCATGGTCGTTTAAGTCTTCGTATCCCATGATTAATCCGTATATTCGTTGTGTAATTAAGTCTTTTATTGAATGGTCAACTCGGTTTACTTTTCGGTAATCTTTGAAACACTGTGCAAACTGTGATGTGATTTGCAGTTTGCACAATTAGAACGTTGGTCTTCTTTGCCCTCACGTCCAGATTCAGTATCAGTTAATACTATTTCTGCCCCTGCCGCCTTAAGACGAGCTATTTGCTGATCTAATGCCGCCCAATTTTCTGCCTGTTCTCTAGATGAAACACGGGCATAGGCAACTACTTCGGGAATTTTAGCAATTTTGTCCTGACTGTTC
Source organism: Nostoc sp. FACHB-190 (assembly GCF_014696905.1). Classification (NCBI taxonomy): domain Bacteria; kingdom Bacillati; phylum Cyanobacteriota; class Cyanophyceae; order Nostocales; family Nostocaceae; genus Nostoc; species Nostoc sp. FACHB-190. The sequence continues at coordinate 171,942 of NZ_JACJQW010000013.1, forward strand.
ACAAGCACCAATACTCACCCAAGTGGTAGAACCATTTTGCCAGTGTTCTTTTTTCCAAATTGGCGCGTTATGTTTCAAAGTATCAATAGCATAGCGACAGGCTTCAAACGCCTCACCGCGATGGGGACAGCCGACAGCGACTAAAACGCTGATTTCGCCTACTTGTAACCTACCAATGCGGTGATGAATCACAACTCGTTTAACATCAGGCCAAAATGTGCGAATATCAGCCGCAATTTGATAAAACACCCGCATCGCCATCGGTTCATAAGCTTGATATTCTAGGGCGACGACAGGTTGTCCATCAGTGTTGTTGCGTACCATACCACTCATCACCACCACAGCACCGTTAGCTGCATCGTCCGCTTTGGCGTAGACTTCCTCAAGGGATAAGGGAGCAAAGGTAATTGCAAAACTATCTTCGAGTCTTGGTTTAATTGGTGCGGTAAATGTAGTGGTCATATAAAATTTGGTTTGATTTCTGAATTTAAGGAGTGAAGGTAGGGAAAAGGGAACAGGGAACAGAGATTTTATTGATTTTGTTCAGAAATCAAATATGAGTCCCATCATAGAGTTGATAATAATTTGTATAAGCCATAGCATTTTAAATTTCTGATTTTAAATTTTGATATTGATGAAGAACTACCAATCACCATGACTAATCAAGATTCGGCGCTGATTTTGATTGTCGATGACGACGATGTGACCAGAATTCATCTGCGTCAACTGATGGAATATGCTGGATATCGAGTCGTAGAAGCTAGTAATGGTTGCAAAGCAATTACTACCTACACTAATTTACATCCAGATATGGTAATTATAGATGCTATTATGCCCGTTATGGATGGGTTTACTTGCTGCGAAAAATTACAAAAATTACCAGATATTCAGGATACACCAATATTAATGATTACTGCGGCTTACGAGCCAGCATCGGTAGAGCGAGCTTTTGCCGTGGGTGCAACCGACTACATTACTAAACCAATTCAATGGGTAGTATTATCCCACAGAATCCGCCATCTTTTAGCAGCATCTCGCGCCATCAAGCAATTACGTCAGCAAAATCAACAGGCGCAATTACGAGAAACCCAAATGAAAATTGCCCTAGAAGCTGCTCGGATGGGAACTTGGGACTGGAATATAATTACTAATCAAGTTAGTTGGTCAGATAACAAAGAAGCACTGTTTGGCTTGGAACCTGGTAGTTTTGATGGTCGGTATGAAACTTTTTTACACTATGTTCATCCCCAAGACCGGGATTTTGTCAACATCTCGGTAATCGAAGCAGTGCAAACAGATGCGGAGTATGATGTGGAATTTCGGATTGTTTTAGCTGATGGTAGCATTCGCTGGTTAGTGAGCAAAGGTGTAGTTTTTCGCAACGCGGCTGGGGAACCTGTGCGAATGTCTGGGATCGTGATAGATATTACCAAGCGTAAACAAGCAGAAGCAGAATTGCGCCAGAGTGAAGAGCGATTTCAAATTATTACCCGTGCAACTAATGATGTGATTTGGGATTGGGATTTGCTGACGAATCAGGTGTGGTGGAATCAAGCTGTACAAACCCTGTTTGGCTATCCCTTAGCAGAGTTGAGTGCTGATTTAAATTGGTGGTATGAACGCATACATCCAGAAGATCAACCAATAATTGATACGGATATGTGGGCTGCTATTAATAGCGGGCAACAATTTTGGTCACATGAATACCGCTTTCGTCGTTATGATGGTTCCTATGCTTACATTTTAGACCGAGCTTATATTGTCCATGACCAAGCAGGTCAACCAGTGCGGATGATTGGTGCGATGATGGACATTACTGAACGTAAGCGAGTACAGGCACAATTACAATGGCAAAATTTACGATCGCAGTTATTTGCTGACATCACTGTCAAAATTCGCCAGTCTTTACAGATTGACGAAATTTTGCAAACCAGTGTCACTGAGGTACAAAAATTACTGCGTGCAGATAGAGTTTTGATTTTACGACTACGTTCCAACGGCTCAATCTTAATTTTAAAAGAAGCCGTGGTTCCTGGTTTGCCAATGGCCTCAAGTCTGGAATTGAATGAGCCGACTCTCGGAGAAATGTATGTTTTAAAATACAGCCAGGGAATAATTAACGCCATTAGTAATTTAGACGACGAACAAGAAGCAGCAAACATCTCACCGCCACACCTGAAAATTATGCAAGAGTTGGGTGTCAAAGCTGTTCTTTCGGTACCAATCTTTCTCCAAAATCAAATCTGGGGCTTATTAATTGCCAATCAGTGTGTACATCCCCGACAGTGGAATAACTGGGAAATTGAACTTTTGCAACAACTCGCAGATCAAATTGGTATCGCTTTAACCCAAAGCAAAATTCTGGAAACCGAAACTCGTCAACGACAAGAACTCAGCCGTTCTAATGAAGCACTGCAAGAATTTGCCTTTATTGCTTCCCATGATTTACAAGAACCGCTACGCAAAATTAAAACTTTTAGCGAACGCTTACTGATTACTTGTGGTGACTCTTTACCTGAAGCTGCATCTGATTATTTAGAAAGAATGCAGAATGCTGTTTTGCGAATGCAGACTTTAATTGAAGGTTTGTTAACGCTCTCACGGGTAACAACCAGAGCGCAACCTTTTGTATCTGTAAGTTTAGCTGAAATCACCCAAGAGGTATTGTCGGATTTAGAAGTTTTAATTCAACAAACAGGCGCAACTGTGGAAGTGGAAGATTTACCAACAATCAAAGCTGATCCTCTGCAAATGCGCCAATTAATGCAAAATCTCATTGGTAACGCTTTGAAATTTCATCACCCACAAATGACACCTATTGTCAAAATATATAGTCAACATTTAAATAATCAATCAGCACAATTAGCCGTGGGACTGGAATTTTGTCAAATTATCATCGAAGATAATGGTATTGGATTTGAACAAAAGTATAGCGATCGCATCTTTCAAATTTTTCAAAGGTTACATGGTCGGCGAGAATATGAAGGTACAGGCATTGGCTTAACTATTTGTCGCAAAATCGCCGAACGCCATTTCGGCACAATTACTGCTCAAAGCACCCCAGGAAAAGGTACAAAATTAATTGTCAATTTGCCAATAAATTCTCCTACATAGTTTTTCTTCTGCCAGAGGTATTATTCCAGTTCTGAAAAATAGGGTTAATTGGACAAATATAGCAGAAGGCAGTCCCGATGAAAAAATTTCACAGTCATAGATGAAAGATATCCTTCCCCTACACCCCCATACCCTTACACCCTTACACCCTCTTTCAAGGCAGGAGGAAAAGTCTTACTATTTCTGGCATTCAAACTTTGAAATTGTCCTAACATCTCTGACTACTGCTATACATCTAGAAACTACTAGTACAGCAAGGCGGAAATAAGCAGACCATTAAAGAGCCAAAACTTTGCCCTTATAAGTCCACTGAAAAGGTTTAGCCATTGTTTGATTAAAGTAGTCGATAAACTGGAG